>CAYRLZ010000030.1:0-40585 GCA_964425275.1 uncultured bacterium | reverse complement strand
ATATGATCGTAGTTATAATAAAAACGATGTCTGGTATTGGCCATAATATGCTTTTTTTCTTAATTTTAATTCCATTTCTCTTGTCGGCTGAACCAAAAATTGGTTTTGGTGGCGGGGTTGGATATTCTTTTTGGTCTGATTGGAGTGGTACTTCGGGTAATCTATTCCTTGAGTGGACGACGACTGAAAAAATTTTTGGTTATGGATTTAATCTCTTTGGCTCTTATACAAGAGTTAATTCAGAAGCCAGAAAGGTGTCATTTTATAATTTTGGCGGGCTATTTAAGTGCCATATCTCGGTCTTTGAATTTGGTGCTGGTTATGGCATCGTCCCGGAATTCAAAAGAGTAGGCTCTACTCCGGTATCGGGAATCTCTTTTCCGTTATTTCTTCTCGGATTAAAATTTAATATCGGTTCTTTCCGTATCGGAGCGGAAAACATTTTTGCCACAAAACTGAAAGACTTCTATAATCCAACCCTTACAATCTCTTATAATATACCATTAAAAAAACCAGAAAAACCACCGGTTGAAAGACCGCCGATAAAAAGAGAGCCAGAAGTCGTTGCGGAAAGACCGGAAAGGTTGCCACCTTATCTGGAAATCATAAGTTTAACCCTAAAAGACGAGAATAACGACGGTGTCCTTGATGCAAAGGAAAGGGGAGAAATTAACCTAACCGTAAAGAATAAGGGAAAAGGGAATGGTTATAATCTGAAAGTTCTCGTATCACCCTTGGAAAATTATGAGGATTTGAAGTTGGGAAGTTTAGAAGTTGAGAAGATAAATATTCAGGAGACAAAGACGATTAAAATACCAATTTCAGCGGGAAAGCAAGTTAAAACCCAGGAGGTAAAATTACGGATTGATGTTAAGGAGCCTTATTTTGGTGCGGATGCTGACCCAAAGGTCTTGGTCTTCTCAACCAAGCGATTAGAACCACCGGAGGTTAAAGTAGCCCAGACCGGGGTTGACGATGATGAACAGGGCGAGAGTATGGGTAATTCTAATGGTAAGATAGAATTAGGCGAAACCGTGGAAATAACCGCAATCCTGCAAAATTTAGGAAGAGGGATTTCGGAAGGGACAAAGGTTGAGGTCCTACCCATAACCGAAGAGAATATTATGTTTTTAGGAAAGGAAACAACCTTTTCCGTCGGCAATATCCCGCCCGGTGATTGGAAGAAAGTCACTTTTCCAATCTATGTCTCCAAAAGATTTGAAAGAGAGAGGTTCGCGATAAGATTGAAAACAACCGAAAGTAAGGGAATCTTCACAAGAATTGATACCATACTCTTTCCGCTCAATAAGCCGATGGTCTCGCCATCAGAGATTGTAGTTTCTAAAAAACCAGTAGCCAAAGAGAGTGTAGAGATTAAACCGCTACCAGAATTAACCGCGGATGTTGATTTGAATATTCCGGTCACCAGGATGGAAAATAAAAACGGAATTGCGGTAATCATTGGGTGTTGTGAATATAGTAAGCCGGATGTTCCTAAGGTTGAATATGCCTTGCAGGATGCCCGAATTATTAAGGAATACCTTATCAATATGTTCGGCTATCAAGAGGCGAACATCATATTTTTGCGAAATCCAACTAAGGCAGATTGGGAAAGGGTCTTTGGGATAAAAGGCAATCCGAAAGGACAATTGTATAATTATGTTAAGAAGGATGAATCCGAGGTGTTTGTCTATTATACCGGACACGGCGCACCCGACCTAAAGGAGAAGAAAGCTTATTTTGTGCCTTCGGATGCCGACCCATCCTATATTGAATTGCAAGGTTATCCTTTGGATTTATTCTTTGAAAATCTTGCCCAAATTCCGGCAAAAAGGATAACTGTGGTAATTGATGCCTGTTTTTCTGGCGCCTATGATAAAGGACTAATTATCAAATATGCCTCGCCTTTAACCGGGATTAAAGTTGAAAAGGTGGAAGGGATTAAAGATAAGGGTATGATAATGACTTCCGCGGAAAGTGATGAAGTCGCATCCTGGTATCCAGAAAAGAAACACAGTCTTTTTACTTATTACTTCTTAAAAGGGTTAAGGGGTGAAGCGGATAAGGATGAAAATAAAGAGATTACATTTGAGGAGTTAAAGGGTTATGTGAAAGATAATGTCAGTTATTGGGCAAGGAGGTTGTATAACCGAAACCAGAACCCAAAATTTGAAGGGAAGGCAGGAGAAGTCTTATTGAGATTGAGATGAAAAAGTTGCCAACCCTCTCCATTTGACCACTTTCGCCACATCTGTCTGGGTCAGACCTGCCTCCTTCCGATACTTTCGGAGGAGTTCGCCAACTAACTTGCTGGCCATAAGCCAATTATAGCCCAAGTCAATTGGGAAAATATTACTGACAGTAATATTTTTAGACCCCAGATTTTTCTTCTAAGTCTTTGATTTAACAATACTTATAGGATTTTTCGGGTAAGATAGGGGGTGGTATAGGGGGTGGTATTGGGAGTGCTATTGAAAATGCTATTAAGGGTGCTATTCTCAATCCTATTCTTGGTGCTATCTTCTCTCCTATTGGGAATCCTATTCTGGGTTCTATCCTCTCTCCTATTCCCAATTCTATTCTTGGTGCTATCCCGAATGCTATTCTGGGTGCTATCCTGAATGCTATGGATGGTGCTATTCTAAATGCTATTCTCAATCCTATTCTCTTTCTTATTCGGGACGCTACCTAATTCTCCATCCACAATCCGTGCCTAATCTGGGGGAGGCGGCGAGTAGTGGGTTTTTGTCTAAGAAGGGCTGGCTCAAACCGGGGTCGTGGTCAATATCTTCCTGAACGGTTTTAGAAGATTCTAAAATGGTCTGTCGGGCAAATTCTTATTAAGGTCTCCTTTTTGATGGCAAGATAAGATTTTAAGATAAATACCGCCATAACTTGCTATCTCCTTAATTTGAGTAAAGAACCTTTTACTTTTAATCTTCATTTTAACCGATTTCCAATTGGCACCCCATACGGCTTTTATCTTATCTAAAATCTTATTACAGCTAAATGAAAAAACCTATTGACAAAGTTGATTTTATCAATTATTATTACCAATGGTTGAATTTAAGCGAAGGTTATTCAAGGAACGGCGCTACTTTTTACCCCTTCGCTTCTTATTTCTTTTGACCTTAGCCCTTTTGGCACTCATTTTATATTTTATTACCCGTTTCTTTTTAAAGTTGTGAAATGAAAAAGGAGGAGTAATGAGAAAACTCCACTTCAACTATAAAGATGTTTTTACCGCCTGCCGGATTGGTTTTTCCGCCAAGAAGATGTGGATAATGTTCTTAGGACTTTTGATTGGCGGTATCCTCTACACCCTGTTTGGTTATCTGGCTTATCTATCCGCTGGTTTTTCTTTTACCGAGATTTGGCGTGATTACCGATTATGTCCTGGGCTACCATATGGCTTTCCGGTTTACTCTTACATTTTATGGGCGGTGGGTATCTTTCTCTTTTTGATTGCCGTCCTTACTTCGGGCACAGCGGTCAGTAAGGTCGCTTATGAACAGTTGCGCGGCGAAGAGTTCTTTGAAATCAAGGAGAGTTATAAATACGCCTTCAAAAACTTCCGCTCTTATGTTTTCTCGCCGCTCTTGATTCTCCTTTTTATCATCGTTATTATTGTCTCGGGACTAATCTTAGGACTGCTCACCAAGATTCCCTATGTCGGCGAGTTAATCTTGGCACTGCTCTCAATTCCGGCCTTCGCCGCCAGCCTATTTATCGTCTATCTGGGCATCATCTTTCTCTTCACGCTAATTTTAGCGCCGGCGATTGTCGGGATAACGAAGAACGATATCTTTGATACCTTGTTTGAGGTCTTCTCAATTACCAATGAACAGCCGTGGCGAATGGTTGTCTACTCCTGCCTCCTTAAGGTTTTAAGTGGCATTGGTATGATAGTCCTTGGCGCCTTCACCATCCTCGCCACGCGCCTCGGCATCTCGGTTCTGAATTTAGTCGTGCGCGGTAAGATGGAAGATATACTGACCAATGCCTCATACTTCATCCAATTGGCACCGGTTAATTTTCTCCCGCCATTCCTTAAAATTCTACACCAGGGTATCTTGAACCTCTTCGGAATTGGTTACCTCGCCACCCCCGGATTTTTCTTTACCCCGCCTAATGTGACGATTGGTATCGCCGCGGTTGTCTTAGCCATTGTCTTCTACTGCTTACTCCTTTTCGTTTTATCTTATGGCTGGGCAATTTGGTTTAGCGGTCAGACGCTAATCTATACCGTTCTGGTTAAAAAGAAAGACGACCGGAACCTCCTTGAGGTCAAAGAAGAAGAGGAAGAAGAGATAAAAACTGAAAAGGTAAAGGAGGAAGTAAAGTCGGAGGAAGCGCCCGAGACGGGTAAAACCGAAGCAACCTAAACCACTTTATTTCGGGTCGCGGATAAAGTTTGTGCCATAAGGAAGAGGGTTAAGGTCGGATAATTTAATTATGTTTCTTGGTCCTTCGTCTGCATTGCCAAATTTGTCTGACTTCTTTGATTTATCCAAGGTGCAGATTGCTGACCTGCGAGATTGGGGCGGTGAGGTAATAATTTGTCCCCTAAAAGAAGGGGTCAATTGCCAAAAGGCACTGGAACTTTTAGCAAATGACCTTGCCTTATTCATCCGGAAAGAATTAGGTAAGGGATATAGCGCAACCAAGGTCGGCTATGAATACGAGTGGTTGGTCAGGGAACCGGGGCATCAATCTTATGGCTTAAAATTATTCCCGGAGGGAAGAAAGATAATAATCAGCCGGGTCGCCATCTTAGAGGACGAGACAATTTTTCGCCGATACTACGAATACTTAAAAGAACCGCCGGCTCCACCGCTTGACCAGAAATAATCAACCGCGATAGGTCCATTTGATAACTTGACGATTATTATAAATAGGGTATAATTATTAAATGATGAGGTCAACAAAAATCCTTACCGTAATTACTCTTTCCCATCGCCGTCATCATTTTTTACTTCAAGAGAGGAGAGACATCTTATGAAATTTATTCAGGCGAGGCGGTCGCCTTGTGGTAAATCTTGGGCTAATTTTTCCTCACCTTTAAATAACCCCCTAAAAAATCAAAGGCAAATTATAAAAATAGATGATTACGGCGATAATAAAACCGATGGTCGTGATAAAAATTATCGTTGTAATCGTTCTTTGTATCACTATAATCTTTAAAGGAGGGAACTATGCGATACAAAAAAGACTACACAATAAAGGATGTCCAGGATGTGTATGATGGTCCTGGCGGACTGCTCTGGGAAGCAGTAATGGGTGAGCAGATACACTCGGGCGGACCCGAAGCCACTGATTTTCTTGCCAAAAAACTTGACCTAAAACCCGGTCAAGTTGTTCTTGATATCTGCAGTGCCCTCGGTGCTCCGGCTCGTCACATTGCCGCTAAATACGGCGTCTTCGTCAAAGGAGTTGATGCCACCAAGACTATGCTCCAAAAGGCCAGAGAGAGAACCACTGCGGCTAAACTTGACCGCCTCATTGAGTACTACGAAGCCAATGCCCTGGACCTGCCCTTTAAGGCGGAGACATTTGATGTTGTCTGGGGACAGGAGGCCTGGTGTTATATCACCGACAAAAACCGACTCCTGCAAGAGGCCTACCGGGTCTTAAAACCGGGGGGCAAGATTGGCTTCACCGATTGGATAATTACCGGTGAGATTACCCCTGAGGAACTTGACCCGCTCTACGATTCGATGGCCTTCCCTTATATGGAGACCTTTGAAGGTTATCAGGAACTTTTACGAAAAAATGGCTTCAAGGTGCTCGAGGCATTAGACCAAACCGAAGAGTTTGCCAAATGCTTTGATGAATATTACCAAAAGGTAACCGTTGAATTGAGACCAACGATTGAGAAGAACTTCGGACCCGACCTTTATCGCTTTGCCGAAAATCTCGTTACGATATGGCGTAAGGCTGCCCATGAACATAAAGTTGGGCGCGGCTTTTTCCTTGGGCAGAAGTAATTAGAACTGGGGAAATAGGTGCCAAAGGAATTCACCGAGATAAAGAGGGCGATTCTCGCTCTAAATGCTGATGAGACGAGAGAACTGATTATCAAAAGCCTGGCGGCAAAATGCCCGCCCGAAGAAATCCTAAAAAATGGGTTAATTGCTGGAATGAAAGAAGTTGGGGAACTCTTTAACCGGAAGGAATATTTTGTTCCAGAGGTGCTGATTGCCGCTGAGGCCTTCTATGCCGGCTTTGAGATTATCCGCCCCTTACTTAAAACTAAAACCCAAGAAACGAAAAGCAAGGTGGTCATCGGCGTCGTGGCGGGTGATATCCATGACATCGGGAAGAATATTGTGAAAGTGATGCTGGAGGTAAGCGGTCATCAGGTTATTGACCTGGGGCGCGATGTCCCAACGGAGACATTTATCAATGCGGTTATTGAAGAAAAACCACAAATCCTTGCCCTCTCTTCTCTGATGACGACCACGATGGGAAAAATGGGGGATGTGATTAGGGCACTTAAAGAGAGAAATCTAAGCCCGCCACTAAAGGTAATTGTTGGCGGGGCACCGGTAAACGAAGACTTCGCTCGGATGATTGGCGCTGATGGTTACGGTGAAGACGCCGCCCAGGCGGTAAAACTCGTTGAGAAATTGACCGGATACCATTAGTTCTCCAACACTAAGTAAAGCGGCGGGTAAGTCCTGTTTTCTTGAGGTAAATTCAGTAGAAGGGTAAAGAGCGCGTCTTTAGAGTGTCTTTTCGGAAATTTAGTACTGGGTGGATAGAATAAGAGAAGTTATCAAAGGTCAGAGAAAAATAGCGGTCTTCCCGATTGTTGGTGCTGACCACTGTGCCTGGTTACTCAATAAGGAGTTTTCCTCAGTTGCTAGCAGTGGCGAAAGATTAGCCGAGGTTTTGAGGTATGGCTATAATCTTTATCAATATGATATGATTCTTGTCTTTTCTGACCCTTATGTTGAAGCGCAGGCCCTCGGCTGTCCGATTGAGTTAGAACCTTTTCCGAAACTCCTCGGACCAAAATCAAATAGTGGTATTGACCGGACCAAAGAGATTATTAAAGCAACGGTATTGCTTAAACAAAGCACTGATTGCCCAATTTTCGTCTCCATCAAAGGTCCTTTTTCCTTAGCCGGCTTTTTAGCGGGTATTGAAAACTTCCTAAAGACCTCAATCCTAAAGGAGAAGGAAGCGAAAGCTCTTATCAATTATGCCTTGGAATTTCAGATAAACTACCTCAATCGTCTACTTTCCCAAGAGGCGAATATTTTCATTGGTGACCCCTTGGCTTCGGTGAGTATCATATCACCTGAATTATTTTCTCTCTTTGCCTATGAGCCACTGCGGATTTTAATAAAAAAGATTAAAGAAACCGGTCTTCTGGTTGGTTTGCATATCTGCGGTGAGACCAAGCCAATAATCCCAATCCTGGATAGTCTTGGTGCGGACATCCTCAGTCTTGAAGACCTCTATCCGAAGAGCAATACCTTGCGAATGGGAGGAATTTCTACCCAAACGATATTTTTCAGCACCCCAAAGGAAATCGCCCGTGCCGTGAAGAGCGTATTAACCAATTACCAACTTGCCCCCTCTCTAATCCTTGCCACCGCTTGTGATGTGCCGATGACAACTAATCCGGATAATATCAAGGCAATGGTGCGCGCCGCCAATGAATTCAATCGTAATTAAGACCACTGGTATTCATAAAAGAAATAAAGGGAAAAGACTGCTTGATTTTCTTTTGACCAAGAAAATTCCTCTTCTCGCTGGGTGCGGCGGTCAGGGAAGATGTGGACTATGCCGGGTGAAGATTATTGGCAAGATAAAACCACCGGATGAAATTGAATCACTCCTTATCCCAGCAAATGCCTTAAAGAAGGGGTATCGCCTTGCCTGCCGTTATTTCACCAAAGAGGATGTGGAGGTAATTATCCCCAAAACCCCGAGGCTGAAGACAACTATTCCTTTGTCTGGTCTGGCTCTGGATATTGGGACGACAATCCTCAAAGGAGCAGTTATTGATTTGAAAAAGAGAAAGGTTATTAGAACGGCAAAAATCTATAATCCTCAGAATCTCATCGGTGGTGATGTAATAACCCGGATTGATACGGCCCTTAAAGGTAAATATAAGTTATTAAGAAACCTCCTCTTCTCTGGTCTTGCCACCCTCAAAAAAGAATTAGGGGTAAATGCGCCGTTATTTACGACCATCGTTGGCAATCCCGTAATGCTTTCATTTTATCTCAATAAATCACTGCTCGGATTAGCTTCTTATCCGTTCCGGAGTGAAATCAAAGGGCAAATCTTCTTAAAAAATCCTCCTCGTTATATCTTTCCGGTAATTGGTGGTTTTGTCGGTGGTGACACAACCGCTGGTCTTCTGGCCAGTCAGAAGTATTGGAGGGCACAGTCTTGTTGTCTTTATATTGACTTAGGAACTAACGGCGAGGTCGCCCTGATTACCGATAGAAAGATTCTTGTTGCCTCCACCGCGGCTGGTCCGGCCCTGGAAGGAGTTGGTATAACTTGCGGGAGTTTTGTTGCCCCCGGGGTAATTGTTAACCTAACCTATCGGAACGGCTTCAAGTTTCATACTCTCGGGCGCCGAAAATCACACATTAGTATTTGTGCCTCGGGTCTCATTGACCTTTTAGCCATCCTCTTAAACCTCGGCTGGCTGCGCGAAGACGGGCGACTGATTAAAGAGGTCAATTTGAACGGAATTAAAATCTTACCGGAAGATATTCGGAAACTGCAATTAGCCATCGGCGCTATCCATACCGGGGTGGAAATCCTGCTAAGGAAAATGGGAATTAGGCCGAATGAGATTAAAGAAGTAATCCTCACCGGTGAATTCGGCTCTCACCTTAAGCCCGAATCTTTATTCCGAGTCGGTCTCCTGCCGGAAGGCGTCCAGAATTGCCGTTGGGAAAAGGACCTACCGTTGAAAGGTGCGATTATGGTCTTAACCGATAATCAAGCACTCTCTAAGGTAGAAAGGATTAAAGAGAGATGTGAACACCTGGAACTGGCCTTAGAGCCTGAATTCCCAAAGATATTTGTCTCCGCCCTAAAATTAGCACCCTGGAGTTAAAATGGATTGGGGCACCAAGTTAATTGGCTATACCTGCTCTTATATCCCAGTGGAGTTATTATCCGCTACCGGGTTTCAACCCTACCGACTGCTTCACGGCGACCGCAATTTATTAATTGAGGGTGAAAAGTTAGTGAGGGTTGATGCCTGCCCTCTGGTAAAGGCAAACCTCGGTTACCTAATGCAAAACCAAAAGGAGTTCGTCGCCTTAGTCGGTTCCACGGGTTGTGACCTTGCCCGCCGGCTGTTTGATGTTGTGATGGATTTGACCCCAATTCCGGTTTATCTAATTCACAACCCCCGAACTGATAATCCCGAAATCTTTAACGAAGAGATTGACTGGCTTTGCGGTCAATTGGAAAACCTCTCCGGAAAGAGATTTACCCAAAATCTATTGGTTGAGGAGATTGAAAAATGGGAAGGTTATCGTCAATCCCTACGCACGGTTTCCCAAATGTTAAGTTTACCACCCACCGCCCGTGCCATAACCCCCCACCCGACTTTCACTTCGTTGGACCAAAAACTCAGCGCCCAATTTTTTCATCAATTATGCATCAATTATCATAAAGGTAAAATGATTACCGGAGACGAAGGAAAAAATGATGACCAGGATAAGAAAATTCCTGGGTCTAATACGGGTAAGCCAAGGGTCTATCTCTTGGGTAGTCCAATCCCTTATGAAGCAAATCTTATCCTCCAATTACTGGAAAGGGATTTGTCAATTGTTGGCGATTTCAACTGTGGCCTCTCCCGGTTCTTAAATATTGAAATCAAAGAAAAAAATTTAGACGGCATTAAGAGTGCTTATTATCACCAACCGCCTTGTCCCTTTAAGCGACCGAATCAACACTTCTATGAATGGATTAGTGAGGAATTAAAGAGATTAAATTGCTCAGGGATTGTCGTCTGGACGCTTGACTACTGCGATCATTATGAGTTTGAATTAAGTCGGATGGAAAGAAAATTTGGGCTTCCCGTTTTAAGAATCAGAAGCGACCTCTCATTTCAGAACATAGCCCAGACCAAACTCCGTATCGGTAGTTTTGCTGAGATGCTCGGCGCTGAATGAAAATGGGGACTGGGAGAATGTTAAACTCGGTCTTTATATGACCACCGATTGGAAACCGGCAAAAATCACCTTATCAGAGTGGAGTCGCCAGTTTCGGGCGATTCCCGATGAGTTAATCAAGAAATTTCTCTACTATCAAAATCCTGAGTGGGGAATATATCTTTCACCGCCCGCCACCTTTATGGTCTATGGGGCTCGGGAATTGAAACACCTAAAATTTGACAATTCCTTAGCCGCGCTTCGGCTCTGGGGATTTCTCTTTAATGAATCCGAGAGACTTTTTCGGGCAAAACAAATTGGAAAAAGGGTAATCGCCACAATGGGCGACCTCGGAACAATTCCTATAATCATAATGTCATTTCCGGACTGTATCCCTTTTTATCCGGAGTGTCTTTGGTGGGCACCTTTCTTTAACGAATCAAATGTCCTCTTGGATAAGGCCAGTGAACTGGGGGTCCCGGAGGCCGCCTGTTTCTCCAAGGCAGTATTATCGGCCTTTTACAAGAAGGCTTATTTCCCAAGGCCCGACCTACTCATTGCCGCAACCGGTGCTTCTTGTGATGACTACTCCTGCATTATGCAACTCTTAGAAGAGATTGGCTACCATCTATTCTGGGTAGAAATCCCTTCCCGTCGGGGACGGAAAGAATATTTTGTCGGAGAAGAATATGTTATGACGCAGGAAGGTCTCTTTTATCCTAAGCGATTCGAAAAATATCTCGTCCAAGAATATAAACGTATCTGGGAGAAAATGGTCGAACTTACCGGCGTCAATGACCTGACGCGATTAAGCAAAACTATTAAGCAAGTTAATCACCTGCGGCAGCGGGTAGAAAAGATAAAGGAGTTATCGGCCACCGCCCCCATTGCCCCATTTCCAGCACTGGAACTTATGGAGATTGAATTCGGTAATCTTTATGGCTATGCCGATTTTGACGAATGGCTGGATATTATGGAGATGGTCTTAGAGACAATTGAAGACCGGGTGGCAAAGGGACTGGGGGTGTTGTCAGAAGACGCAATTCCGATTGCTTGGGTTACACCTTCGGCTGACCCATTTCTCCTTAATTTAGTGGAGGATTTAGGATGCCGCGTCGTTGCCACCGAATACCTAATCCGACAGGCACTGGTAAAGATTAAGGAAGACGGCGACCCTTTTTCCGCCTTAGCCCATTCATTTTTTAATGCCTCACTAATCGGTTCTACCCAAGAACGGATCCGGCGGATCCAGGATTATATTAATGCCGGAAAGATTACTGGGGTATTGATTACCAATGTCCTGGGCTGTTCCCACTGTGCTATGGAAACGAGATTAATTGAAAAGGCGCTGCAAAATGTCCCGGTCCTTGCCATTGATGTCCCGGCGCCAACAGGCATTACTGAACAATTAAAAACCCGAATCGCTGCCTTTGTTGAAACGATGCGCGACATATGGAAATCTTGACTTCCCGCGAAAGATTTAGTCTTTTGGTTATTGATGAGCAATCCGACCGGTGCAATGTGATGCCATTAATTACATCGCACGCGGCAACGGTGTCGGGCATTCCATTGAAGAGATACTATACCGATGGGCAGGCAATGGCGGAGGCGCAAATTATTGCTATTGAAAAATATCGCCACGATGCCATCTCCATCTTTTCCGAGGTTGGGATTATTGCCGAGGCGTTGGGTTCAGAATTTATCTATCCAGATGATGACCTGCCGGTGCTAAAAACCCCGGTCTTAAATAAATCATCAATTACTAGTATCAAAATACCGGATCCGAAATCGGACGGGCGGTTACCACTCTATCTTGAGGCAATTGATTATACCTACAAGGCGGTCGGCGACCGAATACCAATTCTTGCCTATGTCCCAGCACCATTCACCACGGGAATGATGCTTGCGGAACCGGAAAAATTTCTCATCGCGACGATAAAAAATTCCCATCAAGTTAAGGAGATAATGGAGATTTGCCTGCAGGCAGCAATTGAATTCTCTTATGAGATTATTGACGCTGGTGGTTTACCAATTATTGTTGACCCCCTAGCCTCAGCTAGTGTCATCAGTCCCAAAACTTATAAAGAGTTTGCCTGGTTTTATGAAAAGAAATTAATTGACTTTCTCCACCGTTATGACCTTGATGTTATCCTCCATATCTGCGGCGATACGACCCCAATTATTGATTTACTACCCGAAACAAAAGCCGACCTGATAAGTATTGACCAGGTTGACCTTTCTCTAATCAGAGATAAAATAGGCGGAAAGATGCGCCTGATTGGAAATTTTGATACCTCGCTTCTCACCTTTGGCGATTCCTCAATAATAATTGAGAAGACCCAAGAAATGGTCAAAGAAGGAATGAAAAACGCAAAAGGCTATATCGCTGCAACTGGTTGCGAGGTGCCAATCAAAACACCAGAGGAGAATGTAAAGGCATTCATCACAGCAGCAAAAGAGGCCGGGTTAATATGGCAAGAAATTAAAAAAGAAACTTTACCGTTATCTTCTGAGTAATAACTAAATAACGATGGAATTAGGAATAATTTTAGGCATTGATGTGGGAGCCTGTTATACCAAGGGTATCCTCTTTGAGAATGGTGTGATTAAAGATAAGTTGGCTGTAAAAACGTCTTTTCGGCCGAAGGAGGCAATCGCCGAGATAAAACGAAAATTGGCTGGCTATGAGAAAATTGTTGCCACTGGTTACGGAAGGGAACTGGTAACCGATGCCGCTTTAATAATTACCGAAATTACCGCCTTTGCCCGGGGTAGCGTATTCTTATATCCCGAGGTGAGAACAATTATTGATATTGGCGGCCAAGACAGCAAGGTAATTAAAATTAAAAATGGACGGGTGGAGCGGTTTGTGATGAATGACCGCTGTGCCGCTGGAACGGGAAACTTTGTTGAAAAGATTGCCCAATCATTAGGACTCACCATTGATGAATTTAGCCAACGGGCATTAGATTCCAGTTGTCCGGAAACGATTGATTCCCTCTGTGTGGTAATGGCGGAAACCGAAATATTGAGTTTGGTTGAAGAAGGTAAGAGATTAGAAGATATTGTTGCTGGTATCTGCGATGCCTTGGTGCGAAGGGTTACGAGCATTGGCGGTCAAATCGGAATTGAAAAACCGGTTCTCTTTTGTGGCGGTGGGGCACTCAACCTCGGTTTGGTAAGAGCGATAAAGAGAATTCTGGGTGAGATTTTCATCCCGGATTTGCCCCAATTTGTCGGCGCCATCGGCGCTGCTTTATCAATGGGAAATGCGCCAATGAAATCGGTTTCTGGATAATCGGTAAGTGGAAATCATTTAACAGTTATTTTATCTCTTATCTCTTCGTATTTCTTTTTGCCGATTCCTTTAACCTTCATTATCTCCTCCTTTGATTGAAAGCCGCCCCTTTCTCTACGGTATTCCACAATTCGCCTGGCCAGGACCTCTCCAATACCCGGAAGGACCATAAGGTCTTCGGCGGTGCATTCATTAATATTAATTTTAGAAATACTCTTTTCCTTTTTAGTTGTATCCGAAAGGCCCGCCTTATTCTCAATTAGCATAATCTTCATCTCTTCTCTACTTCCCCACTCCTGCCAGAAATTGATTACCAAACTAATCAAAATGGCTAAGATGAAAAAAATGAGAACCGCCTTTTCTCTTTGATTCATTAAAAACGGAATAGAACCCAAAAGTTTAACTCAATACTTTGCGACCTAATTTGGCTCAGAAGGTTACGCCAAGAATTATAACCGACATTGAATCCCGATTCAATAGTGGTTGATATCCGGTATGAGGTGGAAAGTCGCGTGGAGATATTTTCATTAGACTGGGTTGGGATTCTACTACCCCCTCTTATCTCATAACTTTCATTCCGGGAGTAGCCAACATTCCAGGTGAGGCTTAACTCATGGGTCAATCTTATTCGGGGAAGGAAGGGTATTTTAACCCCCCGGGGAAAAGAGAGGGCGTGACTAATTGAAAAATCGCCACCGCGCCCTTTGGTTTCGGTGCGACTTACTTGATAAATCTCATCGGTCCGGAATGAGTAGTTTAGAGAAAAGTTAGTGTTTACTCTTTTCTGCCAGGTAGTTTGCCAGGAAATAAGGGGCGAGAAACTGTTGCTCTGCCCAATCCTTTTCCCCTGGTCAGAAAGTTTCCCATTGGGCAATAACGTCCCGCTTTGTTCGGTTGTTTTTTGAAAACCCGTGGTGAGATTGGAAGACGATGCTAACTTCCTAAAAAACCGTTCAACCCGACTGATTGTTATACTTAAAGATGGCCAAGTCCGGGAAAAGGTGGCGTTCCCAATTTTGCCGGTAAAACTCCTTTCTTGGGAATAGTCATAAGAATAAGATATACCAATATTGCCCAATTTAAGATGGGAAGAGGCGGAAAATCGGTTATCGGTCTCTTTTGATGTCGGGGTGCGTGGGATAGTCTCACCTTTAAGTGTGAATTGGTCAATGAGCCCCAATTGGTAAAAAAGCGGCGGTGAGAAATTAGCGGTTGGGAATTCACTACTCCGAGAAACAGAATAGGACAAATCAATTGGCTCAATAATCTTACCTAATTCCGCAATCTTTTCTAAGAGCCACTGGGGTGAGCCAAAAACCGCCTTTTTCTTTTCTTTATCTTCCCGGTGTAATTTAGAGAATAGTTCCGGAAGATTTAAATCACCTTCAATGGAGTATTCACCCATATTATTAAAATTACGTTTATTAGAAATCGTATCTCCCTTTTTCATTCTTGTTTCGCTATAACTGCCGTCGTATTCTAAGCGGGGTTGAATAATATCTCCTAACTCAAAGGAATAATTAGCCCCAAAATTTCGGTCTTTATCCGTCTCTGCCCCGAATCGGCTCAATTTTTGATGGTCTTCTCGGATACCGTAGAGGTCGCGCCCGCTTCCTTCACTGTAATCAAACGAGAGATTTTCAATTGGCGAATAACTAGTCCCGAAAGAAAGAGTGGCCATCTTCGTAGAGTCTTTAAGGCTATCGGCCCGAGCCCAGGGAATAGAATCATAAGCCCGAACCTTCCTTAAAGACTTGGACCTTGAATAATTTATTCCTATCTGGATATTTTGGGGGAAATAATAAATCTCATTCTCACCGATTGCGAAATAAAGATTTGGAGATACTGCATAGTTTGCGCCCGAACCAACAGCGGACGAGGTGTCAGTAGCTAATAGTTGTCCATTATAACCCTTCCGCCTTGACCAGGAATAAGATAAGGCATCAAGGGTATAATTTAAAATCTTATTTGATGACTTCCCTTTACTGATTGATAGCCCCCAGGACTCTGACCCGCCGGCACCTTTAGCCTTCTTTACCTCGTTAACCTCTATCGTATCTTTGCTACTGGGTCTTAACCGCTTATCCGGATTAAGGGGGGCGAATTTGGGTGTGGAAAAAGCGGCTGACTGCGTGTATCTAAAAGGCAGGTGTAATTGCCAGCTGGCGGGTAAAAATCTATCTAAATTAACATTATAAGAATAACCCCGGCTGAATGTATAATTACCAGTCTTTACCCCACCGGCTTCGGAAAGGCGAACAAAATTTGGGTCAAGGTAAGAAAGCGAGACACCAAAACTGGCTAAATCAGAAAGGGTAAATCTTAATCCGGCTTGATAGCCTAACCCCATTTCCCGATAGGGAGAAACCAGCCTTAGATCATTGAACCACACACTACCGGAAATTTTATCTGGAGACGGATTCTCAATACCTAAGGCGATATACCATACCTCAGAAAATGTTGGATTCCCTATATATCCATAATTGGCATTCTCTCTCCCTTCTACTTTTAATCGTTGGAAGGAGTCAAGAGAGATTTCAAACTCGTACCATAGTCCATCGGTTCCTGGTATTTTTCTCCCTTGGTCAATAAACGAACGATAGTAATAATAATTAGTGCTATCCCGGCCTACTCGGAGAAAGAAGATTGGATTGGTATTTAAGTCTCGGTGGACATAAATCTTTAGTGCTTTATAATCCCGCCAGTCTTGTTTCTCATAAAATAGTTGGGGAATAACTACTACCCGGCCACCCCGGAGATTCTTAAAGAGCAAAGCAAGGGATGCCTCCTTCTCTCTTTGGCCAAAGGCATCTCTCTTTACCTTAAACGGTGAGTTATAAGATGTATCATTTTCAATACTTATCTGATAGATTTTCACTATCTCTTCCTTCAATGTATCCGGACCTAATTCCGGTCGTAATGTATCGCCACGACTCTCATAATCATCCCTCCGCCGCTCTCCGACTACTCTCACCCCACGCCATTTGCTCCCGGTCAATTCTAAACTATAGAAGTCAACTGTCTCCGGCTGCAAAAAGCCAGTAAACCAAATACGAACAACTCTTATCTCTTGGTCTAAAGGAATCCCAACCTTTTTGGTCCATCGGGAAAGTGGCATCCGAAAAATTCGCCAGTTATTCACTAAATTGGTAAAATAGGTCGTATCGGAAAGAGAGATTTCATACTCATAATAATTGTTGTCGCCACGGGGAGAAAAACCATTGCCATCCACATCTTCGGAATCTAATCTCCGGTTACCTTCACTTCCTTGGGGATTGCGATATGGGTCATAATCATCATTCCCGTCATCACCGACAACACCTGTGCCGTCTTTTCCCAAAACGGTATCAATACCACTATCTTCCCCCAAATTAACATCTAATTGCCCATTATTGTTCTTATCCTCAGTATCAAAATAGTTATTATAGCCAACAATCTCCCCTTGCCCGTTGCGGCGCGGGGCATCCTCTTCAACCGAAGTTGCCAGGGTTATCCAGATTTTTCCTTCCTTTTGGCGGGTGCGAAAGATTCCCTCCAGGTTCTCTAAATTCCGAATATCTACCCCACCCCGCAATGCCGTCATCATCCCGGCCCAAGAAGCGGTATTATCGGGCTCAAATATTATCCTTAAATAATCAACCTTCTCTTCTCTATCTTCTCGCACCCGGGGACCAAATATTGAATCCTTTCTTATTCGTTGTGGTGGATTTAACCAAATCAGTCGCTTTTTGGCAAAAGTTGAAGTATCCCTACCGACTGGGCAGGAACTCGTCTGCCAGTTACCGGCCGCAAAATCGGTTTTTTCCGAAATTATCGTCTGTTCAAAGTCATCAACATATACAACTCCAAAGGTATTAGGGTTGGGTAAAGAAGTGGCGACCTCGCTGGTGAGAGAGACCTCTAAGGGAGACTCTGCCCTGACCAGTGGTAGGCGGTCAATGATATTGGGCAACTGAAGATTACGATAACGATAAGCGATGTCCCCCTCCCAGACCATTCTTTGGAATGGCTCAGAACCCAAAGAAGGTTTAGTTTGAGGACTTGCCTCACTCCGATAGAAGATACTGGAGCCAATTTTACCTTCTTCTAAAAATGACTGCTCAGCTCTTACCCCTAAGAGCGAACGCGCCTGAGCCATAAAGAGCGGCAGGTATTCATAGGTTACTTTAACCTCGGCATCCGGGGGGAGCGGCTTCAAAAAAATTATCTCACCCTTATCATAATCAACCCGATAGTCTTTGTCTCTCTCCTGTAATTCACCATTCACATAAACCTTTTCGTTCTTTTCTATATCCACACCAAGGGAAATAGTTTGAGCCAGTGCTGTATACCGAACAACAATGTAATACCTTTTACCCTCACCAGGCATCAGTTGGTCGCGATAATAGATTATGGTATCTCGTAGGGAAAGACCGGGATGAGCAAATGGTTTAAAATAAGGGAAAACGATATAGCCGAGAGTTGATATGAATTGGGGATAGACTACCTGGCGATCACCATCTGGGTCAAGTCCGGTAATTTGGAGAAAAGTCTTTCCCTTTTCTGGTCCATCGGTTTCTACCTCCATATCAACCTGTGGGTCATCACGAAAGATTTTTATCTCTTCTAATTTTACCTTTCCCTGCCGAAGGATATAGATATTCCTCAGTGCATTTGGCCAGGTCTTACTTTCCGGAGCAAAAGGATATGCCTTAATGAGTTTCAAAACCAGCGCCCCTTGAAACCGCTTTCCTCCAATACTCTCCCCAGTAGTGGTAATATAAAAGACACCAAGCCGGCCACTTCGGACATCCCGCAACATCTCCAGAAATATTCCGCCTTCTACGAACTGCTGAATCTTATAATCCTTGTTCGGCTCCAAAAGGAGGAACCGTGAAATCTTCCGGTCGCCCGGAAAATTCGGGTTAGGTAAGGTATCCTCGGGTGCCTCAGGTCTTATTGTCGCCAGACAACTCTCTTTACCAATACCGTATGGTTGGTTATCGTCATAATAAAGGTAAATCTCTTTCACCTGCACTGGTTGGGTATCCAACAAAAAGAACCGGTCTTTGGCAAACTCATTGTCATAAAAGGTATCAACCGCCACCAGGTTTTTCCCCTTAAATTCTTTCATTTGTGGTTGGGATTGTTCACGAGAGGCAATAAAATTAAGTTTCAGCCCCCCCAGTTCTCCCTGACCGCTAATGCCAAAAAGGCCTTTATGGACCGGGATATCTCCGGTAAAGGCGGTGCCGGGAATAGTCAGTTGCGTCTCCCCCATCTCTATCTTTTTTATAATATCATCTTCCCCTCCGGTATATTCTAACTTCACCCGATTTTTGGCCTCCAATTCTCTTTGAGAATCGTGGTCAATAAGCACTTTTGTCCGGTCGCTAATTGTTCCCTCTAAATTTAAGCGGAGGGCCTGCTCCATCTTCAATTCCGGAAGAAGCGATTGCCCATAAGAAGTCTGGGTGCCACCGGTGAGAATTGTTTGCCGTCCACCAATTGTGACCCGATTCTCACCAGCAATATTAATCCTTGACTCCCCAATGAGAGGAATTTTGGGAATCTCAATCTCCGGAATAAGTTTAGAAAATCCTGCCTGCTTTTCCTTCTTGATTTGCGCCCGTTCAATCTCTCTCCCTAAATCTTGAGTAAAATCCTTTTGCATTTTAAGGGCTAAATAGGAAGAGAGCGGCAGTACCTTGATGACACCGAAAAAGAGAGAATCTCGCCACCGCTCAAAAAAGACTAACCCTTGTTTATAATCAATCCTTGGGACTTCTTTTTCCAACTCAAGTAAATTCCAGGGGAATGTCTTAACGCGGCTGAGACTATCTAGCGAAGTGGTATCAGATGGTTCCTGGGCCCAAACTCTACCGAAGAAGAGGTAGGAGAGAGTGAAAAGCCAAAAGAGAAATTGAACCCAACGAGCCCGTAAACTCCCCCAAGGTCTCATCATTTCTCTTTCTTTAATACCGGTCATCTTTTATAGTTGATTTAATCTCTTTCGCCAATTCCTTTACCCCTAAACCAAATTTCAAAAGAATCGTCTCTCTATCGCCATGCTCAATAAATTGGGAGGGAAGGCCAAACCGCTTAATCCTTACCGGTATTCTTTTTTCGGCATAAAACTCTAAGAGAGAAGAACCAAATCCTCCTTCTAAGGTATTCTCTTCCAAAATAAATAAGGTTTTATATTTTTTGCCGATGGCTAAAAAGAGCTCCTCGTCCAGTGGTTTGATAAAACGGGCGTTGACGACACCGGGCACAATTCCTTCTTTCTGGAGTTCTTCGGCCACTCTTTCGGCAATATTCACTGCGTAGCCAATGCCAATAAGGCACAAACCCTTACCCTCCTTTTCCATTATCCCCTTTCCATAAGCAAGAGGTGGGGAAGAATTTGTTTTCGGCACCATCACGGCTCCCTTCGGGTATCTTATGGCCATTGGGGAAGAGAGATTTTCTACTGCCCAGAATAACATTCTCTTCAACTCTTCCTCATCCTTTGGTGCCATAATTGTAATATTCGGGAGAAGACGGAGATAAGAAATATCAAATATTCCTTGATGAGTCTCGCCATCTTCACCAACAATCCCAGCCCGGTCAATGGCCAAGAGGACCGGTAAATTTTGGAGGCAAATATTATAAACCAATTGGTCGTAGCCCCGCGTCAAAAAAGTTGAGTAAATAGCCACGACCGGTTTCAAGCCACTAAGAGCAAGACCGCTCGCAAAGTCTAATGCGTGCTGTTCACAAATGCCACAGTCAAAAAATCGGTCGGGAAAGTGCTTTCGGAATTTTTGTAGGCCCGAACCGACACACATACCCGGGGTTATCACCACAACCTTTTCATCCCTCTCGGCAATTCGGATGAGCGTCTCGCCAAAGGTTGAAGAAAACCCCGGGGTTTGTTTAATCTCTCCGGTTTTTATATCAAATGGCCCAACGCCGTGAAAAACCTCCGGGTTCTCTTCAGCAAAATGGTAACCTTTACCTTTTTTAGTTATGATATGAACTAATATCGGGCCGGAGATGTTTTTTATCCGATTAAAGACATCAACCATTTCTTTAAAGTTATGACCATCAAATGGTCCAAAATAACGAAAACCTAACTCTTCAAAGATTAAAGAAGGAACTAAAAGGCTTTTTAAGCCTGCTTCTAATCTCTTCGCTACCGCGCGGGTTCGCCGGGTGAGATCTTTGGGTAGATGCCCTAATAAATTCCACACATCAGTTTTTAATCGGTTATAAACCCGTCCGGTGATTATCCGATTCAGGTAAAGAGAAAGGGCACCATTGCTTTTGGCGATTGACATCTCATTATCATTCAGAACGATTATTATATCCTTTTTTAATGAACCACAATAATTTAAGCCCTCAAAGGCAACTCCTGAGGCTAACGAACCGTCGCCAATCACGACAATTACCCGATGTCGGTGATTTTGGTAGTCCTGAGCGACCACAATTCCTAAACCAACGGAAATGGCATCACCGGAATGTCCGCTATCAAAGATATCAAATTCGCTCTCCCTTCGTTTCGGAAAACCGGACAATCCGCCATATTGCCGTAAGGTAAAAAATTGCTCACGCCGCCCGGTGATTATCTTGTGAGCATAAGACTGATGTCCAACATCCCAGATAATCTTATCCTCCGGAGTAGAAAAGACATAATGGAGCGCCAGGGTTAATTCCACGACACCTAAATTGGGAGCCAAATGTCCCCCATTTTGGGCAACGACCCTAATTATCTCTTCTCTTATCTCACTTGCTAAAGTAGCTATCTCTTGCCCGGAGAGTTTTCGTAAATCAGCCGGGGAATTTATCTTGTTGAGAATCTTATTCACTTCTCGTCGTAATAAATTTTATAATTGCCAAAAATGGCTCAAATCCTTTGTCCAATTTTTCAAATAGGCGCTTGGCCTTTTTTGCGTATCGGTCTCTAAGGGCAATCACTTTTTCTTGACCATAAATCTTGACGCTACCGTTTTGGTCAATGATATCGTCGGATAATTGAAAGAGTATCCCAACGAGTAATCCGGCTTGCCTCAAGAGTCTTAACCGCTTGGTATCACAGTGAGCAAGGATTGCCCCACTTAGTATTGAGGCTTGGATGAGAAAAGCAGTTTTCTTTTTGATGAGCGGAATATATAATTTTTTACTTCGTCGACTGGTGGGTTGGATATCCATAACTTGTCCACCAACCATCCCCTTAATCCCAACTGATTGCAAAATTACCTCTGTTGCCAAGAGTGCCGGATTTCCTTCACGAAAGTGTCTCCCCCAAAACATCTTCACCGCCTTCAAGAATATCTCAAAAGCCAGAGCGAATAGACAATCGCCCGCTAATAAAGCAATCCCTTCGCCAAAAACCTTATGAAGCGTAGGTTTTCCCCTTCGCCAATCGTCATTGTCCAGAGCCGGCAGGTCATCGTGAATCAAAGAGAAGGTATGGATAAATTCAATCCCACAGGCAAAAGGTAGGCAATCTCTTATTGATTTGCCACCGCAGGCGGTATAAGTGAGTAAGGTAAGAACCGGTCGTAACCTTTTTCCCCCAGAAAATACCGCATATTCCATACTTCTCTTTAATTCTTCGGGACAACCTTTTAAGTTTTGAAAGATTTTCCTCAATTCCTTTTCAATTATCGCCTGATATTTTTGATATTGGCCATTGACTATTTGGTCTTTGCTCATATTCCCTTTTGTATTTTAGCCGCCTTTATGGTATTTTTGAGTAGCATCGTTACGGTCATTGGACCAACCCCACCGACCGCCGGTGTTATATAACTCGCCTTTTCTTGGCAACTCTCAAAGTCACAATCACCCATGATCTTCTCTTTCCCTCCTTCGCAAATCTTAGAAATCCCGCAGTCAACAATTACCGCTCCTTCTTTAATCATATTTCCTTTTAAGAAATGTTTCCTTCCCATTCCTAAGACGATAATATCGGCCTCACGGGTAAAATTGGCAACATCCCGGGTCGCGGTATGACAGACAACAACTGTCGCATCAATCCCCTTCCGCAAAAGAAGATTTGCCAATGGCTTACCCACCAAATCTCCTCTCCCCAGAATTACCACATACTTACCTTTCGTTTCTATTTGGTAAAATCGTAAAAGTTCCAGAATCCCGGCTGGCGTGCAAGGGAAGAAGTAAGGCTCGCCCGTTAAGAGAAGCCCAAGATTAGTCGGTGTACAGCCATCCACATCCTTTTTCGGGTCAATTGTCAGGAAGATATTTCTTTTATTGATCGATTCAGGAAGGGGAAGTTGCACTAAGATACCGGATGTTTCATCTTCATTCCATCTCTTTATTAAATCAAGCAACTTATCTTCCGGAGTATCGGCCGGAAGTCTTTCCGTCTGAGTTAAGATACCAACCTGCTCACACGCCTTCTCTTTGTTTCTGACATAAATAACCGAAGGTGGATAATTACCAATTAGGATTACTTTTAAGGAGGGAGTAACTCCTTTTTCTTTCAGAAAGGCTACCTCTTTACTTAAATCCTCGCGAATCTTTTCGGAAACAAATTTACCATCTAATATTTTGGCCGGCATCAAACATTAACTTTTCATAACCCTCCTCTATTTGATTTCACTTCTTCCTTTAGCGCCTTAACCTTTAAGACCATCCCTTGAACTTCCACCACCCTCACTTTATCCCCTTTTTTTAGCGGTCCGGATAATGATAGGGCTGGCCAGTATTCCCCCCGGACAAAAACCTGACCGGATGGTAAAATATCTTCGCCGACCGGGGCGGAAAAAGAATCCACGACTTCGCCGACTAAATTTACCATCCCTTCCTTACCACTCACTGGCTTTTTAAGATGCGCCTTAATTCCTAAACTAATAATTAAAAGGAAAAAGAGAATGGTTATTATCGTTGCAATGATAATTACCGAAATAGAAAAAGGGAAAAAGGGAGAGAAATTAGGAAACAAAAGTAATGAGCCTAAAATAAAGGAAATAATCCCACCAGCGCTCAGGAGGCCGTAAGATGCTACCCTTATCTCCAAGAGAAAGAAGAGAAAAGATAGGCCGATTAGAAACAATCCGGCATAATTTACCGGTAAGATACGAAAGGAATAAAAGGCCAAAATTAAAGAAAGGGCACCAACCACTCCCGGAAAGAGTGAACCAGGATTTTGTAATTCAAAAATTATTCCATACATACCAATCATTAATAATATATAGGCAAGATTAGGATTTGTCAATGCTTGGAGAAATCGCTCCCGGGCATTCATATCAATTGGATAAGAAGCCTTCCCCCGAGTAGAAATGACTAATTCCTGATTGTCAACCACTACTTTTCGTCCGTCAATCTTCTTTAACAACTCCTCGCAAGAATTTGCCCGACAATCAATCACCTTCCTTTCTAAGGCCTCTCTATCGGTCAAGACCATACTCTTTTTCACCGCGGCTACGGCAAAGGTGGTATCCCTTTTTCGTTTTAATGCCAAGGATTTAAGGAAAGCGGCGGCATCCTCTTCTATCTTTTCCTTCATCTCCTGTGGTATTTCTTTTGCACCGATTGAAACTGGGTGGGCCGCACCGGTTGTTGTACCCTCAGCCATTGCCGCGAGATGACTGGCAATAAGAATAAAGGTCCCAGCCGAGGCCGCCCGGGCGCCGGAGGGATAGACAAATGTGATAAAAGGAACTCGGGTAGATAATATGGCCTGCACAATCTCACGCATCGCCTCATCCAGACCACCGGGGGTATCCAATTTTAGAATAAGAGCGCTGGCCGATTTCTCTTCGCAAATCTTTATCCCCCGCTGGATATATTCACTCGTCGCTGGACCAATTGCCCCGCGGACCGTCAGAAAATAGATACCACCCTCGCCGGCTATCTGTTTCGCCCCGGCGAGAGAATTCGGCAACATCAAGGCGCATACCACGAAAAAGAGAAAAGAGATGAATTGCCACCCCCGATTAATTTGGTCGCCATCTGTGGTTATCTGTGGCTTTATCATTTTTGTGGTCTTATTTTTCTAACTTCTTGCTTCCTTTTATTTGATGTCGCTTTTACTCCGTCGCTACTTCCCAGCGACCCAAATGTGCCTTCGTGATAAATCTTCTTTTTCCGATATCTCATTCAAATCCGAAGATAATCCTTAGACGGGAATCTTTAATCTTATGGCGCAACTTTTTTAGGGCACGCTTCTTAATCTGCCGAACAAACTCTCTTGAGACGCCTAATTCTTCGCCAATCTTTTGTAAGGTCTGAGGAGAACCATCAATCAACCCAAAGTATTTTTCAATCACTTCTCTTTCCCGGGGATTTAATGTCTGAAGGGCCTGCTCAATCTCTTCCCGGAGTTCTTTTTGTTTAAGAATCTCTTCCGGCGAAGGAAAGGAAAAATTACTTAGGATTTCCGAAAGCCGACCGGAGTTCGCCTCTTTTTGATTAAGAGAAAAAACCGGAGCAGAGGAAAGAAGGAAAAGTTCCTCCACCTCCATCGGGGAAATATTTAAACTGGTGGCCAGTTCTTCAACCGTTGGCTCTCGGTTAAAGGTATAGGCAAGTTTCGGAAGGAGATAGAATAGTTTTTTCATCAGTATCTTCTTCATCGGCGGTATTTTTATAATCTTCTTCTCTTCTAAGACATTAATCAAGCGGTAATTTATCCGAAGACGGGCAAAGACCGGAAAGCGCATTTGCTTCTGAGGGTTAAAATCCCTGATTGCCTCCATCAGGGCAATATTCCCTTCATTGATCAAATCCAAAAGGGGAATACCACTTCGGAGATAATTTTTGCTGATACTCAAAATCAGTTTCTGGTAAGCGAGAATAATCTTTTCCCGCGCCGCTGTGTCGCCTTCTTTTACCCGAGTCAAAAGTTCTTTCTCCTCTTCCGGGGTAAGGTTTTGATATTTACTTATCTCTTTAAGGTAAAGAAGAAGATTCTTCTCTGGGAAAGGTTTCATTAAGTTTAGACCTCGTTCGGGCGCGGTGTAGAAAAACCTCCCGCGTTAAGGTCGCTTGACCGGTATGAAGTATGTCCTCCCTTCTCTTTTTATCTTAAAGAGAATCCGTTTTTTATCCTTTCTTATCTCTTCTTTTATTGCATTGGTAAAATCATTAACATCCTTAATTTCTTTCTCACCAATCTCCACGATAACATCGCCCTCTCTCAGACCACCTTCTTCTGCTGGACTCCCTTCTTGCACCTCTTCAATTAGGACACCGTTTTTTATCTTTAGCCGTCGTTTCTCATCCGGGGTTAAATTTCTCACCTTAATACCCATCTCCTTTTCTCTGGCCGGTCTTTCGGCGGTCGTCTCCGGAAATTCAGCGAGGACGGCTTGAGTAGTTCTTATCTCTTTTTTTCTTATGTATTTTATTTCAACTTGCTCCCCGGGTTTTCGGTCGGCGACCAATCTTCGGAACTCATCCACATCTTGAAACTTCTGACCAGCAAATTCAATTATCACATCTCCTTCTTTCAGCC
The DNA here is from genome assembly GCA_964425275.1 of uncultured bacterium. GTDB lineage: Bacteria > Hydrothermota > Tepidihabitantia > Tepidihabitantales > JBDRVQ01 > CAYRLZ01. The sequence continues at coordinate 14,709 of CAYRLZ010000030.1, read as the reverse complement.
CGGCCTTTTCCGCCGGTGTGTTCTCTAAGACCTCGGCCACTAACACCCCCTGCTTCGTTTTCAAACCCATCGCCTCCGCTAACTCATCGGTAATTGGTTCCGGTCTAATCCCCAGGTATCCCCGAATTACCTTGCCCTTAGTTACCAATTGGTCTTTTATCTTTTTTACCATATTAGAAGGAATGGCAAACCCAATACCGATATTTCCTCCAGTGGTTGTTTTGATTGCGGTATTTATACCGATAACCTCTCCTCTCAGATTGACCAGTGGACCACCGGAATTCCCAGGATTAATTGCTGCATCGGTCTGGATGAAATCTTGATAACTCGGACCATTGGGAAGTGAGATACCGTGCCGGCCTTTGGCTGAGACAACCCCCACCGTTACCGTTCCTTCCAAACCAAAGGGGTTGCCAACCGCCATTACCCAATCACCAACTTTAATCGCATCGGAATTACCGAGCAGACAATAAGGAAACTTTCTTTTCGCCTCAATCTTCAAAATTGCGATGTCGGTCTTCTCATCTCGGCCGACTATCTTTACCTCTTTCTCCTTGTATTCTGTGCCATCGGCCAACTTAATAATTACATCACTATAACCGGCAATTACATGATTGTTAGTTACCACATAGCCATCTTCGGAAATTATCACACCTGAGCCTAAGGAGCGAATCGTCTGCCTTTGGGGAAGACGTGGGAAGTCCTTGAAGAAATCGCGAAAGAAGTCTTCAAATGGCCAGTAGAATTCAAATTCAGGGCGACGGATGGATATCTCTCGTTTTGCCGAGATATTCACCACCGCCGGTATCACCGCCTCCCCAATTTTGACAAAAGGGCTCTCGCCTTCTTCGGTTAGAGGAACCGTTGGATTAAATTCCTTAGTTAGTGGATTGGAGGTTTCTTGTCTCGGGGCTCCCTTCTGGGCATAATTTAAGTTAGCCGAAAGAAAAAATCCTAAGAAAAAGGCAAGGATAACCGCCCCGGGCAAAACGATTGCCAAGGTCTTACTTTTATTCATATTCCCTCCTTAGAATTTACTCCTTGCAAAATCTTTTTAATCTAAGACCCTCTCCGCCAAACGATGAGCGGAATGGGCATTTTTCTCATTTTAGATTATTATATCATTTTTCTTTCCGTTCGTCAAGATGGCTACTACCCAGGGTATTTATTATATCCAAGTAATGGGTATCGCCCCGCCGCTCTTCAATCAACCTTTGGCAGAATTCTATCTCCTTCCGAATAAGAAAGATTGCATTATCTAAATCTAAATAAAAAGCGTTGTTTTTCCCCATATAAGAGGTGATGATTTCGGAAATAGCCTCAGCGACCAACTGGACATTAGGATTAGGGGATTTATATTCATAGATTATCTTCTTCTTTTTAATTTTGAGATTAGCCAGCGACTGCTCCAATGCCTCTTTTACCTCATAATCGGTTAAGTTGAAGAGGCGGGTCTTTCTCATCTCTATTATCTTTCCTTCTAATTTTTGGAAATAAGTTGGAAATCTTTCTCTAACATATTCTTCCTCGGCTAAAAGTTTCCTTTTTTGAAGATACTCCTTACTCTTTTTTAGATATTGGCAGTTAGGTGGACATTTAACCGTCTTCTTTCGCTTCTCCCCGCAACAGATGGTGCATATTAGACTATCAAGTGCCGGGCACAATCGCTTCCCCTTTCGTTTCCGACAGAGTTCACAACTTGCCATCTTTTCCGCTAAGCGATTTGTATCTCACGTCGTTCTTTGGAGATGACTTTTATCGTTATCCGTTTCGTCTCCGGCGGCAAAAACTCTTCAATCTTTTCCGCCCATTCAATCAATTTTACTCCCGGGGCTATAAGATAATCAGCCAGTCCAATACCCTCTACCTCTTTTTGGCTGACGATACGATATAAATCAATGTGATAAACAATCTTTTCCCCTGATTGATATTCAGTGATTATAACAAAACTTGGGCTCTTTACCTCCTTTTCAATTCCCAACCCTTGGACAATCCCTTTGATGAGGGTCGTCTTTCCAGCGCCGAGTTCACCGTAGAGGGCAATAACCTCATTGCCTTTGAGTTCTTTACCAAGTTCTCTTCCGAAGGCAATCGTCGCTTCTGGACTATCAGTTATTATCACGCTTTAGGCGTTTAGCGTCAGGTGTCAACCGTAATACTCATCGCGACACTTTCGCCACCGCCGAGGCAGATAACCGCTAAACCCTGCCTTAGGTTTTTATCCTTTAAGGCATAGATGAGAGTTGTAAGAATTCGGGCACCCGAGGCACCGATTGGATGACCTAAGGCGACCGCTCCACCGTGAACATTCACCTTATCCCAGTCCCAGCCCAATTCTTTACCATCAGCCAGAACCTGAGCCGAGAATGCCTCATTTATTTCAATCAGGTCAAAGTAATCAATAGAACAATTAAGCAAGGAGAGAATCTTTTTCGTTGCGACAACTGGGGCATAAAAGAGCATCTTCGGTTCTAAACTACCAATGGCATAGGCGGTAATCTCGGCTAATGGCTTTATCCCGCGCTTCTTTGCCTCACCCTTTTCCATTATTACCAGGGCCGCCGCGCCATCATTGATTGAAGAGGCATTACCCGCGGTAATTGTGCCATCCTTCTGGAACGCCGGAGCCAGGGTGCTTAACTTCTCATAACTCGTATCCGCCCTCGGTCCTTCATCGGTATCAACCACTATCGGCTCTCCTTTCTTCTGGGGAATTTTTACGACAGCGATTTCGTTCTTGAACTTTCCTTCTTTTATCGCTTTAACGGCCTTCATATGACTGTTTAAGGCAAATCGGTCCTGTTCTTCCCGGGTAATTCCGGAGTTCTTGGCGGTGAATTCTCCCAAGACCCCCATATGGACATCTTCAAAGGCGCACCAGATTCCGTCGTAAATCATCCCGTCCACTAATTTCACATCACCCATCTTAGCCCCAAAGCGGAGTTTATGAAGATAATAGGGAACATTGGACATTGACTCCTGTCCACCGGCGACCATAATCTTGGCGTCCCCGGCCTTAATTGCCTGACAGGCTAAGACCACCGCCATCAGACCCGAGCCGCAAACCTTATTAACGGTGAGCGCGGGAATATTTGCTGGGATACCGGCCTTAATCTGTGCCTGTCGGGCTGGTGCCTGCCCTAATCCGGCCGGGCAGACCTGACCCATTATTACCCCTTCTATCTCCTCCGGTTTTAATTTCGCCTCTTCTACTGCTGTTCTAATCGCTACCGCGCCTAATTCCGGGGCGGAGAGCGAAGATAGCGAACCGAGGAATCGACCAACCGGAGTCCTTTTGGCACTAACAATCACACATTCTTTAACTAAACCAACCATATCTTCCTCCTTATTAACGATTATTTTTTGACCTCGCCAAAAATGCCTTCATCTTCTCCTTTGGTTCAGGAATGGAAAAAAGGAGAGAGAAGGATTGAATCTCAATCGCCTTGGCGGTCTCTAAATCCGTCTCCTGACCTAAACCGAGGGCTAATTTTGCCTGGGCGATTGTCTCCTTTCCTTTTCCGGCAATCTTTTTTGCCAACTCTTGACAAAACGGAATGAGTTTATCCGGCGGGACGACTTTATTAACCAGACCGATGCGCCAGGCTTCATTAGCGTCAATCATATCACCGGTAAAGATTAACTCACTGGCCATTCCTTTACCACAGACCCTTGGTAATCTCAAACAACCACCGAAGCCGGGGATAATGCCTAAATTCACCTCGGGCTGACCGATCTTTGCTCCTTCGGCAATAATTCTTATATCACAGGCAAGGGCAATTTCACAGCCGCCACCCAGAGCAAAACCATTGATTGCCGCAATCACCACCTTGGGCATTTTCTCAATCTTTCCTAAAACCCGATGCCCCCTTTCGGCAAATGCCTTTGCCTCAAAGGGGGTAAAATTCGCCATCTCGGATATGTCCGCACCGGCAATAAATGCCTTACCAACACCGGTGATGATTAAAACCAGGACATCCGGTGTTTCCGCAATATATTCCAGCGCTTGTTCCATTTCCTTTAAGGTTTCTGTGTTCAGGGCGTTTAAGACCTGGGGGCGATTGACTTTCAAAATCCCGATTCCTTCTTCAATCTCTAAGATTAAATTCTTAAATTCCATATTTCCTCCAAAGAAGAGAATACAAGAAAATTCCCTTTTCGTCAATACCTGTCTCGTTGACATCTGGCGGATTTATCGGTATAATGAAAGGGATGTGCCAGAAGCAGGAGAAAAGAGGAGGATTTATGAAGATTTTAGGGATATTTTTGGTAAGCGTCTCAATTTTACCCCTATTCGGGCAATACCTTGAGACGACAATCTAACTCCCGGATTCCCTTTGTGGAATAACTTATCCCCGCGCCTTTACCTACAACCCGATAAATAATAAAATCTATGGCGGCGGTGGAGCAGGTAATTGTGTGATTGTGATTGATGGAGAAACAAACGAGAAGGTTGCGAGAATCCCGGTAGGTCCTTGGACTTCAGCGCTAACCTACAACTCAATCAATAATAAGGTCTACTGCGCTAATTATCATAGCGATAATGTTTCGGTTATTGACGGGGAAAATAACCGGGTGATTGCAACAATTCCGGTCGGAGACTATCCTTTGGCTTTTTGCTGGAATCCAATCCAGAACCGAACCTATGTGGCAAATTTTTATGGCTCAAGTATCTCAGTGATTCGGGATGTGACTGGAATTGAAGAAGGTGAGATTGTTTCGCTTTCGGCTCGCAACAACTTCATCGTTTATCCAAATCCGGCAAGTTCCGTTGTCCGTATCCAAAGTCCCTCATCCGTGAAGGAGATAAAAATCTATGATGTTGCGGGAAAGTTAATCAGGGTTGAGGAGTTTAAGGGTTCAGGAGTTAGTGAGTTTAGAATATCGCTGAAAGGAATTAAGGAAGGGGTCTATTATATCAGAATTGGCAAAGAGACCGAGAAGTTGATTGTTAAAAGATAGAGACTGTCCATAGGAGAATACTCCGTTCCTAAATCCTGTTTGAGCATCGCCTTATTTTACAATCCTTATTCAATTTGTCAATGAGGCGGAAAATTAGGCTCACAATTAGACAGAGAATTAGACCGAGGATTAGCCCGAGAATTACTAACCCAATTAGTTAGAGAATTAGGCTGAGGATTAGACACTTAATTAGCCTCTCAGTTAGAAAGAGAATTAGTTAGAGAATTAGACCGAGGATTAGGCCTTCAATTAGGCAAAGGATTAGGTAAAGGATTAGATAATAAATTAGACCAAGAAGACGACCCAGGGGGTTATCCCCTATCTTCCTTAAAAAATCCCCTAAGTTATGTCAAATCAAAAACTTAGAGGTAAAAATCGGTCCTTGCAAACTATAACTATAGTTTTAGAACTTTTGTTCGGGCTTTTGACAAAAGGTAATCCCCCAAATATAATTATTCAATCAAAACCAGTCCATAGTAATTTCCTGGGCAGGTCTTTTTTCGCAGGACTTCAATCGGAAATTTATTAGCCCGGGCGGTCTCGTAGACATCAATCCCGCAGGCCTCCATTGAAGGTCTTGCCTCATCCGGATAACGGCAGAATCTTCCACATCTCGGACAGAGATAACAAGGACCGGCACCCATCCCGAATGCCTTATAATAGCCATCAAGAAAAATCTCTTTCTCTAACTGGACGCAAACCTTCCTGATATCGGTCCACTCATCGCCGTGAATTAAAATAGCGTATTCGTATTGGGCAAGCATCCGTCGGGTATATTCTGGGGTTGGTGAGTGAGGCGGACAGGTCAATCTCCTCCCGTATTCATCACAGCCGAACTGACATTTTAACCGCACCCATTCCGCGGTTGCAACCGTTTTTGTTAAGATAATTTTGCAATCCTTTGCCCCAAACTCCTTTCCCTTCTTTATATATCTCTCATACTCTTTTAATCGCATCGTAAATCTCCTTAAACTCCATTAAACTCAACTCCTCGGCTCTTAAATTTGGTGAAAACCCCTTCTTTTCTAAGATGGTCTTTAATCTCTCCTTAGTAATATCAAAATAGTCAGCAAGGTTATTGAGGAGTGTCTTTCGCCGATGGGTAAATGCCGATTTCAGATATTCAATAAAATCAGGTTCGGTCAATAGAATCTTCTTACGGCGGCGCAAGATAATAGCGCAGGACATAACTTTCGGTTGAGGTCGAAAAAAAGAAGGGGGAATTGAAAAGAGCCTCTCCTTCTCCGCATAAATCTCAGAAATCAAGGTTAATGCCCCATAATCTTTGGTTGAGGGCAAGGCCAATAGTCTATCGGCAAACTCCTTCTGTAAGGTAAGGACCGCCTCGGTCCATTTTTTCCAGCGTTCAAAGAGATAGAAGAGGAGGGCTGAGGATATTGAATAAGGGATATTCCCAATTATCTTCAAAATATCCGCCGGCTCATATTTTAGGATATCCCCCGGCACAATCTCTAAGTTCTTCACCCCCTTAAAGCGCTCTTTTAGAAAATTAACCAGGCTCCGGTCAATCTCAACCGCAATCACCTTAACCGGATACTTAATTAAAAATTCGGTAAGAATCCCTTCACCCGGTCCAATTTCTAAGACGACATCCCCTTCTTTCAGATTAAGGGCGGAGACCAATCTCTCGGCAATCTGCTTTGACTTCAGAAATGATTGCCCCCAGTATCTCTTATAATAAAAAGAGCCGCTTGCCATTTTCCGTTGTTATCTCAGCGACCTTATCTTTACTCTCACCTCTTATTTCTGCAATCCTTTGGACAATATAGACGAGGTAAGCCGGTTCGTTCGTCTTTCCCCGTAAAGGCACTGGCGCCAGATAAGGGGCATCGGTCTCAATTAAGATTCTATCTTGGGGCATCCTCTTTATCACATCGGCCAGTTTATCGCTATTGTAGGTGAGAGAACCAGAAAAACCAAGATAGAAGCCTAAGTTCAAAATCGTCTTCGCTATTCCCCAATCACCAGAGAAGCAATGGAAGACCCCATTAAAATAACCGACTTCTTTTAATATATCTATTGTCTTTTGGTGTGCCTCCCGGGAGTGAATTGACATCGGCAAGTTATACCTTTGGGCAAGGGTAACGAGGGTCTTAAATACCTCCAACTGATTTTCCCGTCGGGAGTAAAAACGATAAAAGTCAAGCCCAATTTCACCAATGGCATAGACCTTCTCTTTTTTTAATATCTCTTCAATTTTAATTAAATCACCTTCACTAAATTGGTCCGCGGAATGGGGATGAAAACCAATTGCCGGCCGGATAGAGGGAAACTTCTTGGCCAGTTGGATTGTCTCTTCATTATCCGCACTATCTGTTCCGCAGGAGAGGATATATCTCACCCCGGCTTTTTCGGCCCGGGCTAAAACGGCGGAAATCTCTCTCTTTAACCTTTGGTCAGTTAAATGAGAGTGGGAATCAAAAAAGAAGAAATGTTCTTTCTGGTTAATAAACCCTCTTTCTGTCCCCCTTTATCTCATTCCATCCAGACCAAATCAACCGGTTTTGGCGCCTTCACCGAAAGGAAGACAACCGGTTCATCCCCAACATTCTCAAAGGAGTGGGGAATATTCATTGGACCTTTTATCAAATCACCCTCTTGGGCAATCATCATCTTATTGGCTACTTGGAATCTCACCCTCCCCCGGATGATAAAGAAGAGCTCATCGGTTGTTGGATGTTTATGGAGTTTAACCTTTTTGCTGACTGGTAGGTTATAGATATAAGGGGCAATCGCTGAGAGGTCGCCAAAGAATGGGTTAACATCAACCTCAACTCCATAAGAGACCTTCTGGCCGTAGAAGAGATGGAACTCTTCAAAATTGGGTTCAACCTCAACGAACTTTTCCTTCGGTGCTCCGCAGTTTGGACATTTCTCTGGTGGCTCCGGTCCTTTATGGATATAACCACAAACCGTGCAACGCCAGAAACGCATACTCTTCAGTTAGACCCCTTCTAAGATACCGGTGAAGGTATCGTGGTGTTCTTCTTCATCGGCTAAAATCTTCTTGAAAATGTCGCAGGTCGTGTAATCCTTCTCTTCTTCGGCCAACTCTAAGATCTCCTTATAGAGTTTTATCGCCCCTTCTTCATCCTTGACATCCTGCGTTAACATCTCCTTTAAGGTTTTACCGACAAAGATTGGTTCGGGCTTTGTCGTCGGCTCGCCTCCGAGATAGACTAACCTTTCGGCAATCGCCTCCGCATGCTTCATCTCAGTTATGGCAATCTTCTTTAACTCATCTTTCACCGCAAAGCCAGCGGGTCCCTTCCAGAGAACATGTTGCCACATATATTGAATGGCCACTTGCAGTTCTCGGGCGATTGCGGTATTTAGCATATCCTGTAGTTTTTTTGACATCATTTTATCCCTCCTTTTTGTATATTTTATGCTCCTTATGTTTCCTCAAAATATCATCGGCTAATCTATCAAGGGCATTAAAATCGGCTTTTCGAGGATAGCCCTTGATAACGACTGGCTCAATGACTTCTATTTTTAGATTGGTCAACTGCCCTTTAATATAGTCAGTCATCTTACCGCCCCAACCATAGGAACCGATAATTGAAGCGAATTTTAATTTTGGTCTTAGGGCATTGGTCAAATAAACAGCATAAACCACAGCCGGATGCGGACCACCCAGCACCGTCGGTGAACCAATGACCATCGTTGCACAATCAACCAAGGCAATTGCCAATTCACCAATATCGGTCCGGGTTAGATTGAAGGGCTTTACCGTCAATCCCCTAACAATTAAGGAATCTACCAGGAAATCAACCATCTTTTTCGTGCTATTGTGCATTGAGACATAAACTATGATAACCTCATTCTTCACTTCATCCGAGACCCATTCCTTATAGGAATTGATAATAAATTCTGGTTTATGATATATCGGACCGTGGCTTGGGGCAATCATCGCCATCTCATAATTTTCCAGCCTTTTTAGATGACCCTTAATATTTGTCCGGAAGGGCATCATAATCTCGGCATAATACCTCTTTGCCGACTCATAGACCCTTGCCTCATCAAAGGCATATAAATCACTGGTCGCCAGATGAGAGCCAAAAAAATCGCAGGGAAATAAAATCTTATCTTCTCGTAAGTAAGTCAAAAATGTCTCCGGCCAATGGACCCAGGGCGCAAAGATAAATTCTAATGTTCTATCACCCAAAGACATTCTTTCGCCATCCTGTATCGTCCTAAATTTATCCTCCGGAATTAGAAGTAAATCAATCAACATCTCCTTACATCGCTCATTGGTCACGACCTTTGCCTCCGGATAGAGTTCTAAGACCTTCGGGATTGCCCCGGAGTGGTCCTGCTCTGCATGATGGGAGATGAGATAATCAATCTTCTTCACGCCAAGATTTTGTAAATTAGCAATAAGTTCTTTTTCTTTGGTTGGGTCAACCGTATCTAAAAGGGCGGTCTTCTTATCCTTTATTAGATAGGCGTTATAACTCGTCCCATCTGGTAGGGGAATTAACTCATCAAATAACCTTCTATCCCAATCAATCGCTCCTACGGAATAGATATTTGGTTTCAGTTCCCTAACCATTTTTAATATAGGTCGGTGCTGTCTTGGGTGATTTGCCGCGCTTTACTTGATGATAATCGGCATAAGTCAAAGGTTCATTGTCATTGATGATTTCGGCGTCAACCAACTTACCGATAAAAAGGGTATGGGTGCCGACATCAATCTCTTTCATCACTTCTACCTCCAGATAGGCGCAGGAATTTTCCAGAACGATGGGTAAACCACTTTTTCCTAACTTATAATTTACCCCGGCAAACTTATCAATATCTCTCCCTGATTTGAAACCAAATCGCCCGATGAAAGGCATTGGTGTATCTGCGGTGAGGACCGACACGGCAAAACCCTGAGCCGCTTGAATAAATTCGTGGGTTAAATTCTCTTTATTTATACTCACGGCAATTACCGGTGGTTGAGCGGTCAATTGGAATACGGTATTGGCAATCTGCCCATTAAACCGCTCGTCTTTTTTCGCACTGACGAGATACATCCCATAACTGATTTTGTGAAGTGCGCTCTGATTCATCTTCCTATAAAATTAAATATAAGATATTTTCTTTTATTTGTCAACCTTGAACCTGGTTTTTCCAAATTCCCATTCTAAAAAGTTAGCCAATCCGAATTGTCCTTATTACCTCTTCGGACAGCGGCTTAACGGTTATTACCTTATCATCGTAAATGACCGCCACCTTGTCTTGATTCCGTCCATCCGAATATCGGGCGCAGAGACTAGCCGCGATTTCAATATCGGTAAAATCCTTACCTTTCTTTAAGATGGTAATTGGACCGACAACATCTCTGGGCTTTAAGACAATCCCATCTTTTACTAACAAAAGCAAGATTTTATTCTCTTCTTCATTTCTCCCGACAATCACCTTGGCCGAACTCTTTAAGCGGAAGTGCCGACCGATTTTTAATTGCTCAATCTCCTCTGGGCTATCCTCACCAAAGGCGAGGGCATCTTTTACCTTAGCGGAAAACTCCTTATTGGTTAAGAGGCAACCGCCGGCTGGTGTGGGATATTCTTTAATCCCGAGTCTTTCGGCAAGTGCTATCTGCGGTCTTCTTGACCTCCCCTTGATTGCCAATAACCTCTCTCGGTCAACAATCCCCTCTATCTCTGGTTTGGTTGGCGGTAATAATTTCGCGGAGAGGGGTCGCAATAATAGTCCATCAAGACCGGATTCCCTTTCAATTATTCGCATCGCCATTAGATTTTGCGAGAAGGGCCGCTCACCAAGGACCTCGCCCGTGAAAATAAAATAGGCCTGCTCTTCCTCCATTATTGCCCTTGCCTTAGACAAGAAGAGTATCCGACAGTCAATACAGGGGTTTAAGTTTTTACCGTAGCCATATCTTGGATTTTTGAGCATCTGAATATACTCCTCACGGATTGGGATAACCCTTAATGGAAAGCCTAATTCCTGTGCCACCTTTGTTGCCCTCTCCCGGCAACCTTTTTTGGAACAGGTGCAGAATGGAGAGACGAAGTTTACCCCGATGACGGAAATCCCCTGGTCTAAAATTAGTTTCGTTGCCAGGATACTATCCAATCCGCCGGAGATTGCGCCAATTGCCTTTCTGATCATCAGAGATTATATATCTCTTTTCACTCCTTGTCAATTTGATAAAATAGGAGATTTCTGAAAAACCCAGAAATCTTGATTACGCCGATGATTTGTTTCATCGCTGTCGTCAGACCTTTTTCAGCGGTCTCAAAATAGCATAGTTGACTTTTTCCTTTTCTTTGCTATAATTTATTCTTAAATGGCTAAAAGGAGGGATTTATGAAGAAAGGGACACTTCTCCTTTTATTATTAGTTCTCTTTTTTTCTACTGCCCTTGGGCAAAAGATATCAAAGGATAAGGCATCACTGATAATTACCGATTCGCTTAAGGGAGCGAAAATAGAAAGTATCGGGTTTAATAAGGGGAAAAACCTCTACGAGGCGAATGTCTCTTATGAATATAAAAAACTTCTCGTCTTGGTTGATGGGACAAAGGGCAAGATAATTTCAATCCAGGAATTGTCAGACCCAATCTTTACACACTTAAAGGAGATAATCGGAATTATTGCCCCCGGTGAGATTATTGAAAAGACAAGTGAGAAAGATGAGAATGAGATTACCTACACCTTCCAAGTGCGGGGAAAGGATAAAGTGCTACGGGAGATTGAGATAACAATCTCTATTACGGAAGGTGAGGAGGAAGAAGAATAGATGATTATAAAAGGCTCACCCCTTTACCCCAGCAATATACCAAAATTAAGTGCTGGGTTCTATTGAGGATGGTATAAGGAGGTATTTATGAGATATTTTATAGCGTTTTTTATACTGGCCAACTTCGTCTTGGCTGGTGTCTTGGAAAAGGATATTCACTTTCCCCGCACTCTACTTTCCACCGAATCAAAGGACGGTTATATTCAAGTAAATTATGGAAATGCCCCGGAGATTGATGCCGAACCCGGTTCCCCTTCTTTACCAGTCTGTCCGGTTCATATCGTTATTCCGGCCGATGCGGAATTAAAATCAGTAGAGATTGTCTCCGTAGAGGAGAGTAAGATTCCCGGTGAGTATCTACTCTATCCGGTTCAGCCGGGAAGGACCTTCTCCGCTTTTGAAGTGCCGCCACCTTTTGTTGAACCGCTTTCAAAATACTATAACCGGGAAACAATCTATCCGGAAAAAATCCTTGATTGCGTTGGTCTTGGTAATAAAGGGGGATTTCGGCTCGTCCGTTTCTTAATCTTCCCGGTCCGCTATCTTCCCGCAAAGGGTGAGTTATATTTAGCGGAAAAGGTCAAAGTAAGGGTGGAATACGAAGAGGGTAAAATAACTCCGAAGCGGCTATCACCAGAAAAGTTAAAAATCCTCTCCCGGGATGTAATGGATATCGTCCTTAATTTTGAGGATGTGAAGCGATTTGCCCCGCCAATCCGCACTTCCCTGCCACTTTCTCTTAATTTACCGCCCGGTTATTACGAATATGTCATCATTACTCCTCAGGTCTATCGGGATAGTTGTGAGCCACTCTGTTACTGGCGACACAAATTGGGTTATCCGGCAACGATAATGACAATTGAAGATATTCAGGCCAATTACCCCGGTCGGGATTTACCGGAAAAGATGAGGAATTTTATCAAGGATGCCGATACCGTCTGGCAGACAACCTTCTTTTTCATCGTCCGACAGGATGCACCAGCGCAACAGCACCGGCTCTTGCGTGCCCGTTATACAAGCAATGTTGATTTACCCGGCGATATCTACTTTGCTGATTTGGATGGCACCTGGGATTTTAACAACAATAATATCTTTGGCGAACCCGCCGATTCCATTGATGGCTACCATGATGTCTATGTCGGAATGATAACGACCGAAAGTTTTCAGGAGATTTCTAATCACCTCTCTAAAATCTTTCGCTATGAAAAGACCCCGGATAGCACCTATATTAAAAAGGTTTTACTACCGGTCGGTGTTACCTTCTCTATGAACTTTAATGACTCCATCGCCAATGCCGCTCCGGCTGACTGGCGCTCTTGTAAGATGTATATGTCGGGCGGTAGTGTTCAACCAACACCCCAGAGATTCTCTGATTCAATTAACAGCGGTTATAGTGCTACCTCGGTCATCGCTCACGGCTCACCAAGGACAATGGAGTTAAACGGCAGTTTTAATGGCCAGATGGCTTGCAACCTAACAAACACCAATAAGTTAAATGTCCTGATTGCTGTCTGCTGTGACCCGGGTAGTTTTGACTTATATAATAACTGCTTGGCCGAGACGATCGCTACCTTTGCCCCGAATGGCTTTGCCGCGGTGATGATGAATGCCCGCTCCGGCTGGGTGAGGGTGGCGGAATATTATAACTATCACTTCTTTTATAAGTTTCTACCTCGGATGCCGGTTGGGCGACATCCCTTATGTTCCGGGTATGTCTATGTTGGACAGGCCTTGGGTCATGCCAAGGACCAACTCCGCCCCTTATGGCCAATGACCGATTCCTCTCGGTTCCGCTGGGAGGCTTATGAAAGAAACCTCTTTGGTGACCCAGTCCTCCCGCTTTATACTGATGACCTACACCATTTGACCGCTCAGTTTCCGTCGGTGATAAACATCGGGAGTAATATTTCGGTGCCGGTGATTGTGAAGACCGCCCAAGGTGCACCGATTGAATCAGCCCTGGTCTGTCTCTGGATGCCACCCAATGTCTATCGCAAAGGCCGGACCAATAGTTCCGGACAGGTTACCTTATATGTCTCACCGACGCAAGTTGGCGTAATGTCAATCACGGTCTCGGCAAAAAATTTCTACCCCTTTGAAGAATCAATTCGGGTTGTCTCCACCGGAAGATTCGTTGCCTATCTTAGGCACCTGATTGATGATGCACCACCGAGAGGAAATGGTGACAGCATCCCCAACCCTGGTGAAGAATTAGAACTGCCAACCTGGGTAAAGAATTTCGGTAATCTGGCCGCGCAAAATGTCTTGGGACGTTTCGTCACCCGAGACCCACAAGCCCAGGCAAGCGATACGATTAAAAACTTCGGAACGATTCAACCTCAGGATTCATCTTTCACCGGTGCCAATGGTTATAACCTCCGAATTAACAATGGACTAACCAATGGCTATTCAATTCTCTGCACCCTTTTCTGTAAGGACAACTTAGAATCAACCTGGGTCTCAACCTTCAATATTACGGTTGGCACACCGGTCTTCTCCTATCAGGGCTACATTGTCAATGATTCCCAGACCTCTCGTCCCAATGGTCGGATTGACCCAGGTGAAGCGGTCGCCCTCTATTTCAGGATAAAAAATATTGGTTTAGGACATGGCTATAATTGCCAAGCAACCCTAAGGTCCTATGATACCCTCTTCTTTGTTTGGGACCAATCAGCGAATTACGGTCGTATTCCTAAGGACTCAATTGGTGTGAATATCCATGACCAATTTACGGTTTATGCCCACCCTCGCCTGCGTCCGGAGACGTCAATTTCCTGCACCCTATTTCTTGTTGCGGACGGTGGATATAGCCAAAAATTAGGTCTCCAAATTCCGGTTGGTCTATTGACAATCTCTGACCCAATTCCTGATGGCACCCCTATTTTCTATTGCGCCTATGATGATATTGATACCTTTTATCTTCAGCGACCGGTCTATAACTGGATTGAATTAAGAAATCGTGGCACCCAATTGCCA
>CAYRLZ010000029.1:0-8425 GCA_964425275.1 uncultured bacterium | reverse complement strand
AGTTTATTCATAATCCACCTACCTTCTTATTTCTTCTTCTATTATCTTTAGTCGGTTCTTCATATCTTCGTATCTTCTTCTCCCTTCTTGTGTGCGGAAGTTAATGCCACTTGCTTTTCCTTCTCTTTCCAGTTGCTCCATACAGCCGGAGAGGAAATCGTCATCAAGCATTCGATTAGCCAGTGCTCCGGTCTTTGGTTGTTCCACGGGCATCAATCTTCTTATTACTTCTGCTGAGACATCGGCTCTTTCGCCGGTGACTTGCCAGTAGACTTTGGTTCCGGGTTTACCGCCGATGACGAACGTATTGCCTTTAATATCTTCCGCAACATAGACATCCGATGTTCCAACACCAGTGAGTTGGATGTGGGCATTGCGATTGAGGGTGGAGAAGTAGTCAGGGAGTTTCACTTCGGCTCGGCCATTGGCGTCAAGAATAGCGGAACCGCGGTAGATATTAAGCATTTCTGGTCCTTCAACGAAGTAGTGGTTAAGGATTTTATTATATGGGTCGAGGGGGTGGTCAATAGTGAAACTGCCACCGGTCTTAGAAAGTGTGCCACAGCGTAGTTGGTTAGAGGCGGTTGCGGTCTGACCATTGAATGCGGCGGAGTTTGAATAACCTGATGGCACAACCGAACGATTGCCAACCGCAAAACTGTTATCTGCTCCAGCAGTATCCGCATACCCGCCAGCAACCGTGGCCCCGGAGCCCGAGGCGGTGTTGTTATACCCACCAGAAACCGTGGCATAGTAACCCGAGGCGGTGTTTAACCCCTCGCCGCCAACCGTAGTATAATTATTTGATGCGGAGTTTCTATACCCACCGCCAACCGTGGCAATCCAGTCCGAGGCGGTGTTGATAAACCCGCCAGAAACCGTGGCATAGTAGCTCGAGGCGGTGTTTAGATGTCCGCCACCAACCGTGCAGTAAAAGTTGTTCTCCTCACTCGTGCCGGTTGTGCAAGCAACCCCAAGATTGACATGGGTATGGCGACCAGTTCCATAAAGTATGTTGCCCGCACCACCGCGCGCAATACCCAATTGCCTTATCGTATAAAGCACGGAATCCGGTGTGCCACGCACCCAATCGTTATCCATTCCAACACTATCATTCCTTGGCGCCCAAGCAGAACCAGTCCACTTCAGAACCTGACCCGTGCTGGCACCCATCGGATTGAGATCAGAACCAACAACCGTGCCATCAGGAATCATACTGGAAGTTATGGAATTTGCCTGGTTTTCTTCCACATAGCGGGCATCAAGGCCGCTGAGGCTAAGTCCGCCAATTCTTCCGGCGCCAACCGCACTGTCCGCCTGTGCCGAACGTTCCGAGAGAAAAGAATAGGCCGAGGAAACAATTCTTAACCTCGGACTTAACTTCGGATTGTTTTCCACCTGTAAACTTAACCAGACCTGTCCCTTTTCTGGAATAGAAGAGATTGGATTCGTTCGCCCCAAGAGAACCGAGAATAGTCCGCCTTCTATCCTTACCGTCTGCGTCTCGGTCCAAAAGGGAGTGCTCCCGGTCTCCTGTGGGTAAAGCCGAAAAGTGAGTTGGTAGTCGCGGTTTGGAACCGGATTGCCATATTCATCAGTCAGTTTACCCTAATAGGAAAGCATCCGCGGGATAGTTATGGCATCAGTAGCGGTAGTCGCATTAACGTTTATGGATGTGGCGGTGACATCCTTCGGAGGAAAAATTACCGCGTCTTCACTTGCCCAGAGGAATAAAAATAAGGCAGGAATTAATAAGAGGAAAAAGGAACCCTTCATATCACCCTCCTCATAAGACCTAAATTATAACTAATAAAATACCCCTGTCAATAATCTCTTTATTAAAGAATTAATTGGGTTGGAAGAATTGGAATTATAGGTGTTGTTTCGGATTAAGAAGGAGGCGACTTGACTTTGGAGGATTTTGTCTTATCTT
Source organism: uncultured bacterium (assembly GCA_964425275.1). Classification (GTDB taxonomy): domain Bacteria; phylum Hydrothermota; class Tepidihabitantia; order Tepidihabitantales; family JBDRVQ01; genus CAYRLZ01. Next base: position 6,492 of record CAYRLZ010000029.1, on the reverse strand, counting down.
AAAATGATGCCGGATAAAATTATTTTTTTAGGAAGCGGTGGTGCCCGAATCGTTGTCTTCAAACAAATCCGAGCCTCGGGCGGTATCTGGCTATCTTTGAAAGATGTGAATATCCTCGTTGACCCCGGTCCGGGCTCTCTGGTCCGAATGACCCAAAGCAAGCATAAATTAGACCCAACAAAATTAGATGCGGTCTTACTTTCTCATCGCCACCTTGACCACTCCGGTGATGTGAACAATATAATTGAGGCAATGACCACCGGTGGAACCGTAAAGCGAGGAGTTCTCTTTTGCCCCCGGGATGCCTTGGAAGGTGAAGACCCAATAGTCTTAAAATATCTCCGGAGTTACCTAAAAGAGATTCTCTTATTAGAAGAGAAGAAAAGATATGAATTACAGGGTTTAGTATTTTCTACGCCAATAAGGCATAGACATCGGGGAGAGACCTATGGCTTTAAGTTTGCGGCAGAGGGTTGGACAATTTCTTATATTGCGGATACCCAATATTTTGACGAACTGGCCAGGGCTTATCAAGCGGATATTTTAATAATAAATGTCGTGCGGGAAAAACCTTCAAGGTTAGACCATCTCTCCCTCCCCGATGCCAAAAATCTCATAATGGAGATAAGACCAAAGGTGGCCTTCCTCACCCATTTTGGTATGGCAATTATTAAGAAAAGACCTTGGGTCGTTGCCGAAGCGATGAGCCGGGAGACCGGGATTAAAGTCATCGCCGCCTCGGATGGAATGAAATACGATATCGAACATAATGATTAAGGAATTATCCCCGGAGACGGTTAAAAAGATTGCCGCCGGCGAGGTAATTTTAAGACCGGTCTCCGTGGTCAAAGAGTTGATTGAAAATTCAATTGATGCCGGCGCAAAACGAATTGATATTGAATTGCGCGGTGGCGGTAAGAATTATATAAAGGTAGTGGACGATGGCGGAGGGATGAACCGAGAAGATTGCCTAAGGTGCATCTCCCGTTATGCGACAAGTAAGATATCTTCAATTGATGACCTCAATTCTCTTGCCACATTTGGTTTTCGGGGAGAGGCGCTGGCGGCAATCGCCGCTGTCTCAAGATTGAAAATTGAGACTAATGATTGCCCGAAATCTTCTGGTCAATCACTATTAGCGGTGGGTGGCGAAATCAAAGAGACTAAGGAGATAGCGCGCCCGGTGGGCACAACGGTTATCGTCTCCGAACTATTCTTTAACCTGCCGGTGCGCCGGGGATTTCTAAAATCGGAGGGTTATGAGTTACGGCTGGTCATTGATACGGTAAGAAATTATGCCCTGGCCTTCCCAGAGGTCTTCTTCTCCCTGAAAAATGAAGATAAGGTTTTATTCATTCTGCCTCCGGCCCGTAGTGTGAAAGAAAGGCTCTGCTCGGTTTTGGAAAGGCGCATCTTTGATAGCCTTTTGGAGTTTCGGTTTGAAAATCCCCTCCTTTCACTTTACGGCTTCCTCTCCCGTCCCGAGGAGGCAAGAACCAATTATGAAATCCAGGCGGTCTATTTTAATCGGCGACCCGTTAAGAACCGGGTTGTTAATAAATCAGTGATGGAAGGCTATGGTGGAACTCTGAGGGGGATGAATCCTAATTATCTCATCTTTTTAGAGACCGACCCAATAAACTTAGATGTAAATGTCCATCCGACAAAATTGGAGGTTCGGTTTTTTGATGAGAAGTTCCTATTTGATTTTGTCTCGGAGGCGGTTCGTAAGACCTTAGGGATTCAAAAACGGGAAGATGTCGGATTTGATGATTTTCTCTACCAGAGGGAAATCTTAACCGAGGAACGCCTGGGTTTCTTCTGGCAACTTCATAACACTTATCTCTTTGCCCAGGTGAGAAGTGGCTATTGTGTCATTGACCAACATGCGGCATCAGAAAGGATAATCTATGAGGAAATCCTAAGGGGAGATAAAAAAGAAGCGGTTCAGTCCTTACTCTTTCCCATTATCTTAGAACTTGACCCAGCACAATTTACTCTCTATGAAGAATTGAAGGAGGATTTATCAGTTTTGGGTATTGAGACCAAGGTCTTTGGACCAAATACCATTGTCGTGGAGGGTATTCCGGTTAGTTCTAACTTAGGAAAGGAAGATTTCCTTGAACTATTTCGGGAGTTCTCTAAGATGGAGAAAGGGAGGCTGCGTCATCGGGAGGAGATGGCAAAGGTTATCGCCTGCCACGGGGCGATAAAGGCCGGTCAGAAACTTGCCCCATCCGAGATTGAGAAGTTGATAAATAAACTCTTTGCCTGTAATGACCCCTATTTCTGTCCCCACGGACGACCGGTGATAATTAAGTTTGATATTGATGACCTGGAGAGAAAGTTCGGTCGCACCTGATGAAGGTCTTAACCCTGGTCGGTCCGACCGGTGTCGGCAAGACCGAGGTCGGTTTTCTTTTAGCCAAGAGAAATAACTTAGAAATCATCTCGGCCGATTCCCGGCAGATTTATCAGTATATGGATATTGGGACGGCTAAACCCTCCCCGGCGCTGCGCCGGGAGGTAAAATTCCATCTCCTTGACCTTATCCCTCCAAATCAGATTTTTAATGCCCAGGAATTTGCGGTAAGGGCTTGGGCAATTATGGAAAGGCTTAATTCGGAAGGGAAGAGGTTTATTATCGTTGGTGGGTCAGGGCTTTATATCCGAGCAGTCTTTTCCCCCCTAACCCCTTTCCCAAAAATAAATCCGGAATGGCGCGAAAGGCTAAATGGAAAAGAACTCTCTTTGCTTTATGAGGAGTTAAAAATGATTGACCCGGTCTCGGCGGCCAGGATCCATCCCCATGACCGCCAACGTATCGTTCGCGCCTTAGAGGTCTACTATTCAACTAAAAGACCAATCTCTTCTTTCTTAAAAGAAGAAAAAGAACCCAAAACTCGCTTCCAGGGTTTTTATATTGGTCTAACCCTGCCCCGCCCGATATTATACCAGAGACTAGAAGAACGTTTTGATAAGATGGTAAAAGAAGGTTTTGTGGAAGAGGTAAAAAGGCTTCTATCCTTAGGCTTTAATGAAAATCTTTATGCCTTTAATGCCTTAGGCTATAAAGAGATGATGCGGTATTGTAAAGGCGAGATTACCTTAGAGGAGGCAGTGAGGATTGGCAAGGCAAAGACCAAGGAATATGCGAAGCGACAATTGACCTGGTTTAGAAAGGAGGATGTTTATTGGATTGAGAATCTTGACCCAATGAAAACAGTGACCGAAATAGAAAAAATCTTTCCGCTCTCGCCTGAATTATGAGGTCTAAAAGATACGGAGCAATCTTTGACTTAGACGGGGTTATGGTGGATACCGAACCAATATACTTTAAGGCGATGCAAGAGATGGCTAAAAAGCGGGGCAAGGATTTTACACTAAAAATAAAGAAAAGGGTTATGGGAACCGGCGGCTTAATGAGTATGAAGATTATGAAAGAGAACCTCGGTTTAAGGGAAAGCCCAGAAGAACTGCTTGCCGAAAGGGGAGAAATTTATGGCCGGCTACTTAGAGAACAAGGGATAAGACCAATGCCCGGATTATTTAAGGTCTTAACTCTCTTAAAAGAGATGGGATTTGATTTGGCGATTGCTTCTTCCTCAAGGCGGAAGTGGATTGAATTGGCACTGAAGGAATTAGGTATCGCTAAGGAATTTAAGGTGATTGTCTCGGGTGAGGAGGTGAAGGAGGCAAAACCAGCTCCAGATATCTTTCTTTTGGCGGTTTCAAGATTGGGATTAAAAAGAGAGAGGTGTTTTATCTTGGAGGATACTCTGGTTGGGGTGGAGGCGGCAAGGCGGGCCGGAATTAAATGCATCGCCATACCCAATCAATATAATAGGGATGAGGACTTCTCTTGCGCAACACTCGTTGTCTCTGGATTAGGAGAGATAAATAAGAGGATGATTAAAAATCTCTTCTCCAAATAACTAATCAAGATAAACTACAACAAAAAGTGCGTGCCTTAGCCAAAAATATTCTTTTATCTTTAATCTTCGGTATTCTGGCCGGTGAATATTGGCATTTTAACCTCCTTTTTCTTTTTTTATTCTTCTCTATAGTCTTTTTAATTCCCACCCGTCTTTACTCTCTTTATCTTTTATTATCCTCTCTTTTTAGTATAAGTTATAAATTTAGCCTGCCCAATTTACCGCAAGAACTTTACTACCGAAAGACAACTTTTAAGGGGATAATAGAAAATCCCTCGGAGCGGGATAGGGAATTTTATATCTTAAAATTAAAATCACTAAAAATCGGTGAGCGCGAGGTGCGGATAAAAGGAAAGGTGAACCTATTTGCCAAAGATTACTCTCTTTCGCCCAACGATTTTATAGAAATTTCTGGTTCTCTCCTCCCTTTGAACTATCCTTCTAATCCCAATCTCTTTGATGGGAATCAATATTGGCGGCGCCAGGGTTTTGTTGGAAATATTCAGGCAAAGGAGATAAAAATTATAAAAAAGGGCAAAATCCCTGTTATGAGTCAGGTAATCAACTCGTTTCGGGAATATTCTTTTAATACGATTGAAAAATACCTTAAAGGACCGGAGAAGGCACTACTCTTAGGGCTTCTCTTTGGTGAGACAAAAGAGATTCCAAAAGAAGTGAAGGTTTATCTCTCCAATGCCGGAGTATATCATATTTTAGCGGTTTCTGGTTTACATATCGGTATCCTCGCCTTCACACTTTTAGCCCTTTTAAGTTTTTTAAGAATAAGAGCCTTAGGGCAAATCTTTATAATAACCGCCGCCTTACTTTTCTATTTGGCGGCAGTTGATTTCTCCCCCTCAGCAACTCGGGCAACGATTATATTCTTATTGGTCTTATATTCTTATATTGTCCAGCGAAAGACCGACCCTTTTCACTCTCTGGTCGTCGCGGCAATCTTAATCCTCTTCTTCGCGCCGGTTTCTTTATTTGATATTGGCTTCCAATTATCATTTGTCGTAACCGGATTTATTCTTACCTTTGCCCGACGGATTTATCAATTATTCAAAGATTATCACCTCCCGGGGTTTCTAAATAAATACCTTTTCCTCCCTTTCTCAGTATCTTTATCGTCTCTCTTAGGTGCTTTTCCTCTCACCTGGTTCCATTTCTACCGAATACCAATTATCTCTCCCTTTGCCAATCTTTTCATTGTCCCCTTAGTTGGTTTTGCTATTCCTTTGATACTTTTAATTCTAACCGTAAACATCTTTCTGCCACCTTTGGCGCATTTTTTCTCTTTTAGTTTATGGATAACTTTAAGATTGATATGGGAGTTGACTCGCTTCTTTGGCCGCCATCCCTTTTCGGCCCTAAATCTTGCCAAACCCCCAATCGGTATTATCCTTTTAATATATCTCTTAATACTTCTCACTTTAAGGTTTAGAGAGCGTCCGATTAAAAAGATTTGGCTATTCTTATTTTTGGGAGGAGTTGCCTTCGCTTTTTGGTCAGATATTATAAAAAGGCAAGAGGTGAGGATAACATTTTTGGATACCTACTCATCAGAACCGGTAATAATTGAAGACCAAAATAAGGTATTTCTTATCTTATCTGGGAGATGGGATTATAATTTGGAGAACTTTCTTTTAAGCAAAGGGATTAAAGAATTAGAGATTCTCTTTCTGCCCAAGATTAAAGAGCGCTCTTTAAGAGATATTGCCCGTTCCTTAAAGAAGTTAAGGGTTAAAAATATCATTATGGCAAAAGGCGATACGATTGCCTGCCGAATTTTTGCTGAGGGTTTTTCGTCGTCAAAAATAATTAGAATTGACCAAGAGTGCTTGGTAACTTATCCCGGAATTGAATTCCAGATCTTCCCCTTCGGTAAATTCTATAACCTCCAAGCAAAGATTAGAGAATATGATATCTTCTTTTATTCCGGCAGCAAGATTAAAGAAGGGTGGTTTGATATTATAAAGATTAACGGTAATTTGCGGCAAAAGAGAATAGAGGAAATTATTGCAAAAAATGATGCCCAATATTTTATCCTCCAGGGTCGGGAATTTTACCTCCGACCGAGTGAGGTTCCGAGGTCTAATGGGGTGAATATATTGGACACCAACACCTCGGGTGCAATTGAGATAACCATCAAGGAGGGGCGGAAGATTACCCTAACGGTAAAAAGAAAGAGAGTCGGCCATAAACAGGTAGAATCTAAGACCTTCCCAACCGCCCCTAAGTAATTGGTGAGGGAAGCGCTTCTCAGTTAGATTCTCTATTAGGTTCGGAATATCGCCCCCAATATGACCCTCAATATCACCTTCTATATCGCCCCCTATATTACTCTCTATATCATTCTCTATATCACCCCCAATATCACCCTCAATATCGCCTTCTATATCATTCCCAATATCACCCTCAATATCACTTTCTATATCATCTCCAATATCACCCCGAATATCACTATCTATATCACTCGGAATATGGCTCGGAGTATCACCCCCTGTATCGCCCACCCCATCCACTGCCCACCCCCTACATATAGTTTGATATAGAC
>CAYRLZ010000028.1:0-37696 GCA_964425275.1 uncultured bacterium | reverse complement strand
GGTGGTGACAAGTTTTGGTAGTCGACACAACACGATTCCGGTAAGAAGACCGGAGTGGAATGGTTGTGTGGAGAATTTTCACGGGAGGATAGAGGCGGAGTTTTATGAGGTAGAAAGTTTTAGGAATCGGGAGGATTTTTTAGGCAAAGCGTATTCCTTTACTCTTTATTTCAATTTAGAGAGAAGTAATATTGAAACCGGGTTAACTCCCCGGGAGGAGGTCTTTGCTAAGACATATATAAGGGATAATCGCTTTTTGCTTTTCCTCCTCTAATTCTGGATGATTTAGAGGTATTTAGCGATGACCTTCTTTCTAGGTACGATGTCCCCGAACACCACACAAGGACGCCTGGCTGGGCGGTTGACTTTCTTTTTAATATCTCTTATAATGAGTAATGCGCCGAGTTGTCAACCACCGGGAGATGCAAGAGATTGACAAAAGAAGTGAAAAGGAATTTCTCATCCCGACAAACCTCTTAATGGAAAATGCCGGCCGCGGGGTGGTTGAGGCATTAAAAGATTATTTAAGCAAGGATTTGCGAAACTATCAGATTTGGATTTTCTGTGGAAGAGGCAACAACGGTGGCGACGGCTTGGTTGCAGCCCGGCACCTCTTAAATGAAAGGTCAAAAATAAAGGTCTTCCTATTCTCAAACCCTGAAGAATTAAAGGGTGATGCCCAACTCAATTACCAAATCCTCAAAAAAACTGGGCAAAAGATAATTAAGATTACCAAAGAAGAGGAGATTAGCACCTTAACCGGTAAGCCTGATATCATAATTGATGCCCTATTCGGCACCGGCTTTAAGGGTAAATTAGAAGGGATTTATCGCCGGGCAATTGAGTTTATCAATAACTCCAATTCATTGGTCGTGAGTATTGATATACCATCCGGCGTAAGCGAAAATGGCCGGGTGGAAGATATCGCGGTCAAGGCCAATCTCACGGTCACGATGGGATTTATTAAAGACTCTTTGATTCTCTTTCCGGGCAAGAAATATTCTGGGAGGATATATCTAGCGAATTTAGGTATCCCCAATTTTATCTTTGAGGGCGCGGGTGATAAATTCCTAATTGAAGAAGATGACCTCGCGGCAATTTTACCCAAAAGGCTTCCCGAAGGTCACAAAGGAACCTTTGGTAAAGCCTTGATAATTGCCGGCTCCCGGGGATTTAGTGGCGCCGCGGCTTTGACCGCCCTGTCTGCTTTAAGAATTGGCTCGGGTTTGGTTCGTCTCGCCTCACCAGAAGAGATAATGCCGGCCTTAGAAGCGAAATTAACCGAAGTGGTAAAAATCCCCCTTCCCCAAGAAGAGACTGGTTCTTATTCGGTAAAGATGCTTTCCCTGTTAGAAAACTATATTCAGGATTCGGATGTCGTGGCAATTGGACCAGGAATTGGGACGAAGGATAAGACAAAAGAATTTCTTCTTAAACTTCTATCTGTCGTCCGCGAGTTGGAAAAGCCCGTAGTAATTGATGCCGACGGGTTAAATAATTTGGTTGGCGAGTTAGAGATATTAAAAAAGATAAAGTTCCCACTAATCCTTACCCCTCATCCCGGAGAACTTGGACGTCTCATAAACTTATCGCCCAAAGAGGTTAATGAAAATCGGATTGAGTGCGCCAAAGAGTTTGCCCTTCGGTATAAGGTAATCTTAGTTTTGAAGGGTGCGCCCTCGGTGATTGCCGCGCCTGAGGGAAAGGTATTCTGTAACCCGACCGGCAATTCTGGTTTGGCATCGGGGGGCACTGGTGATGTCCTCACTGGTTTCATCGCCGGTTTATTAGCCCAGGGTGTCGGGCCGCTAAACGCGGCAATTGCTGGTGTCTATATCCACGGCAAATGTGCCGACATTGGGGTAAAAGAGAGGACCGAATATGCCTTCATCGCCAGCGATATCTTAGATTATCTCCCCCAGGTAATCTTTAGCCTACTTCAATGAGATTCCATCGCCGTCATCTCTCTTTATTATTATCGCTGTCATCATTATCAAGTAAGATTTCCTCCTGGCTTTTTACTTCTCTTTTTTTGCCTCTTACTTCTTTGCTCTTCGCTTATATCTACAACCCCGGTCATTGGTGGCACATCCCGGCGACTGAGGAAATCATCTCCATCACCTCCTCGCTTTCTAGGGTCTATGTTGCAGTTCCGGACGGTATCTTAACCTTTGACCGGCACCGCCTCTGTTTTATAAACTCCTTCACCCCCTTAGACGGTATCCCGGAGAGGATTAAACTCTGTGCCTATGACCAATTCTCTGGTAGCCTTTTAATCCTTGCGGATAACCGCCTCACCTTCTTTTCTCCCAAGACCAGGGCATTTACCACATTTACCCTCTCTTTTAATCCCCATTCCCTTGGGATTGGCGAAAGAAATATCTGCTTTCTGACCGATAAAGAGAAATATGTCTGGGAGAGGAAGAAGTTTCGGTTTAAGAAGATAAAGACCTTTCCCGACACCGCAATTCTCTGGTATGGCAGATTATCACCGAATAGGCCCGAGAATTATCCTTACCTTGCCCCTTATTATATAATGGATGCCGACCTTGGTATCTACCCAATTAAAATCGCCTTTGAAGAAGGCAAAAGGCTTTGGCTTGGGGTAAAAAATTACGGGATTATAATCTATGACCTCCACACCCGCCACCAGATAAAGGAATTTAGATTTGGGAAGGGGGTAAGAGAGATTAAGGGGATATTGAAGCGAAGCGATGGCCTCTGGCTCATCAGCCATAATCTCTTTACCCGTATCGGAGGTAATTTTGAAGACTGGGATTACTTCTTAATAAAACCGGCTAAATTCTTTACCGAAAAAAATCCTCTCCTCTCCTTTAAGTTTCTTGACCTCACAAGCGAAGGGATTACCGCCCTTTCCGAAGACGACCACTTCCTCTCTTTTTCTACCCCGGATAAATTTTACCTCTATGATAAAAAGACCGAGAGGGTAATAACCGAACTCAATTTACCCAACATCCATCGTCTCTTTCACCACAAAGGGATAATCTTTATCCTCACTCCAACCGGGGTTTTCTTATACTCAATATCAAACAACGAACTAACTGATTTAATTGACCCCAAGGGCGATTTAAGGTTTGGTGCCTATGACATATCTCTGAATAACTTTGGGGTGGTCTTTGCTATCCGGGGTGGGTTTCTCCAGTTGCGAAGCGGAACGCCCGGTGGTGAAATGGCCGCTAATCAATGGCAGAAATTTTTAATTCCGGGGATGAATTTATCTTGCCCGGTGAACAATATCGCCGGCTTTGGTGATTATCTATTTTTAGGCACAGAAAAAGAAGGGCTAATCGCCTTCAATCAGAAAAAGGATAGATACATTACCCTAAAAGAGAAGGAAGGGCTTTTATCCTTAAACATTCGTGCCCTTTATGCCGATTCTTCTTATCTCTGGATTGCCACCGACAAGGGCCTTTCCCGCTGTTCTTACCGGGAGTTATTTTAAGGGCCGTTAACCGTAGAAAACGGAGCACGGATAACGGATTGGGTGATTTCATTTTTGCCTTCTGTTGACTATTTGGGAAAATGGATTATGATTATTGTTGCCGAAGGTATATGAAATTCTTATTGCGAAAGGTTGTTTTCAATTATGCCGGACGATTTTGACCTGAGAGATATATTCTCCCCAGATTTAATCTTCATCCATCCCCAATTAAAGACTAAGGAGGAGGTATTTGAATTTATCGCCACTAAATTACAAGAGGCGGGCGAGATTACCGTTGACCAGGTTAAAACAATAGTCGCCGCCTTAAAAGAGAGAGAAAGCCTCGGTTCCACGGGCATCGGTAAAGAGATTGCCATCCCGCATATCACCTGTAAGGGTATCACTAAACTAATCGGCTCTGCTCTGCTCATTGAGGAAGGGATTGACTGGGGGTCTCTGGATGGTAAACCGGTTAGGTTGCTCGTCTTTCTCTTTGCCCCAGAAGAGAAGCGGGACGAATATTTAAGCACCTTGGCTGAGGTCGCCCGGGTCTTGCATATCCCGGAGCAATTAAAGGGAATCCTTAGGGCAAAGAATCCGGATAATATCTACGAACTTCTCACCGGCATCTACAAAGAGCAGCGGTTCATTCGCTACCAAAGATTTCTCTATTTTGGCGTCGGGCTAATTATCTTTTTCCTTTTGGCCAAAATTACCTTCACCCATGTAAAAATCCCGCCGCTACCGATTTATCAGAAGTTAGGTGCGCTTCACTTCAACGAACCATTCTGGATAAATCGGGAGATTTTTTCCACTACCCTATTTTTCAGTATGGTATTAGGCACCCTCCTCTTTTTTCAGTATCGGGTAGCCATCGGTGGTTTAGCTTTAAGCCTCCTATTGATATCCGGAGTGATGGATATTGAGATGACCGTGAAGTTTATGTCCATCCCGACGATTCTCTTCATAATTGCGGTGATGGTGATAGTGAAATGGCTTGAAGAGAAGGGGGTTTTTAAGTTTCTGGTTCTCCACGGTTTAAGATACTTCCACAACTCGCCCTGGTTACTCTTCTCCGCTCTTATGCTCTTCTCGGCTCTTCTGGCTGGTTTAGTTGATGAGGTCTCGGCCATTCTTATCACCCTTGGCATCGCCGTAGAGATTGCCCGCCGCACCAAGGTTGGGGTTATTCCCTATCTATTAAGTTTGGTTATGGCAACGAATATCGGCAGTGCCTTAACCCTGATTGGCAATCCCATCGGTATCTATTTGGGGTTTGCCAGTAAACTCACCTTTTTAGACTTCTTAAAGAATTCAACGCCGATTGCCATTACCACCGTGCTAATTGTCATCTTAATCGCCCTTCTCTTCTATCGCCGGGAGGTGAAGAAATCCGTCGGGGTGGATATTAAAGAATTGGAGGAAAAGGTTTCTATCCCGAGTAAGGGTGAACTGCGGCTGGCAATCATTGTCTTTTTGCTCTTTATTACCCTGGTCGTTTTTCATACCTTCTTGGAGAAACTCTTGCAGGTTGAAGAGAGGACAGTTCTCTTGGCCTTGCCGTTGGGCATTGTCGGTTTTATTGTCTTCAAGGAACAGGAGCGCGGCCGGTATCTAATTGAAAAAGGACCGGATTGGTGGACAATCCTCTATTTTATGTGCCTATTTGCCAGCGCCGCCTGTTTGGAATATACCGGGGTAACAGTAAAGATTGCCTATCTCTTGACTAAGGCAGCAAAACTTCTACCCCTGACACTCTTTGGTAATTTAGCGGAGAGTGCCAGTATCTTAACCTTTCTCCTCTGGGGCTCGGGTCTTTTTTCCGGTTTTGTTGATAACTTACCAATTGTTGCCGCCCTGGTGCCCGTAGTAAAGAACTTAGTGGCCAGCGGTATGCCCGGCGCCAATCTCTTCTGGTGGAGCCTTTTAATTGGCGGTTGTTTTGGCGGGAATCTCACGATGATTGGTTCAACCGCTAACTTGGTAGCGATTGGTGTCTACGAACGGAGTTATCGCCGTCACTTCCCTTTTAAGCGGTGGCTTTTCCTGGGTATTATCGTTACTTTTGTCTCCCTTTTCTTCGCCAATTGCCTATTACTCTTAAAATTAAGAACTAACCCTTAAAACAAAAGGATAAAATGGAAACCTTTATTTTGGTAATCCAAGACCAGAAGGAAGTGAGCAAAAAGGTCTGTCCTTTCTTAGAGGGTAAGAAGGGAAGAGTTATTCTGATGGGGCTAATCTCTCAATCATCTGGGAAGGTATCGGAGCGCGAGTGCTGGGAGATGCTCTTTACCCTCCAACAAGAATACGAGAAGAAAGGGTTTCTGGTATCAATCGGCTTAGAGAAGTCTTCACCCTTTAATCTCCTAAACTTAGTCGAGACCTTATCCGCTCATTTACTCATTATGCCCCGGGAAAAATTTTTGGGGTTGAGGCCGGATGAGTATGAGGAATTCTTAGAGAAACTATCCTGCCCCCTTTTTCTCTACTGACTGCGTAGTTCGGAAGTTAAGAACAATATTAATCAGTTTATCTTTTATGTAGACAATCCGTTTAACCTCACACCCTTTGATATACTTCTTTACCTTTTCATCGGCTAATGCCCGCGCCTTAACTTCTTCCTCGCTCGTCCCTCGGGGCACGGTAATTCGGGAGCGGAGTTTGCCTTGAATCTGAATTGGAATCTCAACCTCAGAGAAAAAGAGACGGGTTGGGTCATAGTCGGGAAATTTCTTTTGAGAAATAAAACCCTTAAAGCCGCATCGCTCCCAGATTTCTTCGCAGAGATGCGGGGCAAAAGGCGAGAGGAGGATTAAAAAATTATAGAGGGAATACCGAAAGACTAAGGAATCTTTCTTTTTATAGTTAAAAAGGTCGTTTAAGAATTCCATCAACCGGGCGATTGCGGTATTGAACTGGAAGTTTTCGTTATTCTCTTTAACCTGTTTTATCGTCTGATTCAACCTTATGTAGAGGAACTGGTCTTCCTCGGCGATTTTTTTCTTATCAATCTCGGTGGCGATTTGATAATTATTCTCCTCAAAAATTCTTTTGACCCGATTTAAGAACCGCTTGGTGCCGGTTATTATTTCCTCCTGCCAATCCAGGTCTTTTTCTGGCGGCGCGGCAAATAAGATTGAGAGGCGGGCGCAATCGGCGCCATGCTCTTTGAGAAAAGGACCAACCCAGACCCCGTGTCCGCGGGAGGAAGACATTACCTTACCCCCAAGTAAAACCATCCCCTGGGTAAAAAGGGACAGGCAGGGTTCTTCCACCGCACAAAGCCCTAGATCATAAAGAACCTTAGTGAAAAACCGGAAGAAAATTAAATGCCCGCAGGCGTGCTCAATCCCACCGATATATTTATCAATCGGTAGCCAGTGGCGAGTCGCCTCAAAGGAAAATGGGGATTTTTCGTTCTTCGGGTCTAAATAACGAAGGAAATACCACGAGGAATCAACAAAGGTATCCATTGTATCCGGGTCGCGCCTTGCCTTTCTTTGACATCTTGGGCAGGTGGTATTAATAAACTCCTCAACCCCAGCCAAAACCGACTTCCCCAAAGGTCGCCAGTCCTTTACTTCTTTCGGCAATAAGACCGGTAGGTGCTCGTAAGGCACCGGCACAATCCCGCAATCTTCACAGTGAACCATCGGAATTGGCGTCCCCCAGTAGCGCTGGCGGGAGATTAACCAATCCCGCAGGCGGTAGGAGACCTTCCGCCTCCCTATCCCTTTTTCTTCAATATAGTCGGCAATTAACCTCCGTCCCTCCGATGAAGGAAGATTAGAGAATTGGCCAGAATTGACCATAACCCCTTCCTCGGTATAGGCACTATCCATCTCATCCGGTCTTAACTTCAAGCCCGGAGGTGAGATGACAACCCGAATCGGTAGTCCATTGTGTCGGGCAAATTCAAAGTCTCGCTGGTCGTGAGCCGGAACCCCCATGAGGCAACCGGTGCCATAAGTGGCTAAGACATAATCCGCGATAAATATCGGAACCTTCTCACCGGACAAGGGATTTATACACCAGCGCCCAATAAAAATCCCCTCCTTAGTTTTTCCCAGTGCCTGCCTTTCAAACTCGGGCTTCTTTAAGATTCTCTCAATAAATGAACGAACCTTTACCTCTTCGGGCACACCCTGAATTAATCTCTCGGTAATCTCTGCCTCTGGGGCTAAGGCAATAAATGTCACCCCATAAACCGTATCCGGCCGGGTCGTGAAGACCCGAACCTTCTCTTCTTGCCCGATAACCTCAAACTCCACCTCAACCCCAACACTCTTCCCAATCCAATTCCTCTGCATCGTCTTCACACTCTCCGGCCAATCTCTTAGTTGCTCAATACCCTGCAAAAGCCGCTCGGCATAAGATGTAATCTTAAAAAACCATTGCTCTAACTTCCTTTTTTCAACCAACGCGTTACAGGTTGAGCGGTAGCAATGGCCATCAACCACCTGCTCATTAGCCAGAACCGTTGAGCAACCCGGACACCAGTTGACATACGCCGATTTCCGGTAGGCAAGCCCCCGCTCGTAGAATTTTAAGAAGAAGAACTGATTCCATCTATAAAACCCAGGTTGACAGGTTATAATCTCTCTCTCCCAGTCATAACTGATTCCCAGGCGAATAAGATTTTCCCGAGAGATAGCGATATTCTCCTTCGTCCATTTCTCCGGATGGATTTGATGAGTGATTGCGGCATTTTCCGCGGGTAGACCAAAGGCATCCCAGCCAAAGGGGTGGAGCACGGTATAACCGGCTTGTCGCTTAGTGCGTGCGACGACATCACCGATAACATAATTCTTCACATGACCGATATGTAAATCGCCCGATGGATAAGGAAACATTACCAAACAGTAATATTTATTGGGGGGAAAGTCTGGGGTGAAAAAAATCTTCTTTTCCGCCCATCTCTCTTGCCACTTTCTTTCAATACCTAAAAAATCATAATCCAACTTCATAGTCTCCTTCCTAAGGTAAAGGGCGGCAAGCGCCTCAAAAAGAAATTATAATAAAAATTTGATAAAAGTAAAGTCTAAATAATAAATCAAACCACAGAATGCATTTTTGGGAATTTTTTGCTCACTGCGAAAAAATTTTGCACAATGGACGCTAAACGATAAACCGTATCCTAAATTCAAAACTCTAAATCCGAAACAAACAGCCTTCCTTATCACAAGGAAATCCAAAAGATGAAGGATAATGGGTTGAGGATTTAGAACATCGGACTTCTCTGGCATAATTCATGCTTAAAGATAATGGGTCTTTACTTTTTTATAAATTTTGTTAAAATCTATATATGATACTTCTATTTTTACTGGCATTTTCACCCTTGTATCACGATTATTACGAGGCGAAGAAGTCTCTTTGTTCCTTAGCCTCGGTTTATCCTAACTTAGCGCAAATTGAGACCCTGGGTTTTTCCCACAGAGAAAGCCTTGCTATCCTCGGGATAAAAATTTCCGACAACCCGCATCTAAGAGAAGACGAACCCAGGGTATTATTCTGTGGTGTCCATCATGGCTGTGAGGTTATCGGCTGTGAGATATGCCTCTATTTAGCCGATTCCCTCTTGACGGGTTATGGGCGTAGTGCCCTAATTACCCGAGTGGTTGATTCCTGTGAGATATGGATTGTCCCAATTGTTAATCCGGATGGGCACTTAATAAATTTCTTCCCACCGTCACCAAAGGATACCCTTTGGCGGAAGAATAAGAGGGATAATAACAATAATGGGCAATTTGATATCGATTACGATGGGGTGGATGTAAATCGGCAATACCCTTTTCTCTGGACCTACGGTGGAAGCACTGACCCAACAAGCAAATACTACCGCGGACCTTACCCCCTTTCAGAAAAAGAAGCACAAGTGATGGCTAACCTGACAACGAGAGAGAAGTTTGTTGCGGCAATTGATTATCACAGTGATTCAAATCCACCCGATGGCGAAAAGGTATATTATAACTGGCGCTGGGATGCATCCGGGGCCTATGCCCCTGACTACCCTTCAATCCGACCAATTGCTGAGAGTATTGCTAATCGGATTAGGAAGGACGACAATAGTGGTCCTTATAGTATCGGAATTGGTTATGCGACTTCGGGCGGCTTTTTTCGCAATTGGTCATACTATGCTATTGGGACCTTTACCTTTTTAATTGAGGTCTCTCGTGGTTATTATCCGGCGGGTAGTTTAATCACCTCAATCTGTCAACGAAACATCGCCGGTGCCTTATATCTTTTACAAAGAACCCTGGGTAGTGGCATACAGGGTTTAGTTTTTGATAGCCTGACCGGGCGCCCCCTGAGTGCCCGGGTAAGGGTCTTAGAGGCAGATGCCGGTCCAGATACTATCCAGCCCCGGTATTCCGATTCTCTCTTCGGACGCTTCCGTCGGCTCTTGCAACCCGGAACATACAATCTTGAAATCTCTTCACCTGGATACACCACAAAGAACCTGTCGGTTCCGGTCATTGCCGGCCGTCCCACTAATATGAATATCTATCTTTCACCCTTGCCTTCGCTTAAAGATGTTGGCTGTACCGAAATTGTTGCGCCAACCGGGGCGGTTGATTCGGGAATAAATATCACCCCAGCCTGCACGGTCAAAAACTTCGGTAATAACGAACAGACTTATACCGTTCGGCTGAAAATTGGCAATTTCTATAATGATACCGCACGGGTAATAAATCATCTCCCGCAAACCAAGGTCTATCTCACTTTTTCGCCCTGGACGGTTCGCGCACCGAGGGGAAGTTATTTGGTCTCCTGCTCTACGGAACTTAGTGGTGATATGGTGGTGGAGAATGATAAGCGGGAGGATTCGGTGGCGGTTCGGGTTTTGGATGTTGGTGTGACAAAGATTGTGGCACCGAGGGGTGAGATTGATTCCGGAATGGTTGTGATACCATCTTGCTCAGTCAAAAATTTCGGCAATAAATTACTTTCTTCTTATACGGTGCGGATGAAGGTTGGTGATTTTTATAATCAGGCGATTTCGGTATCCAATCATAACCCAGAAGCAAAGATTTATCTTACATTTCCGGCTAATCTCATCTGGCCCAGGGGAAGTTATTTGGTCTCCTGTTCTACGGAATTGAGTGGTGATATGGTGTTAGAGAATGATAAGCGGGAGGATTCGGTGGCGGTTCGGGTTTTGGATGTTGGTGTGACAAGGATTGTGGCACCGAGGGGCGAGATTGATTCCGGGGTGGTTGTGATACCAGCCTGCACGGTCTATAATTACGGCAATACACTACTTCCCTCTTATACCGTCCGGATGAAGATTGGTGATTTTTATAATCAGACCGTTTCGGTATCCAATCATAATCCAGAGATGAAGTTATATCTCACCTTTGCCGGATGGCAGGCAAACCAAAGGGGAAGTTATTTGGTCTCCTGTTCTACGGAATTGATTGGTGATATGGTGTTAGAGAATGACAAGCGGGAGGATTCGGTGGCGGTTCAGGTTTTGGATGTTGGCGTGACAAGGATTGTGGCACCGAGGGGTGAGATTGATTCCGGGATGGTTGTGATACCAGCCTGCACGGTCTATAATTACGGCAATACACTACTGACCTCTTATACCGTCCGGATGAAGATTGGTGATTTTTATAATCAGGCGATTTCGGTATCCAATCATCACCCAGAAGCGAAGATTTATCTTACATTTCCAGCTAATCTCATCTGGCCCAGGGGGAGTTATTTGGTTTCCTGCTCTACGGAATTGAGCGATGATATGGTTTTAGGAAATGATAAGAAGACCGAGATGGTTTCGGTGAGAGTTAAAGATGTCGGGACGGTGGCGATTGTGGCACCAATTGGGCAGATTGATTCTGTGGCAAATGTCTCGCCGGCCTGCACGGTTTATAACTTCGGGTCAGAGTCGGCAAGTTATACGGTTCGGCTAAAGATTGGAGATTTCTATAATAGTAACGCGGATATCGCCAATCATCCTCCGCAAACCAAGGTCTATGTTACATTTCCCACCTGGTATGCGAACCATCCCCGGGGGAGTTATCTGGTCTCCTGTTCTACGGAACTGAGGGGTGATATGGTGCCAGTAAATGACAACGTGATAGATTCGGTAAAGGTTCGGGTTTTAGATGTCGGCTGTATTGGGATTAGGACACCAAGTGGCGTGATTGATTCTGGACCTCCGATAAACCCCGAAGCGGTGGTGAGAAACTTTGGAAGTGAGACTGCAACCAACTTTTCGGTGCGGATGGAGATTGGCCGTTATCAAGATACAAAGATGGTAGCCAGTCTCTCACCAGGGAGAGAGACCACAGTAATTTTTGACCCATGGATACCGCAACGTGGCACATTTAATACAAAATGTTCAACCCAACTTACTAATGATTTAATCAGAACCAATGACCGGTTCATTGGTTCGGTGCGGGTGCGGGTAATAGATGTCGGGACAATTGCTATTGTCATCCCCGTAGCCGTAGATTCCGGAAGTCCGGTCACTCCGGCTTGCTCGGTTCAAAACTTCGGAGATACATTGGCGAGTTATACTGTTCGGCTGAAGATTGGGGATTTCCATAATAGTAATGCGGATGTGAGCAATCATTTGCCGGGGACTAAGATTTATCTTACGTTTCCGGTGTGGTATTCAGTTCAACCCCGAGGGAGGTATCCGATTTCCTGTTCAACCGAACTTATTAGTGATAAGGTATTAGTGAATGATAAGAAGACCGATACGGTCTCAGTGAGGGTTAGAGATGTTGGGACGGTGGCGATTGTGGCACCAACTGGACAGGTTGATTCCGGAGTGGTTTTGACCCCAGCCTGCACCCTCTATAATTTTGGGTCAGTATCCGAGACTTATCCAGTGCGATTTAAGATTGGTGCCTTCTATAATGATACCGCATGGGTTTTTAATCACGCACCAGGGAGTGCGGTCTATCTTACCTTTTCATCTTGGACGGCAAATATGCCGAGGGGAAGTTATCCAAGCCAATGTTCCACCGAACTAATCAATGATATAAATAAGACAAATGACCGACAGGAGGAGCAAGTATTTATTCGGATTCTTGATATAGCAGCGATTGACATTACCGCACCCGGGGATAGCGTAAAGAAGGATTCAATCTTTACCCCCAAGGCCCGGGCGAGAAATTATGGGAATACAACCGTTACCCTGCCAACCTATTTCGCCATCATAAGAGGGGTGGATACCTGCTATAAGAAGACAGTGAATATTACCATAAGTCCGGACAGCATAAAGGAGGTTTCATTCCGGGATACGGCATTTAGACTAACCGCATGGTATCAGATGCGGTTCTGGACCGAACTGAGTGGTGATATGCATCCGGCAAATAATCTGGTTAGGGATAGTTTCAAGGTTTACCAACCAGGCCAAGCGATTGGCGATTTGGAAAAATTAGTTATGGTAAATCGGCCTGGTCTGGTTCTCAAATCTAACCCGACCCGTCTTTTGACTACGGTCTATTACAGCCTACCCGCGAAGGAAGTGGCGAGTTTAGTAATCTACAATGTCTTAGGTGAGGTTGTCTATTCCGCGAAGACGGATAAGGGCTTCTTCACCATCAAGAGGCTACCGGCGGGGACTTATCTTTTGCGTTTTACGGCCAAGGGCTACAAAGAAGAGAGGAAACTGATTATTGTGAAATGAGAACATTTTTCCCGCAAGAGAGGTTATGGGGATACTTCCCCGAGGGGGCTTGGGGAAAATTGGTTCATAACTTGACAGGAGAGGAATTTTGGTGTATTTTGATGTTTTATCTAAGTCATTTATTTACCCCAGTGAGATGCCTATTCTCATGGGGTGGAATGACTTTTATTTAGTAAAACGATAGATGGAGGTGAATATGTTTTTATCAAAAAAGATGGTCTATTTATTTGGGTTTGTTTTTGCCTTTTCCATCTTTGCCCAGTGGGAACCGGATGTTCGCCTGACGAATGATGTTGCCGCATCCTGGGTCTGCCGAAATAGCGGTCGGTGCATCGCGGCTAATGGGACATCTATTCATATTGTCTGGTATGACCTTCGGGATGGCAACCGGGAGATTTATTATAAACGCTCAACGAATAACGGCGCCAGTTGGTCGGCGGATATCCGACTGACCAATGACCCCGCCGCATCTTATTACCCTTCGGTCGCGGTCTCGGATTCTAATATCCATGTTGTCTGGTATGACCTTCGGGATGGCAACCGAGAGATTTATTACAAGCGCTCAACCGATAACGGCACGACCTGGGGAAGTGATATGAGGCTCACCAATGATGACTCCTCATCTTATTATCCTTCGGTTGCGGTCTCAGGCTCTAATGTCCATGTTGTCTGGTATGACCTTCGGGATGGCAACCGGGAGATTTATTACAAGCGCTCAACCGATAACGGCACGACCTGGGGAAGTGATACCCGGCTCACTAATAATACCGCCTCATCTTATTATCCTTCGGTTGCGGTCTGGGGTTCTAATGTCCATGTGGTCTGGTATGACCGCCGGGATGGTAATGATGAGATTTATTACAAGCGCTCAACGAATAACGGCACGGCCTGGGGAAGTGATACCCGGCTCACCAATAATGGCGCGGAATCGAATGACCCAACGATTGCTGTCTCCGGTTCTAATGTCCATATTGTCTGGGCGGATAACCGGGACGGAAACTATGAGATTTATTATAAGCGCTCAACGAATAATGGCACGGCTTGGGGAGGTGATACCCGGCTGACGAATGATACCGCCCAATCCCAATTCCCTTCCATCGTCGCCTCGGATACAACTCCCCGTAATCTCCATATCGTCTGGAAAGACTCTTCCGGTGCCAACCTTGGTGAGATTTACTACAAGCGCTCAACGAATAACGGCGATACCTGGTCGGTGAGTACCCGGCTGACCAATAATCCTGCGGAATCCCATTTCCCATCAGTGGCGCTTACTAACTTATATTGCCATGTTGCTTGGCGTGATAATCGTGACGGCAACGATGAGATTTACTACAAGCGCAACTATATCGGTGTTGCGGTAAACGATGTCGGAACGGTGGCGATTGTCGCGCCGAAGGGAACGATTGATTCCGGAGTGGTTGTGACCCCAGCCTGCACGGTTCAAAACTTTGGCACGACGACACCAACTTCTTATCTGGTTCGGATGAAGATTGGGGCCTTCTATAATGACACGGCAAGGGTTAACAATCACGCCCCGGGGACAAAGGTCTATCTTACCTTCCCGGCCTGGGCGGCAAATCAAAAGGGGGTTCATACCGTCTCCTGTTCAACGGAACTTACCGGTGACGCGGTGCCAGCCAATGATAAAAAGACCGATTCGGTTGAGGTGGTTCGCCTGGCAATTGATGTTGGCTGTATAAAGATTTTGGCACCAATCGGAGTGGTTGATTCCGGAGTGGTTTTGACCCCAGCCTGCACGGTCTATAATTATGGTGATTCGGTCTCATCCTATCCGGTGCGGATGAAGATTGGCAATTTCTATAATAATACCGCTTCTGTGACAAATCATACCCCGGGAACTAAGGTCTATCTCACTTTTTCACCCTGGACCGCAAACTCGCCAAGAGGAACTTATCCAGTCTCTTGTTCAACCGAACTTAGTGGTGACCTACGAGCGGCAAATGATAAGAAATCTGATTCGGTAACGGTAAGGGTCGGCGATGTCGGGACAGTAGCGATTGTGGCACCAACTGGAACAATTGATTCCGGAACGGTTGTTACCCCGGCCTGCACCCTTTATAACTTCGGGTCAGTATCCGAGACTTATCCGGTCCGATTTAAGATTGGCACTTTCTATAATGATACCGCAATAGTTACAAATCATACCCCCGGGACAAAGGTCTATCTCACTTTTTCACCCTGGACGGTAAACTCGCCGAGAGGGACTTATCCGGTCTCTTGTTCAACCGAACTGACCGGTGATATGCAGTCGGCAAATGATAAGAGAGTTGATTCGGTAACGGTAAGGATTAGCGATGTCGGGACGGTAGCGATTGTAGCACCAATCGGAACAGTTGATTCCGGAACGGTTGTTACCCCGGCCTGCACCCTTTATAACTTCGGGTCAGTATCCGAGACTTATCCGGTCCGATTTAAGATTGGTGCCTTCTATAATGATACCGCAAGGGTAATAAATCATCTCCCCGGGACAAAGGTCTATCTCACTTTTTCAGCCTGGACCGCAACGCAAAGAGGGCCCCATACCGTCTCTTGTTCAACCGAACTTACTGGTGATATGCAGTCGGCAAATGATAAGAAGACCGATTCGGTAACGGTAAGGGTTAATGATGTTGGGACAGTAGTGATTGTGGCACCAACTGGAGTGGTTGATTCCGGAACGGTTGTTACCCCGGCCTGCACGGTCTATAATTACGGTACGACGACACCAACTTCTTATACCGTTCGGATGAAGATTGGCAATTTCTATAATAGTAATGCTACGGTCACTAATCACGCACCAGGGAGTGCGGTTTATGTTACCTTCCCGGTTTGGATGGTCTATAATCCGAGAGGGAGTTATCCGGTCTCTTGTTCCACTGAACTTACCGGTGATATGCGGCCGACCAATGATAAACGGCAAGATTCGGTGAGAATTCAGGTTGGCGATGTTGGCTGTACAAAGATTGTCGCCCCAACCGGACAGATTGATTCCGGGGTAAATGTATTCCCGGCTTGCTCGGTCTATAATTACGGCACTTCAACACCAACTTATCGGGTTCGGATGAAAATTGGGACCTTTTACGATGATACCGTAAGGGTTACCGGTCATAGCCCAGGAACTTTTGTCTATCTCTCATTCCCGGCTTATGCTGCCTGGCCCAGAGGGACTCATATCGTCTCTTGCTCAACGGAACTTGCTGGTGATATGCAATCCGCAAATGATAAACGAACCGATTCGGTGAAGGTAAGAAACCGGGATGTCGGGGTATTGGTTATTGTCGCACCCGGGGCAATGGTTGATTCCGGCGCTTCAGTTGTGCCGGGCTGTACGGTTTATAACTACGGGACAACGACCGAGAGTTATAATGTTCGGATGAAGATTTCAACCTTCTACAATAGCAATGGCAGTGCTATCAATCACGCACCACAGACCAAACTCTATATTACCTTCCCAATATGGTATCCGCACTCGCCGAGGGGAAATTATCCAGTCTCCTGTTCTACGGAACTTACTGGGGATATGGTGCCGGGGAATGACAAGCGCGCCGATTCATTATTAATTCGGGTCTTGGATGTCGGGGCGATTGACATTACCGCGCCCGGGGATAGTGTAAAGAAGGATTCAATCTTTACCCCCAAGGCCCGGGCGAGAAATTATGGGAATACAACCGTTACCCTGCCAACCCATTTCGCCATCATAAGAGGGGTGGATACCGCCTATAGGAAGACAGTGAATATTACCATAAGTCCGGACAGCATAAAGGAGGTTTCATTCCGGGATACGGCATTTAGCCTAACCGCCTGGTATCAGATGAGGTTCTGGACCGAACTGAGTGGTGATATGCATCCGGCAAATAATCTGGTTAGGGATAGTTTTAAGGTTTACCAACCAGGGCAAGCGATTGGCGATTTGGAAAAATTAGTTATGGTAAATCGGCCTGGTCTGGTAATCAAATCTAACCCGACCCGTCTTTTGACTACGGTCTATTACAGCCTACCCGCGAAGGAAGTGGCGAGTTTAGTAATCTATAATGTCTTAGGTGAGGTTGTCTATTCCGCGAAGACGGATAAGGGCTTCTTCACCATCAAGAGGCTACCGGCGGGGACTTATCTTTTGCGTTTTACAGCCAAGGGCTACAAAGAAGAGAGGAAACTGATTATTGTGAAATAAACTGCGACCGAACTAATAGGAGAAGGCGGGAGAGAGCTCTCCCGCCTTTTTATTTTAGAACTACTGCAATATTTCCTAAAAACCACAGATTTTTAACCAATAGAAGTCGCGCTGCCCATTTGCCCCCTTAGAAGTTTTCTAAAAGTTTCAGGAATTTTGAATCTTATTGGAAGTTTTCTCTCAGTGCCGATAATTTCTAACGGGGTGAATTTAGAATTTCCTCTTTTTCTCTCTTGCCGTGCCGGTGCAAAGTGCTCAGCGGGGTCCACCAATCCTTCCGGTATTCCTTAAATCGTGGCGGAATTTTGGCCAGGAGGCTACGGCAAGAGTTCCTTCACCCGGGATGGCATAAAAAAACCGGTCGTTTGAGCCAAAGTAGATTGTGCCATCCGGGGCAATCGTCGGCGAAGAAGAGATGGACGAATCGGTTTTATAGCGCCAGCGCAATCGCCCAGAAAAGTTTAGGGCATAGAGATAGCCATCATTGGAACCGAAATAGATTGCACTATCACTACTCACCGCCGGTGAAGAGAGAACCCAATTACCGGTGGGATAGCGCCACTTTAATTGCCGGTCGGGATTTAGGGCATAGATAAAGCCATCGTTGGCTCCGAAGTAGATTGTGCCATCCGGACCAACCACCGGTGAGGATAAGATATAGCCACCGCCCGGGTAGCGCCATTTTAATTGCCCATCCGGATTTAGGGCATAGAGGAAATGGTCCCAAGAACCGAAGTAGATTGTGCCGTCCGGACCAATCGCCGGGGAAGAGGAGATATAATATTCGGTTCGGTAGCGCCATCTTAATTGCCCATCCGGATTTAAGGCGTAAAGATAGTTATCATAGGACCCAAAGTAGATTATGCCATCTTCCTGTATCGCCGGTGAAGAGGTAATTAAAGAACCGGTGGCAAAGCGCCACGCTAATCGGCCATCCGGATTCAGGGCATAGAGATAGCCATCGTCGGCGCCAAAATAGATTGTGCCATCAGAACCAATGGCCGGTGAAGAGCGAATCGGGCCATTGGTCTTATACCGCCATCTTAATTGCCCATCCGGATTTAAGGCATAGAGAAAGGAATCTCCTGAGCCAAAATAAATCGTTCCATCCGCTCCGATGGCTGGGGAAGAAGAAATTCCAGCACCGGTTTGATAACGGTAATTTAATCGCCCATCCGGATTTAAGGCATAGAGGTAGCCATCAGCCGAGCCGAAATAGAGCACTCCCTGAGGGCTGATGGCTGGTGAAGTAGAGATTCCGCCATCGGTCTGATAGCGCCATTTTAACCGCTCAATGGTAATCGGTTGACCTTGAGACCAGTCAGAAATTGCCCAATTTTTATCCTTGGCCTGGGACCTGACCAAAAAGGTTCCGGTATCAGTCCAGATATGATGCGCTACTACTACCTGGTTGTTAGAGACGAAGGGGCTCCAATCGGATGTATCGCCATCCCCCCAGTCAAATCTAATCGCGACACTATCGCCATCCGGGTCACTGGCCGAAGAAGAGAAGGGATAAGGGTTATAGACAAGCCCCTTTTCCGGTCCGGAGGGAATGGCCGGGGTATTCGGTATCTTATTTTTGGTTATCACTATCTGATGGGAAAAGGACCAACTGGATTTGAGACCACTCTTATCCTTGGCCTGGGCCCTGACCAGATAGGTATCGGGATTTGACCAGGAAAGGGTAATCTTTACCTCAGCCCCGGATGGAACAAAGGAACTCCAGTCAGTGGTATCACTTTCGCTGTAGTTAAATCTAATCGCGACACTATCGCCATCCGGGTCGGTGGCCGAAGAGACGAAAGGATAAGAGACCTTAACCTCACCGACCGAAGGTCCAGAGGGAATCTTTGGGCAATCCGGGGGTTTATTCTTCAAACAGCCGGAGAATAAAAGAAAAATAAGGGTGATTTTTATAGGGCGCGGCATATCATTAGTTTATTCTTCACTCAATCTTTATCTTATCCGCCGAGACCTCGGCCTTTTGGATTAACCCTCAACAACCACTCTTCTGGGTGCAATAGGCTAAAAGGGAGACCTTGATATATTTCACTTCGCTGGTGTTTATCCCGGTAAGGTAACTCGTCAATTCCTCTTTTATATTCAGCGAGAATGACTGCCAAGCCTCAGAAGAAGTCTCATAGAGGTGGCAAGTAGGGGAATTTTGCCACTCAGTAAAATTAGGGGTTTTGGTATAGAAATAGGTTGCACCGAGTTTCTCCTGGGAATTGTTTAGGTATTCAATCACTACACCCGAAGCCGCGGCATATTCATCGTGATTAGAAGTGGTGAAAAATTTCGCCCGAAAGGAAAGGGAAGAATTAAGATTCACTACCCTTAATGCGGTTTATAACATTTATAACCAAAGAGCGAAAGGATTAAGAGGGTTATAAGGAAGCGCTTCATTATCTCACCGCAAAATTAAAATCTTCCTTTCGGTCTTCTTATCATCTGTTTGGATATTTAAGAAATAGATACCGCTCGGCAAGGCATTCGTCACTAGCGGAAGGTTAGAGCCTTCACCCGCCCCGACTTTAACACCTAGGGCATTATAAATTTCTGTTCGCCTTTTGCCCAGGGCTCTCTCCTTTCCGGCCTTCGCTTCCCCAATTCCGGAGGGGCGGACGAAGAAGGAATCAACCACCTTATCGTTTGAGGGGTTTTTATCATCGGCATAGGCCGTAGAGCACCTTGTCGTAAATTCTCCGGTATCACCGGCCCGCCAGGTGGAATCAAATGTTAAGTCGTATTCCCGGTCAGCGGCCAAATAAATTCTCTTTGTCGTCGTCCAGGTGCCAATCCAGAATCTCACATCAAATTGGGCGGGCAGATTACCGAAATTCTTAATCCTTACCTTTGGTCTCACCAATCTACCCTGTTCAATCGTTCCCCTTGGTTCTAAGATACTCAAGACCCCAACATCCTTAACTAAGATTAAGACCCTTCCGGTCTTTGAATTATTGGCTATCCTTTCGTCGCCCGGCAGGGCAAGGGTACAGATATAGTTCTGGTAGCCGCGGGTAAAGAGGGTGCAGGGAAGAAATTCCGTAAGGAGAGAATCACCGGGGTTGAGATTTATCGTTTGGGTATTGGAATAGAACGCTCCAATCCGAAAGGTCGCCGGGAATTGCTCCGGTGTCACCCCATAGTTTTTTATCCAAGCCCTTGGCGTTAGGACACTACTGGTATCTCCGGTATTAGGAATCCCTGATAAAGATATGACACCGACATCTTTTGCGATACGGCAGTTGGCATTATAATTAAAGAGCAATCCCCCAGAAGGACTTTCCCAGTCACAGGCGACCGGGATTAGGACAAAGTGTTGATGGTCTAGCCAGTTAAAGGAATCCCTACCCTGCGCAGTAACGGAATCAAGCGGTAGGGCAAAGAGCGAAGAGTTATTCGGGCGCCAGCCAACGACCAATGTCCGCCACTTATATCCATCCTCACCATCAAAGGCGATGCTCAACTTTCCGCCGCCGTTTGCTAGGCGAATGAAACTTGTGCCGCCCGGGGCAAGTGGTGGATAGGGGTCCTGATTTCCCGAACAGGGATATTCACTATGGGTCCGCAGGCAATAGGCCGGTGGCCAGAGATGACCTTCGGAAAAGTAATGTATGGTATCGGCTAAATAATTGGTAAAATAGCGCCAGAGACCATAATTCTTCAATGCCGCGCGCAGATTAGAGGAGTAGTGGTTCTTTAAGACCCAGTCAATACCATTTAATGTATTTGCGCCAGCAATCTGCCCCATCCGCTCCCAGATTTTTCTTGGACAATCCCGGTCATAATATTCCTCTAAGAAGATAAACCAGATACCCCCGGCATAGAGATAAAGGTTTTCGGTTGAATTTATCGGGTAGTTAGGATTTGTTAGGGGGTTCGGCGAGGTGCTTAAATAACTGATGTAGTGATTTATCTCATCGTAAGAGACCTCCTCGGCCCAGACCGCGGTATTCTCATAAATAAAATATTCCTCACCCCAGGCATAGCGCATCTGGGAGGCGTGGTTGAATTCATGGGCGCAGACAATCTTGAGAAAAGATTGACCGAGGTGATTGTCAATGCCAATCCAACTGGTTACCCCATCTGGATAAGGGTTGGGATAGTAGTTTTCCGGGACCGCTATCCCGGCTGCGCCCCTTGACCCCAGTTCTATAATATAGACATCATAACGGTCATCACCACCGATGCCATAATCCGGGGGTGGTGGGGCCCAACCCAGGGTATCAATCTGCTTGCGCCAGGAATATTCAAAATAATCGGCAACGCTACGGGCATAATCCGGACTGCAGGCATCAACACCAGAGCGGGTGTAATGAACACGGAAGTTTGTCCTTTCAATAAATTCCACTGGTCCGGATAAGGTAGGTCGGGCTTGTCTCTTTCCTTCCTTAAAGAGTTTCAAGGCCGGAACCGTTCCGCACCAACCCTTTTCTTTGGCGGAAAGGGTGGTAAAAAATAGAAGCGGTAAAATAAATAGAAATCTCTTCTTCATATTCCTAAGTAATTATAGCAAATAATTTTTCCCAAGTCAAATTTCCTTTACCGCCCGGTTTTTTATTAAGAAGTTCTTTCCCAATAGAACTCAGAATAGAACTTTCTATAGGAAAGAGAATAGAACCCTCAATAGCACTCCCAATAGGACAGAGAATAGAACCCCCAATAGGATAGAGAATAGAAATCTCAGTAGGAAAGAGAATAGGGCTACCAATAGGCCAGAGAATAGAATAGCGAATAGAATTCCGAATAGGCAAGAGAATAGGACTTTTAATACCATCCCTAATAGCACCCCCTATACCACCCCCTATCTTTAAGGGAAAATCTCCTAAGCTTTGTATAATCAAGGACTTAACAGAAAAATTCGGGCTTAAAAAATATTACTGTCAGTAATATTTTTACTTATACCTCTGCCACTTAACCTTCTTTCTCGGTTCGGGTTTTATTGGGTTCTAACAGAAGTCTATTGAGTTGTAGTCCTCGTCGGTTAGACCATACCGTTTCAGCATCGCAAAGCAAGAAAGAAGTGCGCCTCTTTCCTGGTGATAATTTTCTGGGTGGTAATTAATCACCGAATCGGCATAACTATTGAGTAAGGTCTCAAGGTCTTCTTTTGTCATTTCCTCAATTTTTAGGTTTGGGCAGTATTCTTTAATTGCCTCGGCGAGGTTTTCCAATGCCTCTTTGGCGGTGATTAAAAGAACGGGTTCGTTTAGATTTATATCCCTTCTTTTTAGTAGAGCTGAAATATTCATTCTATCCTCTTATTTATTGTTGGGTCTTTTTATATGGGTGTTTATCTGATGTCTATCATAGACATCAAATATATCCCGGCAAAATTTAATCATCCTTTCATCGTTTATCTTTGTTGCCTCTTCATAAAGCCTTTTCACTAATCTTTTCCCAAATTCAGTTTGGGAGTAGTTCTTTTTCAAGAGGTTATGCTCCGAACAGAGAGTCTGGCCATTATCAACTGTATTTGTGCCACCTTTATCCAGTGGTATTATATGGTCAGCGTGGATTTCCAGCCCCTCTTTTTTGCCTCTTCGGCAGACCACACACTTATAACCGTCTCTTCTAAAAATCTCTTCCTTTGTCTCCGGAGTAAAATCGAGTAATGTTTTCTTTTTAGTATAATCAGGGTCGTAGCGATAAATACCCTTTTTAACTTTCAGCAACATTCCTTCCTGATATAATCTTCTTATACTTCGCCAGGTATCTCTCGGTTTCTTCCCGTATAGTTTGCTCTTCAACCCAGTCAACGACCGGCCCGTGGGATAAATCTTTATGGGGGTAGCGCTTAAAATACTCTATTATTAAATCTCTTATAGTTTTGCATTCCTTTTTCATACCAGCTGTAATAGTTTTAACTCCTGTATTTTAGCCTCTTTTATCAACCTCTCTTTTGCTATCTTACAGTAATTTTCGTCTATTTCAACACCGATGCCCTTCCGATTGGTCAAAACGCAAGCGATTAATGTTGAACCACTTCCTAAGAATGGGTCAAGGACGGTGTCACCGACAAAACTGAATAGTTTTATACATCGTTTCGGTAATTCTATGGGGAAGGGGGCAGGATGACCTACTCTTTTCTTGCTTTCGCCGGAGAAATTCCAGACGCCGTTTGTCCATTCCATAAATTCACTTTTGGTTATATCTGATTTACCACCATTTTTCTTTCGCCACTCACCTTTATAAAGGATAACAATTACCTCCACCGGTGCGATGACATAAGGAGCCGAAGCCGAAAGCCAAGAGCCCCAGGCAGTGCGGCGGGAGATATTCTGCTCATTCCAGATGATTGTTGAATGATACTTAAAGCCAATATCTTTTGCGAGAGTGGTAATGTCGGCATAGACACTTTGTTGTCCACCTTTATTTTTATCCAGAGGGATATTTAAACAAAATCGCCCGTCATCTTTCAAGACTTGATGACATCTTTTTAACCAGCACTTTGTCCATTCCAAGTAGTCTTTATAGGAGACTTTGTCGTTGTAGAAATTATATCCAATATCAACATTGTAAGGGGGAGAGGTTACGATTAGGTCAATACTTTCATTTTCAATATAAGTAGTTTTAAGGAAATCGTCATTATAAATTTTTATTTCCGGGGTCTGAAAATAAAGAGTAGTGTTATCTTTAATTAAGGGTTTCTTTCTTTTTCCAACCGGAGTATAAAGATTTTCTCTTTTTCTCATCGCTTAATTATAATCCCAAATGATGGGATGTCAATTAGGTCGGGGAATATTTTATTGCTAATTTTTGGTTAAGAGTGCTGCCTGCATTATGTGAAAAACCGAATAATATGCCCGGGAAGTAGCCGATTCGTAGCGGGCTTCCGAAAATAAGATTTTGGCATCTCCCAAGATACGATGCGACTTTTCAATAATCGCCTTGATTTCCTTCTTTAATTTTTTCTTTTCGCTCATAATAGTATTCCTTCTCTTTTGACATTGATGAAAAGTGGGTTAAATTTCTTGCGTTCTAAATCACCCTCGGTAAGAGGAAAGTCAGTAATCACCATTCCATATTCCAAAAGCATTGCTACCGATAAGTTATCTAATATCTCTTTTACCTTTGGTGTTACCTTATCAAATACGAGGACGAAATCATAATCCGATTCATCCGTATCTTGCCTCCGGGCTTTTGAGCCAAAAAGGATTACCTTCTTTAATCTCTTACCAAATTGCTCTCTTAATTTATTCAAATAGATTTCAACCTTTGGGTCAGCACAGTTTCTCATCTTATTACCCCGCTTTACTTATCTGTATGAAAATATTTCTTCTTTTCCGCATCGCCTAATTATAATTTCTAAATAGCGGAATGTCAATGGATACGCTTGGCGCTCAATGTCTTAGCGATAGGCCACAAAAAAGTGAAGGCTTAACTCTTCATTCCTTTTTCCTTGTTTAAGGTATTTAAAATCTTCTCCCTGATGGCCAATTTAAGAATCTTGAAGTTCGCCGATATGTAATATTTGGGTCTTGGTATCCGCGGTTAATGCTATCCCCCTTTTCAGCAGGAATTTAATATCAAAGGCATCTCTTATCTCTTTCCTTTCTAAGAAGGATTTAATCTTTGCCGCCATCATCTCTTTTAAGGCGACGACGGTCAATAGAACCTGGGTATTAGAATGCCGGCTGTAGGCAATCGCCTTTTCGGTCTCTATCTCTTTAATTTCTTTCCGGATTTCAATTTTCAGACGCCGGGGATAATTCTTAGACTTTATTTCAAAAAGCAGGGCTTGGAATTTGTTCTGGGAAGTGGACTGGCGTCCCGCTTGGCGTGCGGTCCGGGTGTAGAGTTGGGCAAGATATTCTTTTGGGTCATTAAATAATTTGTTTACATCAATATCTTTTATAATCCAGAAGTCTAAATCAACCAAATAGCGGTCCAAGCCATAGCCGAGTCTTAACATTGAGCCGCCGCCAAAGACGAGGTGATTTAAGAATCTCTTGCTGTTTAATCTCTCTAAGACTTCTAATTCAAACTGTTCCTGTTTTATTAGATTTTGCATAACCGGTTGACGATGGCTTTTGTTTTTGCGGGATAGGTTTTGATAAGTTCACTAATCTTCTTTTTATCTAATTTGGTTAAATCAAGGGAGTTAAGGTCTATTTTGTATTTGCCTTGGGAATAGAGATAAAGGGAATCAATAAATGCCTTTTCTTTGGTAGCGATAAAGATATCATCCTTTTTATGAAATCAAAGTAGTATTCTTTTTTCAGTTTGTAATAGAGAAGATAATCCCCTTAACCGGGAATTTTATTGAACGTTTCTGGGCGGCACTCTCCAAAAAGTTTCGCATAACCTGGGTCGTTACCTCATAAAAATTAAGGGCGGTCATAAAGGAGATATAAGAGGGGACTTGCAGTCGGTTGGCAATCCGGAAAAAGTCTTCGTTAGAAAGAATTTGCCAGTTCTGGCTGAGGAGATAGAAATCTTTTTTTAGCCGAATGAATAGCCCTTTTTTAGTATAACGGGTGGCGAGAACCTTAGCCGATGCCGGTCTGATTTGGAGGATTCTTGCCAGGGCTTCGGAAGTGAAACAAACCTTTTCGCCTCACTTTTCGGATAATTCTATTCTATTAAGCATAGATAATTAACATTTTTGTTAATTATACATCCTTACCGCCCGATTGTCAATCGTCGTCAATAAATGATGTCAGCGGTAAAAGAAATTGGCGGCTATTCCTTTTTCTCTTTCCCCTTTACCAACCAGAGGTAGACGGACCAGAAGATTATTGCGAAGAGGAAAAAGGCAAGGACGAGGAAGAGAAAACCTAATAGGCCAAAATCAAATCTCGGTCTTAAACCCGGATGCCAGATCTGAGCCGAGCCAAAAGAGAAAATAGTTAAAAGCAATAAAATCAGTAATCTCATATCTCCCTCCCGAAAAAATTTACTCATATTCTATTTTAACCACTTTTTTATCTCTGTCAAATTGGAATAATTTTTTGACAAGAAAGAAATTTTTTGCTATGATATTATTCTTATGCTTTTACTTCTCTTCGGTTATCTTCTCGTGATAATGCTCTGGTGGCGGGAGTATGCTATTCATAAGAAAAATCTAAAAAGGTTACCAATCAGAATTCAGGTGAACGGCACCCGGGGTAAATCTTCGGTAACCCGGCTGATCGCG
The DNA here is from genome assembly GCA_964425275.1 of uncultured bacterium. Classification (GTDB taxonomy): domain Bacteria; phylum Hydrothermota; class Tepidihabitantia; order Tepidihabitantales; family JBDRVQ01; genus CAYRLZ01. The sequence goes on along the minus strand of CAYRLZ010000028.1, from coordinate 11,292 downwards.
GCCGGCTTGCGCGGCGGTGGGATGTCGGTCATTTCAAAAACGACCGGGACATTGCCCCGCTTTCAGATTGACAACCGGACCGAATTCCCGATAAGAAGATTGGGACAGGGGAATATTATTGAAGAGGTGAGGATTGTTAAAGAGGCGGTAAAAAGAAAGCCCGATGCCCTGGTTATTGAATGTATGGCCTTAATTCCTGAATATCAGCGAATTGAGCGGGAGAAGTTAATTCAACCAACGATTGGGGTAATTACTAATGTTCGGGCTGACCACTTAGATGTTATGGGACCGACGATTTTAGATGTCGCTTACGCCCTGACCAATACCGTTCCCAGAGGCGGTTATTTCTTTACCGCGGAAAAGGAATTTCTCTGGGTATTTGAGAAACGGGCCAGGGAGATGAATACTAAGGTTATCTTCACTTCCCCGGAGGAAGTGAAGGATGAAGAGATGGACGGGTTCACTTATCTTGAACATAAGGAGAATGTCGCCCTTGCCTTAGCGGTCTGCCAGCATTTGGGCATAAAGAGGGAAGACGCCCTTTTCGGGATGAAAAACTCTATCCCCGATCCTGGGGTGTTGCGGGTTTATAAGGTAAGAGAGGGAAATAAGGAGATAAGGTTGATAAACGCCCTGGCGGCTAATGACCCGGATTCATCAAAGAAGATTGCCGAGATGGTTTTTAATAAATACGCCGGGCAGGGGACACTAATCCTTCTGGTCAATCTGCGCGCCGACCGACAGGACCGCTCAAGGCAACTGGGCGAGATTGCCAATCAATTCGGAGCCGAATATATTGTGATTACCGGTAAGGTGGCACTGCCTTTTATTAAGATGGCATTGAAGGCCGGGGTAAAGGAAACAGATCTGATTAATCTGGAAGAGACTCCTCCCCCGACGGTTTATGAGAAGATTTTTTCCCTGGTGGAAAAAGTTGGGGTGGTCTTAGCCATCGGGAATATGGTTGGCTACGGACAAGAATTGATAAACTACTTTGCCCAGAAAGGAAGAGAGGATGATTATTAAAAGAGGAAGGAAGTTGGTCTTCTTTGGCTGGGGTGGGTTTTTATGCTGATTGAAGGTATTGGTCTCGGGATGTTTTTCAGTTTCCTCTTTGCCGAGACGCTCGGTTTGGCCGCTGGGGGGATTGTTGTCCCGGGCTATTTTGCCCTAACCCTTCATTACCCCACGCGCTGTCTCGCAACCTTGTTTTTGGGATTAGCCGTCTATATTATTGCCCGCATAATTTCTTCTTTCACTGTCCTCTACGGACGAAGGCTGTTTCTCCTTTGTGTTATTAGTGGTTATCTCTTAGGTTATCTGACAAAAATTTTCCCTCCCTTGACATTAAGAGGCGCGACAATTGACATTGAGACGATTGGTTATGTAATCCCTGGTCTTTTGGCTTATTGGCTCCACCGGCAGGGGATTATTGAAACCTTTTCCACTTTAACTGTGGTGGCGGTTTTGGTACGATTTTTGCTAATTATAATCGGTAACGGTGCCCCTTTGCCATAATATTTTATGAAAAGAAGGCACGGTAAAGTCGGTAAGTCAACACTTATTATCTTTGCCCTCTTTACCCTTATCCTCTTCCTTCTGGAAAGTGCTACCTTCCATAAGGTTAAGACGAGGTATTACGAAGAAAAGGTCGCAGCGGCAAAATTAACCAGTAAGTGTTTTTTAGCGATAAAGGAGGCGAAGATTAAAAGTGGTTTGCGGATTGATTCAATTAATGACCCCTGTCTCACCGGTGTGATTGGTGATGCCTATTCGGCAATTACCCTCTATCGGAGAGAATTGGATGAGGTCGTTTGGGCAACCGCACCGAATTTTTCCGCGCTCTTAGTTGACCGCTTAAAGAGAGGAGGGATAAAAGAAGGGGAGAGCATCGGCATCTGTCTTGATGGTTCATTCCCTGGGCTCGCTATCTCCTGTTTATCGGCCTGTGCGGTTTTGAAGGTTAACCCCTTTATCACCCTCTCTTTGAGTAGTAATTCTTGGGGGGCAAATCAACCTCACTTTACCTATCTGGATATGGAGCGAATATTAAGGGAAGAGGGGCTTTCCCCTTTTAAGACCAATTTCGCCTCCCTCGGGGGAGAAGATGATGCCGGGCGCGGAATTAGTGCCTTCGGGCGAGAACTTTTGCGGTTGGCAATAGAAAGGAATTCAATCCAACTACTGGACACCGGAGAAATCCCTCAGGTAAAGGCTGGGCTTTATCCACAAAAATTAACCTTTTTTATCAATATCGGACAGAGTGCCGCGGCTAATTTTTTAATTGCCGATATGAGAGAAAAGCGAAGGAAGATTCTCAACCTCTCTTCACCAAAGAAGTGGTTAGAAAAGAGGGGGATTAAAAGTGAAGACCTATTTTCCGATATTGGTCAGGGAAGGATTTATGTGGAGAGAAGATATTCGGTTGGTTTAGCGATTCTCTTTACCGCCCTAATCCTTGTTGCCTTCTTTTTGGTCGTTCGGTATGATTTTGAATATTACCTCTTGCCGAAAGATAAGAGAGAAGAGAGAAATAAGGAGGTAGCGATATGATGTTTCTTTTATCTCTGTTTTTCTTTTGGGGGCAGTTGGGTCCCCAAGACTCACTTGCCCTCTCGGTTAAAGGAAAGACCGGGGTGATTAAACTGCGGTTATTAAAAGTGGTGGAGGAGGAATATAAACTCCTGACCAAGAAAAATCCGATAGATATAACCTGTCAAGGACCAATCCGATTAAAAATCCTAACCCGGGTCTTATTTCCCGATACCCTACAAAAGAAGACAAGTTATAGTTTAATCGTGGAATCAGAAGAGGGCGAAATATTATATCCCTTTGAGGCGGAAATCTCCCGAACGAAGGATGAGCAAGGAAGGAGATTTGGCCTAGGAAGGGTTATCAATATTGATTGCCCGGCCGGGACCCATCACTTTCGTTGCCACCTCTTCTCCGCACCAAAGGAGACCTGTGCCGTCAAATTTACTCTGGAGCGATGGCGCTGGGAAGAGGTTATCCCGTTTTTTTATAAAGATGAGGTCTCTGTTCTAAAAAGCGGTGAGCGGATAAGATACTATGCCTCACCAGTGAAGATAAAGGTTAAATCGGGTAGTTATAAAATCCTTGCCCGGCTTTCCTATCCAGGAGAAGAGGGTGAGAATCAGGAAAGGCAAACCAAAGGAACACCGAAGAGAGACACACTACGGATTATTGTGAAGATGGCGGAGAAGGAGATTTTCACTAAAGAGTTTCTGGTGGAAAGAAGCCCAAAGGTCTATGGTGTTTGGGAGACCGAAGGCGGAAGGCATAAGACCGATGTCTCAATTGTCAAGGCGGCCTATTTAGACCTGAAAGAAGGGGAATACGAAATCGTCGTCCAGGGCGGTGGAGAAGAGGACCTCATTGGGGTTGTGAAGATTCAAAAGAGAATATGATAAACGTCCTTTTTCTATTGCTAATCGTTACCGCTAATACCGCGGTGGATGTGCGGCTCATTTATGACTCAAATGTCTTCCTCTTATCCGATTCTCAGATTGAAGATTTTATTCAAGGAAAGCCTATGGGCTTTAAGACCTATGATGACCTGATTGCCCGGATTGGCCTCAGCACTAAAAATTTATCACTCAAAGAATGGCGGATAAAAGGAAGATTTACCACCAACCTCTATTTTCAAAATCCGGTAAAAAGTTATGGCGTCTTTGACTTGAAAGTTCTTAAATATTTTGGTAGACTTTATAGATACGGCTATATGGAATATCAATTCCTCCCTTATTATCTAATAAGACCAATAAGAAAGTCCACTGGTGAAAATATATTTCTCTCCTTTACCTCCCAAGAGATAGAAGGTGGGTTTAACCTTAATAATTATCGCGTCTTTTTTGCCTGGGCAAATGAAGATTATACCAAACCCTGGGATTTCTACGATTCTAAGATATACTCCTTTGGTCTGGAGACGAAGTATAAACCTCAGGAGAGGTTAGCGGTTTATTTACCGAGGATGAGTCTTACTCTTGGCTATAAGATTCTCCGAAGTAGAGCCCCCTTAGATACCCCGGACATTTCTTATAATGGACTTGGGTTGACCCTGGGTTTTGAATTTTTGAAGAAGCCGGCTTTCGCCCTATCTCTGGCCGGTGAGAGGAGAGGTTTTACTACCAGAATTGATTCATTACATAAGGGGAGAAGGGATTTGATTGGTGAAGTTGAACTTTCGCTCTCTTTCCCAATTGGGAAAAAGGCGCGTCTCTCTTTTGGCTATGAGTATAAAATTCGGGACACCTCATTAGAGATTGAAGAGATAAGTGAATTGAAAGATTACAATCGCGACCGGATAAGTATTGGGGTTAGATATGAGTAAAGAATTTTCCCCAATCTCTACGAAATTCAGAACGCGGAACGCGGAATTTAGGATTTTCACCATTCCCCATTTGGCGTTCGGCACTTGGCGTTCCGTATTTGTCATCGTTCTTTTCTCTCTCTTCTGTGGCTATCCCAAAAAGATTCCGCCGCCAGTAGAAGTCATCGCCCCGGGCAGTGGGGAGACGATAAAGAGTAATAACGTCCATTTTCAGTGGAAGAGGGGCGATTTTCTCCAATTTCACCTCCAGGTTGCCCTGGATAGCAAATTCAAGGATATTGCCTTTGAAGATACAGCAATAATTGATACGGTATGTAATCTATTTCTTGCCCAATCTCAATATTATTATCGTCTGCGTGGGAAATCCGAGGATGGGCAGTGGGGCGGATGGTCCGAAACCAAAATGATTACCGTTGAGGTAATCACCCTAATCGGTGAAGTGAAATTGGTTGGCTACCCGAATTCCATAGAGATTGTTGAGATAGAGAAAAGACCTGAGAGATATGTCCTTGTGGCATCCGGTCAGGCCGGCTTAGAGGTAATTGACCTAAGTGAGATAAGAAATCCCAAAAAGGTTCAAGGATATCGGGACAATATAAATAGCCTATGGGGGGTTAAGGTCAGTGAGGATGGTGACTATGGCTATTTGGCGTATGGGAAGAAGGAGTTGGAGATTGTTGAACTCTCTCTGCCGGAGACAATCCTTGTGGTTGGGGCAAATGAATATTCGGTTGCCTACGGTTATGATTTGGAGGTGGATGAAGAAAGGGATAAGGTTTATTGTGCGGCCCGGGAGCAATTCATTACCTTTGACATCTCTAACCCGGAGAATCCTTATGACTTAAAGAAGGAGAATTTCCCGAGTGTTCGGGGAATCTGTCGGGAGGTGGGAGGAAAAAAGAAAGATGGGGATTATCTCTATCTGGCTTGTGAGCAGTTGGGGATATATGTCTATCAGATTACCGATTCTTTTCCCATAAAGGTCGGCTATTTTGATACTCCGAATAATGCCCGGGATGTCTGGGTGAAAGATACCCTTCTTTTTGTTGCCGATGGTCGGTCCTTGACGATAATCTCGGTGGCGACAAAGACTGCGCCTTTTCTCCTCTATTCTTTACCAATTAAAGGCTATGCCCAGAAGGTCTTCGGGGAGAGTAATTATTTATTCTTAGCCTGTGGCGAAGGCGGGCTCTATGTTTATGACATATCTTCCCTACCCCCAAGAATTATTGCCCGGCTCGGTGTGCCTTATGCCAGGTGCGTAAGTTATAAAGATGGGTTTATTCTTTTGGGTGATAGGGATAGGGGGTTACTCATTTATGAATTAAAAGAATGATTACGGCGATACTAAAAAAGAGAGAACGGCGATATTCTTTGCTGGTATCGGTATTTATATCGCTCTCATCTTTCTTTTCCGGATACAGCGGGCATCTTTTAGTTATTACCCCGGATGACTTTTATAGTTCTATTCAACCATTGGTGCAGTGGAAGTTAGAGAAGGGGTATTCGGTTGAGGTGAAGAAACTTTCCGAGATTGGCTCAACCCCAGCCCAGATTAAAGATTATATCACACTACAATATAATACGGTTGGATTAAGGTATTGCCTCTTGGTCGGGGCAATTAATAAAATCCCGGCCCTACCCATTCCCAAGACATCAGTGATTACTGATTATCTCTATGGCTGTATTGATACCGATTTAATACAGGATGTTTATATCGGACGTCTACCCGCATCCAATGCATCAGAATTAGATGTAATGATTTCAAAAATCCTCTCCTATGAGAAGGCGTCGGAGATGACCGATACCCTCTGGTTTAAGCGGGCGCTGGCGGTAGCAACGAGTTATGTGGGTGGCACCGGAACCAAGGCAAAAACGGCAATTGAGACGAAGCGCTGGTGGGGAAGGCTTTTGCAGGAGTCGGGCTTTCAAAAAATTGACACGGTCTTTCATGATGACCCACCTTATCCAACCCCAGAATCAATCACCGCGGCGGTGAATCGGGGGGTCTTATTTGTCAATGGTCGGGGCTGGGGAAATTACGATGGATGGCATTATCCCCTTTTTTATCGGAGAGATGTGGCTAATCTCAATAATGGCTTTAAGTTGCCGGTTGTCACCAGTCTCTACTGTGCCACTGGCAACTTTAATGCCAACCCTTGCTTTGGTGAGGTGTGGCTCCGGGCTGGAACACCTTCCCAACCAAAAGGCGGGGTCTTATTCTTTGGACCAACCTGGGCATCAACCTCAACCCGTTGGAATAATTTACTTGATGCCGCAATCTTCAATGCTATCTTTCGTCGTAGATTAGTGTGCGCCGGCGAAGTCTTTCAGGGAGCGAAAAGAGAACTTGTGGAAAATTTCCCACAGGATGCGGATAGTTTCAACCTTCGGGTTCATATTCAGACTTATAATATCTTAGGTGACCCAACCCTTTGGCTCTGGCGGGGGGTTCCGAAAAACCTCACACCCAATTATCCTACCTCGCTATCGGTTGGGCATCAACGGGTTTCTATATCTGTGCCGGGAATTGAGTCGGCCTGGGTCTGCTTTTTTCAGGGAGGAAGGCAGTTTTTGGGCTTTACTGACCAGGATGGAAAGGTACTGCTGGATGTTAACCCACCGAGTGAAGGCAATATAACCTTAACGATTAGTAAACCGGACTATCTTCCTTTCCAGGTTTCTTTACCAGTTCAAAAAAGAAATCTTCATTGTGGGTTTTATTCCTATGAAATCTCTGCCCCAACACCTGGACAACAGACCCTATATATTGACTTAAAGAATTACGGAAAAGAAGTGGCTTATAATTGCCGGGCAATCGTTAAAAGTGAGACCGAAAAGGCTGTGGTATTGGATTCAATTAAGGAATTTGGCAATATTATGCCTGACAGTATTAGAAGGGGTGGACCTTTTCTTATCTTAATTAAACCAGATGCCCTTGATAAAGAGACCTTAAACTTCTCCCTCAAAATTCAGGAAGATAGAGAGAGTTTCTATTCCGGGTTTAAGATAGAGGTGTCTACTGGAAAATTCAATATTCCTCAGGTTCGGGTGGATGATGGGAATAACCAAGTCTTAGAACCGGGTGAAGAGGCAAACCTATTTGTCAAATTGAAAAACATCGGACGGGCGCAAGAAGAAAATATTGAGGGCAGGCTTTCTCTTCTTTCCAATGCCGGCGTGATATTAGATTCAAATGGTTCTTATGGTTCTTTTTCTCCGGATGAAGAGAAAGAGAATCAAGACCCCTTCCGGATTCGGCTTTTCTCCGAATTTTCCTCTAACCGCACCCTCTGCTTTGAATTGAGAATCATCAGCGCCGGTGAGGTGAAACAGATTCTTCGGTTTAGTTTAGAACCCGGACCTTATGACCCAACAAGACCACTCGGTCCCAGTCCTTATGGCTATTATGCCTATGACGATGTGGATACAAACTTCACCCAAAAACCGAATTATTCCTGGGTAGAGATTGACCCGAATTTTGGCGGAGCGGGACAGAGGGTTCATCTTGGTGATGACGGGATAACAACCTTGCCCCTTCCCTTCTCATTTCGCTACTTCGGGCGCAATTTTAGCGAGATAAGTATTGCGGCCAACGGTTATGCGGTTTTAGGGGCAAGTAAATATATTGACCCTTATAATTGGCGAATTCCTTCGCCCTTTTCGCCGCCGAATCTTTTGGCTTGTTTCTGGGATGATTTTCATCCGGATACCGGGCTTTCTTCCGGCGTTTATTACTGGAATGATACCACTCAAAATAGATTTATTATTCAGTGGTCAAGAATTCACCACATCCACGGATTTATTACCCGACAATTAGCTGAGCAACAGACCTTTCAGATTATCTTACTTGACCCCCAATACTATCCAACAAATTCCGGTGACGGTGAGATTATCTTCCAGTATTACTTCTGTCAGAACGACGACTCAACTTCTGGGAATTCCCACAACTATGCCACATCCGGTATTCTTGACCCAACCGGTAAAGAGGGTATCTTAATTACCTTTGCCAATCGGTATCCAAAAGGGGCAGAAGTTCTTAGACCACAAAGGGCGATTAAATTCACCACCTCACCCCCGGATAGTTTTACCCGCATCATTGAAAAAAGAGATATTAAAGAGATTAGGATGCCGACGATAATTAAGTTAAACCAGTTGGGAAAATTATTAGAGGAAAGTGGCCAGGACTTCAACGAATGGGAAGTGTATGATTGTTTAGGAAGAAAAATTAGTGTCCGCCTCCTTGCCTCGGGGCAAAGCGGAAGGAGTAATTTTGGTGGGGGGCTTTACTTTTTCAAAACTTATGGTATAATAAAAAAGATTATTTTAGTAAGATGAACAAAAGGAGATTGATAAGATGAAACCCAAGAATAACAACGACACATTTAGTGGTAGGAAGTCTTTGAAATTTTTTCTTTTTTTCTTACTCCTCGGTGTCTCATTCTTCGGTTTTAATTTCCTCTTTGGTCAGGAGTTTCCCATTTTTCACGGTTGCGCCATCTCTCCCCGTCACTATATGTGGGTATGCGAAAAAGAGTCTTCTTATGTCTTTGCCTCCTGGAATGGCGGTCTTGTCTGGGAAAATCTTGGGAAACCAGTTAATACCTATCGCTGGCTTTACGATATATTCTTTCTTAATGACACCTTAGGCTGGGTAGCGGCCGAAGGCGGGTTTATATTTTATACCCCGGATGGTGGATTATCTTGGCAGACCCAATCACAGGGCGGGTCAAAATTTGCCCAGCGGGTATTTATGTTAAATAAAAATTATGGTTGGGTTGCCTGCGGCGAGGCGATTGTCTTAAAGACAACCGACGGTGGAGAATATTGGGAACAGATTATCCTGCCCAATCCACCTTTTCCAGTAGATACGGTTGACTTCTATGGTATCTCCTTTATTGATTCGCTTAAAGGATGGGTCTGCGCTGGAAGATACCCACAAGGTGATACCTTTATTAAAGGGCAGGGATATATTGCCAAGACGACCAACGGTGGCGATACCTGGACCCTCTTATTAAAAGATTCAATTTACGATTTCTTTGACTGCCATTTCATAAGTGAAAACGAGGGTTGGGTAGTTGGCGGTAATGACCAGACCCTTGAACCCTGTATTCTCCATACAACCGATGGTGGTTTTTCTTGGAAGAGACAAAGTGTCCCATCGGGCAATTATCTCCGAGCCTGTCATTTTATCGGACGTAAGGGATGGGTATCAGGTATGTTGGGAACAATCTTACATACTACGGATGGCGGTCAAAACTGGGTGGCGCAGGCTAATCCGGCAACCCAGACATTATTTGATATTGAATTCATTGATTCCTTGTCTGGCATCGCCTCCGGCACAGGAGTTGTGTTATATACCAAGGACGGTGGTCGGAATTGGTTAATAGCCAATGTTGGTATTAAAGAAGACCAAAGACCTTGTCCATTTACCCCCTTTAACGCGAAGCGAAGGATAAATCCTAGGAAAATGAAGATTTTTGATGCCTTGGGTCGGAGGTGCACCACGGTTAAGAAGGGTGTCTATTTTATTGAAGATAAAAAGTCTATAAAGAAATTGGTAATTTTAAGATAGAGAGGGAAGATGAGTGAGATTAAAAATCAGAAGTCAAAAATTGGGTCTATCTTTATATTTTTGCTGTTTAGTATCTCATATTTAGTTTCTCAGGAAGGTGCCCGTTATCTCATAATTACTCACGACAACTTCTATGATTGTATCCAACCCCTTGCCCAGTGGAAGATGAAAAAAGGGATGATGCCTAAGGTTGTCAAGTTGTCCGAAATTGGGAGCACGTCGGAGGCGATAAGAAATTATATTGTCCGGGCTTATAATAACTGGTCGGTAAAACCAGAGTATCTCCTTTTGGTCGGCAGTCCAAGCCTTCTCCCCAGTTACTTCTACAGTTCCGGGCAGAATATCCGTATCTATACCGATAATTATTATGGCAATGTCTCGGGTGATTATCGGGCAGAAATTCCCTATGGTCGGTTTCCTTGTAAGACACTTTCCCAATGCAGTGTGATGGTCTATAAGACACTTTATTATGAAAAATCTCTCTTTTTATCCCCTCCCTTGGGAAAGGGGGATGTTGATTCTTTATGGATGGTGAAAGGAATGGGGATTATCAATGAGGATGGCTCATCGGATGATACGATATACTGGAATAATGTGCGGTTTGCCTGTCAACTTATGGAGCAACAGGGTTTTGTTCATATTGATACATTCTCAAAGTTTCGGGGTCATTCAAGTAATGATATTATTCAGGGAATAAATGATGGGCGGGGCATTATCTTATATCGGGGGCCAGGCCAGGGAAACTGGTATCAACCCTTTACTGTGCATCCGAGTTTGGTAAATAATGGGATGAAACTGCCAATTATCGCCTCAATTACCTGCCAGACGATGAGCCTGGCCGCTTTTAGTCCTGAATCAATGGTTGGTGAAGTCTGGTTGCAAGTCGGGACAGCCTCTTTGCCTAAGGGAGCAGTGGCTTTTTTTGGCAATACCCATTCTGGTTCCAAGCTCGCTCCGGTCCGGGGAGTTTGCACCCGGGGATTTTTCCGTAATTTCTTCTCTGATATCTATCAATTGGGAAAGGCCTGCCTTGCCGCCAAGGAGAGTATCTATGCCCGATTTGGGAATCAAGTTGAATACCTTGGTTTTAATCTCTTCGGTGACCCGGAGTTAAATATTTTGACTGCTTCTCCAAAACCGCTTACTGTGACTCATCCGGAAACCCTTCAGATTGGAAGTCAAAGTGTTAAGATAAAAGTAGAGAGGTGTGGAGTGTTGACTGCCAATGCCTTGGTTTGTCTCTGGAAAGAACCAGATGTCTATAAATATGGTTATACCAATTCTTTGGGCGAAGTTAGTTTTAATATCTCACCGGCCCTCCCGGGTGAGATTCTTCTCACCGTAACCGCCCGGAATTCCCTGCCTT
>CAYRLZ010000027.1:0-29172 GCA_964425275.1 uncultured bacterium | reverse complement strand
CCAATCACCGCTGCTTCGGCAACCGCGGGATGAGCCACCAGAGCGCTCTCTACTTCGGCGGTTCCCAATCGATGCCCAGCCACATTCAAAACCTCATCCGCTCGACCTCGGAACCAAAAATAACCGTCCTCATCAATTGTCGCGGAATCACCTGTCAGATAAACGTTTGGAAATCTTGACCAATAGACCTGCTTATATCTCTCTGGGTCTTTATAGAGCGTCCGAAGCATTGCCGGCCAGGGTTTAGTGAGAACCGCTAATCCATTCTCTTTGGGTTTTATTGGTTTTCCTTCCGAGTTATAGACTGTTGCCCCAAATCCCGGAAGAGGTTTTGTCGCCGAGCCCGGTTTTAAAGGAGTAATGGGTAAAGGTGCAATGATAAATGTCCCGGTCTCGGTCTGCCACCAGGTATCCATAATTGGACACCTCTCTTTTCCAATATTTTTGTAATACCAACGCCAGGCCTCCGGATTTATCGGCTCACCAACCGAACCTAAGAGTCGCAAACTGGATAAGTCATATTTCTCCGCCCATTTTTCGCCATAACGCATATGCATCCGAATCGCGGTCGGTGAGGTATAAAGGATCGTCACCTTCTCTCTTTCAATTATCCTCCACCATCTCCCCGGGTCCGGATAATCAGGCGCCCCTTCGTAAAGGATAGAGGTGGCACCGAGCATCAGAGGGGCATAAACGATATAACTGTGCCCAGTAACCCAACCGATATCGGCGGCACACCACCAGATATCGGAATCCTTTATATCAAAGACATATTTCAAAGTGGCATGGGTGCCAACCGCATAACCACCGTGAACATGAACGACTCCCTTCGGTTTACCAGTCGTTCCAGATGTGTAAAGGAGATAAAGGATATCTTCGGAATCCATAACCTCAGTTGGGCATTCATTCGATTCTTGGGCAACCACCTCGGACCATAAGAAATCCCTCCCTTTTTCCATTTTGATTTCATTTTTCGTTCTTTGAAAAACAATGACCTTTTTTACGGAGGGACATTCCTTTAAAATCTCATCCGCATTCTGCTTTAATGGGACAATTTTCCCTCTCCGGAAGCCACCGTCCGCGGTAATCAAAACCTTTGATTCGGAATCAAGAATCCTATCCTTTAAGGATGCAGAGGAAAATCCAGAAAAGACAACAGAGTGAATCGCCCCAATTTTGGCGCAGGCAAGCATAGCCACTGGAAGTTGAGGAATCATCGGCAGGTAGATTGTTACCCGGTCCCCTTTCTTTACTCCAAACCGTTTTAAAACATTAGCCAGGCGGTTAACCTCTTTATACAAATCAAGATATGTCCACCTCTCAACCTCACCGGGCTCGCCTTCAAAAATATAGGCAACCTTGTCCTTTATCTTCGTTTTAATATGACGGTCTAAGGCATTATGAGCGATATTTGTCTTACCGCCGACGAACCATTGGGCAAAAGGTATGTTCCATTCTAAGACCCGCTCCCAGGGTTTAAACCAATCCAATTCCTTTGCCATTTCGCTCCAATACCACTCGTGGTCTTCTGCCCGCTTTAACAATTCGTCAAGGTCTCGGATGCCGAATTTATCCATAAATTTCTTAATATTGCTATTTTCCACTATCTCCTTTGGTGGATAGTATAATTCCTTTTCCTGTCCCATATTTTAATCCTCCTGTTTAATTTTAACCCTTAATTATACTATTAAAATCTTAGAAGTCAAGTTTTCCCGGCAAATATAAAATTCTATCTTTGGCTATAAATACAGCCACAGTAGCGCTGGCGATAAAGGGAAAGTTCGCTCGCCAAAACCTGTCCTTCCTTAAAACCTTCGCGAAAGTCTTCGGAAAAAAACTCCAAGCCAAACCTTTCGGCAATCTCCCGACCTAACCTTTTTATTAAACCGGAATTTTTATGGGGGCTAATCATCAAGGTAGTGCCGAAAAGAGTAAATCCCGCATCCTTTGCCTTTTTTGCCGTCTCGGTAAGCCGAAAGGAAAAGCATACTTCACATCGCTTCCCGCCTTCCTTCTCACCTTCTAAACCAAAAACGGACTTGAACCACTCCTCTTTATCATAACGGCCAACGATTAAAGGAACCTTAAACAGTGTGGATATTTTGCTAACACTATTCAGTCTTTTTTCGTATTCTTCTTCGGGATAGATATTTGGATTATAGAAGAAGAGGATTGGTTGGGATGCTTTTAATTTTTGGATGGGATAAATCCCACAGGGGCCACAGCAGATATGGAGGAAAGGCCTCACTTATTTTCGCACTTCTTCGTCAGCCGGAGAAACCGCTCATCAACCTCTTTCTGTATAAGACTGATTAGGTCCTTATTTTCGGGCGAAAAGAGATGACGGAATCTCCCTTGCCGCTTCAACCATTCTTCAATTGGTTTCCTCTCTTTCCCCTCGTAATTCAAGCGATAGGTCCCCTGTTCATATTCGTATAGTGGCCAGAAATTTGTCTCAACCGCCAGACGAGAGATTTCAATCGTCTCCTCAGGTTTATAACCCCAACCCAATGGGCAGGGAACCAGGATATTAATAAATGTCGGACCAGCAAAAGAGAGCGCCTTCTCTACCTTTGTCACCAAATCGTTCCAGAAGGCAACTGTTGTCTGGGCACAATAAGGCACATCATGGGCAATGACGATTTCCACAATATCCTTTCTCGGTTGTAATTTCCCGGGTAATTTTTTCCCAGCCGGTGAGGTGGTGGTATCGGCAAATGATGGGGTAGCGGAAGACCGCTGGATTCCGGTATTCATATAGGCCTGGTTGTCGGTGCAGACATATAAGAAGCGATGGCGCCGTTCTATTGCCCCGGAGAGTGCCTGAAAGCCAATGTCATAGGTCCCGCCGTCACCGCCGAAGGCGATAAATCTTATCTCTTTATTTATCTTTCCGCGTCGTTTCAGTGCCCGATAGGCGGATTCCATTCCGGAGATAGTCGCGGCCGCATTCTCAAAGGCGGAATGAAACATCGGCACCTGCCAGGCGGTATGGGGATAGATGGTTGAGACAATCTCTAAGCAACCGGTTGGCATGGCACAGGCAACATTTTCCCCGGCGGCTAACAAAACCTGGCGAACCGCTAAGACCTCACCACAGCCCGCGCAAGCCCGATGCCCAGAAGAGAACAACTCACTTCTTTTTACCAATTCTTTTAATGATGCCATTTTACCTCACCCCGATATGAATTTTCCCCAAGCCCCACTCAATAGGGGTTATCACCCCTCTTGCGGAAAAGAAAGCCCCTAGGCTTTTTTCCCTGTCACCCCGTTGGGGAAAATTCTTTTCCCCCAGGGAATAGGTAAGCACTCCTTTTGCCATTATTTCATCTCACTCCAATATAACTAACCTCTTCGGATGAAACACCCTTTTCCTTTAATTGGAATAATTCCTCAAATACCCCTTCAATCTCCCCCGGCGTAATCTCTCTGCCACCCAATCCGTAGATGTAATTGGCGGTGAGGGGTTTTTTCTTTTCGTCGGATAGCACCGCTCGGATTTCGGTATAAAGGATACCACCATAAGAGGATAAGGCTTCCGCTCGGTCTAAAACCCCAAGAACCGGAAGATTTATTAACTCGGCCTTTATCCTCTGGTGGGGAAATGGTCGGAAGAGTTTTAACTTATAGGCACCCACCTTCTTCCCCTTTTTCCGAAGGTTATCAACCGCGACGGTGGCGGTCTCATAGGTTGAACCCATCGCAATCACTGCCACTTCACAATCCTTCGTCTCATACCCTTCTAATATGTCATAATAACGACCAAACCTCTCCCCAAATTCCTTACTCACCCTTTCAATCACCGCTAAACTCTCCCGCATCGCCTCCGCTACCGCTACCTTATGTTCAAAGTAGGAATCGGGCAGACAAGCCGGCCCAACGGTTATCGGGTGGTCAATATCCAAAAGGGAGTAGTTCGGCTTAAACTCCTTAATGAAGTCTTTAACCTCTTCGTCGCTTAAAATCTCAATTCTCTCCATACAGTGGGACAGGATAAAACCGTCAATTGTCACCATTACCGGTAGATAAATCTCTTCGGCAATCCGAACCGCATAAATCATAGTGTCGTAGGCCTCTTGGGAATTGGCGCAGAACAGTTGAATCCAACCGGAATCCCTTGAGGCTAAGGAATCGGAATGGTCACAATGGATATTTAGTGGCGCCGAAAGGGTTCGGTTCACTACCGCCATCACAATCGGTAATCTTAATGCCGAGGCGATGAATAACATCTCATGCATCAGTGCCAGTCCTTGGGAGGCGGTAGCGGTCATTGCCCGAGCGCCCGAGACCGCGGCGGCGATACAGGCGGACATCGCGGAGTGTTCACTTTCCACCGCGACAAATTCGGTATCAACTTCACCCTCCGCAACAAAGGAGGCGAAGGCATAGACAACCTCAGTAGAAGGAGTTATTGGATAGGCCGCAACCACATCCGGGGCAATCTGCTTCATCGCGTAAGCCATCGCCTCGTTTCCGGTCTTGGCTACAACCTTTTTCATTTCTTCTCCTTTTCCATTCTTATCGCCTGCACCTTTTTCGGGCAGACACTGGCACAGATGCCACAGCCCTTACAGTAATCGTAATTAATCCCAACTACCTTGCCATCTTGAACCAGAATTGAGGCATCCGGGCAATAAATCCAGCAGACAAGACACTGGATGCACTTCTTCTCATCATAAATCGGTCGTTCGCTCCGCCAGGCGCCAGTCTTATTCTCTTTTATCCTTTTGGTGTCAGTGAGGATTGCTCCGCAGGGCAGATTGCGCCAGGAGATAAGAAGGCACTGCGCCTCACTATCAATCTTTTCTTTCAATTTATCCTCCCCTAACTTCTTCATAAGCCTTTTTGATTGAATTTAAGTTTCCGATAACCAATTCTTCTTTTCCGCGGAACTTCTCGGAGAGTTTTCTTTCTAAGGAGGAAAACATTAAGGAGAAGTCAATTTTTAGGAGTCCAGAGGTGTCAAGCACTTTGGCTAATGCCCCAAGCATTGGGGTATTAGGGATAGCGCGCTTTAAGTAGGAGAGGGAGATACCGGAGGCATCAACCGTCCAGACCTTTATTCTTGAGTCCTGTATTCCCAATTTTGCCTTTATTTCCTCCGCTGATTCAGTGGTATTGACTAAAATTATGCCATCTTCTTTTAGACCAGAAAGGACATCACAGGCATAAAAGAGGCTTGGGTCTAAAATGACAAGGACATCGGGATTTTTAATCCCGGAGTGGTCGCGAATCCGGGTATCGGAGATGCGGTCATAGGCAACAACCGGTGCCCCCATCCTTTCCGGACCAAATTCAGGGAATGCCTGGATGTATCTTCCGGTTTCTAAGACCACTTCACCCAAAAAGAGGGCGGCCAGTCTTGCCCCTTGTCCGCCCCGACCGTGCCATCTAATTTCTAAGACATTTCTCTTCATGGTTGAAAAAAGGTTTTCAAGTCTTTCCTTTCAAACATCAAGACAATTGCTTCCTCTTTTGCCTTGGAGCGATGGAAGGTATCTTTCGGCATCAGAAGACCTTCACCGGCTTTCAGATAAAATTCCCCATCCTTTGTCTCTAAGACGATTTCTCCCTTCAAGACATAGAAAAATTCGTCGGAGTCATGCCGATGGAACTGGTAATCACCGAGAAAACGAGAGATAACAATCCGGTGGTCATCAACAAAGGCAACGACCTTTGGGTTGAAGACCCCTTTTAGGTTTTTCACTTCTTCCTGCCAATCAATCAAACGCATAACCTTTTACTATAAAGAAAAAAAGAAGAAAGTCAACCTTTTGTTGCAAGCGATAGAAAAAGGGGATTATTCCAAGATTTTCCCTTATCTATATATAGTGTCTCTTTCCTAAAGGCTACTATATATGGGGAGGGGTGGGCGATACAGGGGGTGATACAGGGGACGATATTCCGGGCGATAGGGAAGAGGATACTGGGGAAGATATTCCGGACGATACCGAAGAAGATACCAGGGACGATATTGGAGACGATAGTCAGGGTGATAGAGAGAAGGATATTCCAGACGATACTGGGGGTGATATTCAGGGTGATACTGGGAAGGATATAGAGGACGATATTCTGGAAGATATAGAGAAGGATATTCGGAACGATACTGAAGACGATATTCCCGATGATACTGGGAAGGTTATTCCGAACCTAACCGAGGAGTTAAATGAGAGTCTCCTTCCTTACCCCTATCAATTACGAGATATAATCAAATTATGTGGAAAATTGAAAAACCGGGTTTTATGATATAATAAAAAGCCGGTGCCAAACTAAAACCGGCACCGGCAAAGGAGTAGAACAATGAGAACATACCTTAAACTTCAAAGAAAAGCAAGAGCCAAGGTCGCCCGCCAAGAACAAAAAAGAAGGCGAAGGTTTATACGAAAATTTAAGGTTTACCTCGGAAACCTCCTTAAAGAATTAGCTCTTAAGGGGGCAAAGGAATCAATTGACTACGGCTTACCCAGACTACAGAAGCCTGCTACCACGATTTATTATGGCGACCATATTAAGACGACTAATTCGATAGAGTCATCATTTGTTTTAATTAAGGCGAGGAGAATAAGGGGTATTCAATTTTCCCCAAACATTGACAAGATCTCAGGGTGATATTTTGTAATGACCTTTTCTTGACATATCCTCTTTTTTTCTTATCCTATATGATGTTTGTTACTGGTGGTGAACTAAAAGGAAAGAGGTTAGATTATCCAAGGGGAAGAATAAGACCAACAATGAAGATGGTAAAGTTGGCTATTTTCAATTGCCTGGGGGAAAGGGTAAAGAAAAGCCGAGTCTTAGACCTCTTCTCCGGACCAGGGGCAATGGGGATTGAAGCCCTCTCCCGAGGGGCTAAAGAGGTCTATTTTATAGAAGAAGACAAGAGGGCTTTTACCGCTCTCTTAAAAAATATTAAGGGTTTACCTAATTGTTATGCAAAAAGAGGCGATGTCTTTAGGTCCTTATCCCGTCTCGCTGGCGAAAAGTTTGACCTGGTCTTTTTAGACCCACCCTACTTAGAGGGTAAGATAGAAAAGACATTAAAAGGAATTGTTCAATTTGGACTCTTGAATCCTTTGGGGCTAATTATTGCGGAGCACCATAAAAAAGAGAATTGGGTAGTCCCCTGCGGTCTTCGGGTAATTAAAAGTAAGACCTGCGGTGATACCCGAGTTACTTTTCTAAGCCCCGATAGAAGTTGCGGTTGTAATAAGAAAAAGAGATGAGTTTTTGGAAAGGCAAATGGGCATCGGGACTTCTAACGGGGTAAGCAAAAAGATAAGGAGCGATAATGAAAAGGGTAGTCTATCCGGGGAGTTTTGACCCAATTACCAATGGTCATCTTGATATCATAAGACGCGCCCGCCAATTATTTGATACGATAATAATTGGCGTCGCCCGCCGGGAGGAAAAGAAACCTCTTTTTCCCTTAGAAGAAAGGGTGGCATTGGTGAAAGAGGTTATTTCGGGTTGGGAGAATGTTGAAGTTTATCCCTTCGCTTGTTTATTGGTTGACTTCGTCCGGGAGAAAAAGGCGTCCGCAATAATTCGGGGCATAAGAGCGGTGGCGGATTTTGATTACGAGTTCCAGATGGCACTCACTAATCGGAAGATTGCCCCAGAGATTGAGACTATCTTTTTGCTTCCTTCGCAAGAATTCATCTTTCTCTCGGCCCGTCTGGTCAAAGAGATTGCGGCAATGGGCGGCTGTGTCAAAAATTTTGTCCCTCAACCAGTAGAGGAAGCACTCCGGAAAAAATTCAAAGATAAAACGGATGAAGTTTGTTGACGAGGCGCTAATCACCGTGAAGGCGGGAAAGGGTGGTGATGGCTGTATCTCTTTTCGGCGAGAAAAATTTGTCCCGAAAGGGGGACCAAATGGCGGTGACGGTGGCGACGGCGGTTCAATTTATCTAATTGGCGACTCTAACTTAAATACTCTAACGGACTTAGAATACCGGAAAAGTTATAAGGCAGAAAACGGTGAACACGGAAAAGGAAAAAACCGTCACGGTAAAAAAGGGAAAGACCTCTACGTACCGGTTCCCTTGGGCACTGATGTCTTTGATGCGGTCAGTGGGGAAGAGATTGGTTCAATCTTAAAGGATAGAGAAACCCTCTTGGTGGCGAGGGGCGGGAAGGGGGGAAGAGGCAATACCCATTTTGTAAGCCCAACCAATCAGGCGCCAAAGATAAGAGAAAAAGGGAAAGAAGGAGAGACAAGGCAATTAAAGATTATCCTACGAATATTGGCAGATATCGGTATCGTTGGACTGCCCAATGCCGGGAAATCAACCCTTCTTTCCCAAATGACTGCGGCGCGTCCGAAAATCGCCCCTTATCCCTTTACCACCCTTACCCCAAATTTAGGGAGACTTATTGGGGATGAGTTTCACTTTACGGTTGCTGACCTGCCGGGGATAATTAGAGATGCCCACAAAGGAAAGGGGCTCGGTCTCCGTTTTTTACGGCACATTGAACGGACTCGCCTTCTCCTCTTTGTGATTGACATCACATCACCTGACCCGGTTGGCGACTACCAGATGCTCAAAAAGGAAATCGCCTGTTATAATCCAAAGATTTTGGAGAAAAAACAGGTGGTTGCCTTCAATAAGATTGATTTATTAACCGATGACCCGAAAGGAAAGATAAAATTATCTGAGCCAAAGAGAGTCCTTTTTATTTCCGCCCGACGCGGGGATGGTCTTGAAGAACTGGAGACGGTATTAAAAGAACTTCTTTGCGATAAAGGTTGAAGATGGATTTTAACCCTTATTATATCGCTCTCCTTGATGTGCCGAAGATTACCCCCGGGAAGATAAAAAACCTACTGCGCCGATTTAACAACCCCGAAGAAATCTTCCGAAGAAAGAAGGAGGAACTCCTAACCGTAGAGGGGATTGATGAAGAGGTAGCGACCAATATAAAAAACTTCAATTTAGATAATTGTCAGGAGAAGATAAAAATTGCCGAAAAAACCAAAACGAAGACTGTCAGTTTTTTAGATGAGGGCTACCCCAAAAACCTTCTGGATATAAAATCTTTTCCTCCAATCCTTTTCCTCAAAGGGGAGATTAGAAGTGAAGACGAATTATCTCTGGCGATTGTTGGAACGAGAAATCCATCTCACTACGGAGTAGTATCCGCCGAATACTTTGCCCGGGAATTAGCCGGTTGTGGTGTGACGATTATCAGTGGACTGGCCCAGGGCATTGATACTACGGCTCACAATGCGGCATTGGCGGCAAAAGGAAGGACAATCGCTGTTTTGGGGTGTGGGATTGATGTTGAATACCCACCAGAGAATAAGGGTTTAAGGGAGCGCATTGCGGAACAGGGTGCGGTAATCTCGGAATTTAATATCAAAACCCCGCCGGATAAATTCAACTTTCCCCGAAGGAACCGAATAATCAGTGGTCTGGCAAAAGGGGTCTTAGCCGTTGAGGCACCGGAAAAGAGCGGTGTCTTAATTACTGTCTGGTGGGCAACAGAACAGGGAAGGGATGTCTTTGTTATCCCGAGCCCAATTAACACCAGAACCGGGAAGGGGACCAACCGGTTATTAAAAGAAGGGGCGATACCGGTTACTGAGGTTTCGGATATCTTAACCCATTTGGGCTGGGTTAGGGAAAAAGAAGAGAAGGAGGTCTCTCTTCTCACACCCGAGGAGAAAGAGGTCTTAGAGGCAATCTCTTCCGCACCGCTTTATGTGGATGAGATATTAGAAAGGGCAAAAAGGCCCGTGCCGGAAATTTTAAGTTTACTGCTAAATATGGAGATACGGGGTTTAGTGAAGCAACTCCCCGGGAATAGGTATATTAAAGTTTATCGGTAACTTTTTGTTATTTAATGATGACTAATTTCTTTCCGCAAGATCTTCTTTCCTTCACACTTTCCATAAAGTAGATACCAGGTCTTAAACTTAAAGAGGAGTTTCTTTGAGGACCTTGATAGATAAGGTTTCCGAGAGTATTGTATATTCTAACAAAATCTTCTTTCTCAGTTGGTGGTGCATTCTTGACCATCTTTTTTACTCTCTTGTCATTTTCAGAGAGAAGAATACCGGTGCCATCGTAGCGCCAGATTTCCTGGGTATTATTGCCTTTTAGGAGAAAGATATTGTCACCGAGCGAGGATAGGCAAGCACCACTTCCGATTCCTTTTCTTAATGGTTCACGGGGAACTAATTCTAAGGGAATCCATCTATCTCCTACGAGGTCGTATTTCCAGAACTCCTGGGTATTTCCTCCCTTTAGCGCATAAATATTTCCCTTAAAATAGAGAAGGGAGGAACCCGGTCTCACCTTTTTTCGCCTACCTGATTGGGGATGGAGAGAGGGGATGGTCTCTTTTGCTATCCAGTCGTTTAATCCTGGGTCATAGATGTAAAAACTATTGCTTTTGCCGACCAAGAGATATATTAAATTACCATCAGTCGTGAGGCAACTACCATCAGGAATAACAACTGGTGGTCCTTTTAATATCTCCCAGCGACCGGTATTAGTGTTGTAAGCATAAAATTCCTGAGTCTTTGAACCCTTTAAGAGATAGACATAATTGTTTAAGTAGGTAATTCCCGTTCCACCTTTCAATCCTTTATCACCGTAGATTGGAGGCAGGGGAAGCCAGACCGGTTCCGGACTAACCGGGTTAAGAGAAAAGCGCCAGAACTCATTGGTATTACCTCCCTTTACTAAATAGAGGAAGTTGGCACCGTCCCAAGTCATTCCCGCCCCTTTCTTCACCTTCTTATTCCCTTCACCTAAGGGGACGGAATCAATAAAGATAATCTCTCCGGGTGGTCGGAACCGATATAAACTACGGGTATTGTTCCCCTTTAGGATAAATAAGGCATCGTTGGTTGCCACCATACTACCACCGTCTTTTACCCTTTTGTAATCCGGTTCGGTTGGGACATGGGCAACCAGGGTCCAGGGAGGTAGTTGGGGGCTGGTTGGGATATAGACCCGAAATATACCCTGAAGGATATTATTTTCTGGGTGGCAGTCTCCGGAGAGTTCGGTCTCAACCCGAATTGAATATATTCCGGTATCTGAGAGGTTTGTTGGTGGGAAGAGAACGATTGTCTCGCGCAGGGCCGGAAGGTTGATTATTGATAGGCTCTCGGAGTAGATTAGATTACTACCCCGGATAATCTTATAGAAGACCGAAAAATTAGCCTCCGGGAAGCCAAAATTCTTAACCGCTACCTTAGGGAAGAATACTGTATCCTTTTGGATACTATCCCGGGGAAGGACAATTTCCGTTGGTCCGACATCAATAATTCTGACGCAGATATTACCGAGAATTTTTTTACAGTCATTACTCCGGTCAATATCACCGCTTAATTCCGTGGAGCATTTTCCAATATGGCAACCCCGAACGATTAAGGTGCAGGGAGCAAAATTAATCTCCGTTTCACCATCCGGTAGTAGGTCAGAGACAAATTGAAGAGAGGCATAGAAATTATTGCCAATCGTGAACCGAACCGGAAAGGAGATGGTGCTACTTCCGTAATTTTTCACTTTCGCCCGGGGAATAACCACTCTCGCTTCCAGGGAATCGTAGACACCGGCTGTGGGTTGTAAGATGGTAATAACGCCAACATCGCCATATCCTACTTGGGTCCTCTTGCTTAGGGTATCATTTTTCGGGTTAATATCCTTGGGAAGGAAAATTGAGCAGGTGGCGAGCAGTGTTCCGCGCTCATCAATAACCCAATCATCAAAGTCAAATTCTTTCTCCTCACCACCGGCTAAGGTTTGATTGATTTGGCTGATGTAATGACTGCCGATTGTCATCTTTGCCGAAAAATTAGCAATCTCGTTTCCATAATTTTTCAATCTTACCCGGGGGGAAACCTTATCACCCCAGCCAACACTATCTGGCGGCGAGACGATTTGACGAACCCCAACATCCTGCACCTTTACCGTAATTGAACGGCGCAGGGTGTCATTACCTGCATACATATCACCGCTAAGTTTTGTGGAACAGAAGAGAACATGATTTCCCCTTGGCCATTTGGCATAAGAGGGGAAGGTGAGTGTCCTTTTTGTATTTGGGATATGATTGGCTACCCAGGTGCTTTCCTGATAGAAATTGCCGATTTTCATCCGAACCCAATAATTTTCGGTAATTAAACCGGCATTATAAACGGTGCAGGAAGGGAGATACTCATCACCGGAGTCAATGGTCATCGGTGGCGAGGTGATGGCAATCACACCGACATTTTTGGAGAGATAGCGACCGCGTTTGAAATAGATACTATCCTTTTCAGCCCAGACCAGACGCAGAAGGGAATCGTTAATCACTAAGAGAGAGGGATTGATTGAATGCGGGACGGTATTGGTCAATCGGTCAACCTCTGACCAGGTTAAACCATTATCCGAGGTCCGGCGATAAAAAAGTTCGTAATTACCAAAGGGAGTGGAGTCTTGATAGACGATATGAGCGGAATACCCGCCGATGGAGACGGTGGCATTTCTCCCCCAGGTGGTTGGATAGGGAAGGGCAGTAAGTGAACCCCAACTTGTGCCACTGGTGGTAGAACCACGAAACCATACTGTACCCGGTCCATCCTTTAATGACCAGACAACGCCGATTCTTCCCAAACGGCAGTCAATGACCGGGAAATGTTCAAAAGTAAGAAAGCTGCTAAGTTGAACCGGGGATGACCAACTTGTTCCACCATCGGGTGAACAACAATAGTAGATATAATTATTATTCCAGTAGGCGAGATGGATTGTATCACACCAGACCGAAATTGAAGGATACTTACCAGAACCGAGTTCAATCCGGGGTAACCAATTTGCACCATTATCGGTTGAGCGATAAAGACCAATTTTGTTATTTAGATCCTCCATATAATGGGCTACGAGGTAGAGATTATTGCCTGACGAGCCAATTGCTGTTCCGATAGGACTGTTTGGTGAAAGGGAAATGGTTTTTGTGCCCCAGTCAGAGCCACTATTCGTTGACCGCTGGATAATTATCTCTTGCCCCCGGGAATAGGAGATATAGACAAAATTGCCCTGACAATTAATTGCCGGATAAGAACCGTTAAATCGAGAAAACTTCTTTTCTGCTTCCCAAGTCTCTCCTTTATTGGTTGAACGGCGGTAAAAGACAGAATCAGCAGTTAAATCATAATAGACACAATGGAGGGTATCAAAACCCCAAGCGGCGATTGAACGGACCATTGGGCGGGTGGTAAATCGTCGTGGTTGAGGGGTTACCCGAATATTTCCCTCCCAGGTAACAAAAGCATTGGAAGAGGAGAATAAAACCAGAAACAGGGCAATTGGGGATAGAGATTTTAAGCCGAAGATAGTCTTCATATCTTCCAGCCGGCTGGACTTAAATTTCCAAGAGAGCCGGCAAATGCCGGCCAATATCCTCTCCACTATCTCATTCCTTCCTCGCATATCTCCTCCCGTATCTATTAAATTTTCCTTCTTAACTTAAATTATAACTTATTTTTCTCATAAAGTCAAGACCTATGCCTTGACTTTGGTATAATTTAGCATACCATCCTTAAAATGAAGATTACCTTATCTCCACCGGGGATGGAACCCTATCACTATGGAACAGTCTGTCTTTAACTAAAAGAAATGCTCGGAGTGATATTTAAGATGACGGTAATCAGCCTATCCGGGGCCTTAGCGCCGGGACCTTTGACGGTGGCTACCGCAACCTCTGGCTTAAAAAGCGGTTGGAAAGCCGGTCTCTGGGCAAGCATCGGTCATACCCTAATTGAACTACCTTATGTTATCCTTATATCCCTCGGTCTTCTAACAATCTTTAAGAACCCGAAGGTAAATCTCTTCTTAGGTATCTTAGGGAGCATATTTCTTTTTCTCTTTGGTTACTCAACCATTAGAGATGCTCTTAGGGGGCCCAAACTCAAGGAGTCGCACCCCAAAAGGAATACCATCCCCACGGCACCTTTTTTAACCGGTATCTTTTTAACGCTCCTCAATCCCTATTTTTTAGCCTGGTGGATTGGCATTGGTGCGTCTTTAATCTCCGAGGCGATGGAAAAGGCTGGGTTTCTTGGGATTGGACTTTTATATATCTCCCATATCTGGCTTGACTATGCCTGGCTAATTTTTATCGCTCGCCTTGCCTCTTTGGGGCACCAGCAAATCAAGGTCTTTCGTTTTATCCTCTTAGGGCTCGGGATACTAGTTATCTGGTTTGGGATAACCCTACTGGTCAAGACATTAGGGATATATTTATAAAAATGCTGAATAAGATTGGTTTTTGATTCAAGGTTGCCCGGTTTTTAATCAGGATAAGGAGGCAGAGAAAAGGATTGAGGAGGGGATTCGGTTTGAATGGGGTTAAATCTTAATCCGCTTAAACCTCTTCTTGTAGGTCTTTAACTCTTTATAATGGGTCATATCTAAATGCAAAGGGGTGATTGAGATATAGCCGGAATAGACCGCCTCAAAATCACTCCCCCGGGACGGTTGGTAACCCATCGTGCCATTTAGGGTATAAGATATTTCCCCTTTTTTATTCTTAGTCTCTATTGCCATATCTTGATAGATGCGCTTTCCGAGGATTGTTATCTTAATTCCTTTTATCTTTTGGTCAGGGATATTAATATTAAGGTAGGTATTTTTTGCCAGAGAGTGATGCAAAATTTCTAAACTGAGGGAGCGAATGAAAGAACGTATCTTATCGGAAAAGCGAAAGCAATTTTTACTCAGAAATGATAAGGCAAAGGCCGGGATGCCTAAGATTGCCCCTTCAATTGCCGCCGCCACCGTTCCGGAATATAGGACATCCTCACCCAAATTTGGGCTATCATTAATGCCGGAGATTACTAATCTTATATTTTTCTTAAAAAGACCGTGGTGGGAAATTAAGACGCAATCGGTAGGTGTCCCTTCAACCCCGAACCAATTTTCTTTTATCTTATGGACCTTTATCGGTTTCCTTAAAGTGAACGAGTGGCTGGCGGCTGATTGATTATTTATTGGGGCAACGACCCTTACCTCGGAGAGGTCTTTAACCGCCTCATAAAGAAAAGAAAGCCCTTCCGCATTAATCCCATCATCATTGGTTAAAAGGATTATCTCCATAAAGAAGAAGGGAGTCAGGGGTTAAATCTCTTTCCCCACTAATGGACCGAGGCTCTTTAACTTCTTGGTGAAGTCCTCAACTACTTCAGCAAATCTCTTTCCTTCGGATGCTGAAATCCATTCTACCCTTAACCTGTCTTCTTCAATCCCTAACTCGTTTAATAGTTTTTGGAGGAGTTTCATCCGGCGCTGGGTCTTATAATTGCCGGTTGAATAATGACAATCACCAGGATGGCAGCCACCAATAAATACACCGTCAAAACCTAAGGCGAATGCCTTTAAGACAAACTGGGGGTCAACATAGCCGGAACACATCACCCGAATAATTCTTATATTGGGTGGATAGAGAATTCTTGAGGTCCCGGCTAAGTCGGCACCGGCATAACTACACCAGTTGCAGAGAAAACCAATTATCCTTGGTTCAAAGTTATCCATAGAGTCTCCTTTTTTTAAGGATTGGTCTCGGGTCAATGGTGTGTTGGGCAAGACCCAAGGTTTCTTCTCCCAAGTTAAAACTTAGGCCGAGGAGTTGGCTAAAATATAAAATGGGAATGTTAAATCCCAATTCCTTCTGGAAACGGTCAAGGTTATAGAGGCATAAAGGGCAAGAGGTAATGATGACATCAGCACCGAAAAAACTATTAAGTATTCTTTGGATACACTCTAATGCCCCGCTCTTTTCCCCGAGCAAGAGATAACCACCACAGCAGTATTCCTTAAAAGGCGAGTCAATAATCTCGGCGCCAAGTGAAGAAAAGAGGTTTTCCATTGTCTCTTCGTTAAAATTCATAACCCTCTTCGGCCGGGTCAAAAGACATCCATAATAACAGCCAATTTTAAGACCGTTCAGTTTCTGATAACTCTTTATCCGCTCAAAGCCAATCTCCTCTTTTAAGAGTTCCAGGTAATGTAAGACGAGAACATCGCCATTATAACCATCCATCTCATCACTGAGATAGGCGCAAAGCCTTCTTTTGGCATCCGGATTATTCTCTTGAAAGATAAAACTTTGGCTTCTTTTTAAGACATTATAGCAGGCGGCGCAGGCGGTTACCAACTTATCTTTACCTTCCTTTTTTGCCTGGATTAAATTTCTTATTGGCGCGATATGGGCGGTGAGGTCATCTAAGGTCTCATTATAGATTGCCCCACAGCAGTTCCAGGTAGATAATTCTTTTAAGGTAAAACCCATTTCTTCGGAAACCTTTCTTAAAGGCCGGTCAAAGTTTGCGGCCTTGGTATAAAGGGTACAGCCCGGATAATAGAGAAATTCCTTCATTTTGTCCATTTCCTAAATGCGGAGATAAAAAGTTGCTGGGGCGCCTCAATTACCAGTTCCGAAGGTAAATTATCAGGAGAGACAATCGGTTCTTTTTTATTGGTCATAAGATAAATTGAACGGAGGGCATCAGAAATTTTATAATAGTCAATCGCCTTGGGACAACGGGCACCACAGATAAGGCAGGAGGCACAGAGCCAATAACCCCGAGAGGCAAAGACACTTTCCAGTTGCCCGATTTGTAAAAAGAAGAGCACGGTTCGTGGTGGCATATCCATAAACCTGGCCAAAGGGCAGGTGGCGGTGCATCTACCGCACTGGATACAGGCAGAGATTAACTGCCCGCTCTTTCTCTCAATCTCTCTAATCACTTCGCTTGGCATAGAAGAGATTATAAAGGAATTTCTCTGGAAAGTCAACCGCACTGGATACAGGTAGAGATTAACTGCACTTCACTACCCCTGGATAATATAATAAGATTCTGAATAGAACTCTTTATAGAAAAGAGAATAGCATACCGAATAGCACTCCCAATAGGGCAGAGAATAGCACTCCCAATAGGAAAGGGAATAGAACGCTCAATAGGATAGAGAATAGGATTACCAATAGGTAAGAGAATAGGATACCGAACAGGATAAAGATTAGAACTAAGAATAGGTAGAATAATAGGATATTTAATACCATCCCGAATAGCACCCCCTGTAGCACTCCCCCCTTCAAAAAGAAAAATCCCCTCCTATGCTGGGTGGATTGGTTAAAATAAAAGCGGTCAGGTCTTTTTAATTAAGTTATTTTATCCTCTCATTTTTACCTCCTGGTATAAATTGCCCAAAAATATAAGTTATTGATTTAACTATACTTAATAAAATTAGCCTTTTTCCCATATCTAAATATAGAGTAAAAATCCGCTCAAAGTGTTTCCCTAAATTTTAATTTCCAAAGGGAGAGAATATGATTTTGGTCTATACAAGAAGAAAATATTTGACAAGAGGATAAAAGTGGATAGAATGAAGTGAGACTTGGTGCGAAGAGGTGAGAAATCTGTTACCGGTGGGAAAGATAGTTGGTTATGAAGAAACTGGTTGTCTATTATTCTCTAAGCGGTAATACGCAGTTTATTGCTGAGAATATCGCAGATGAAATCAGGGCGGATATTTTAAGATTGAGGCCAAAAAGGGAGATAGACCCCGGAAGTTTGTGGAGGTATCTCTGGGGTGGAAAACAAGTGGTTATGAAAGAAAAGCCAGAACTGTTGCCATTGGATAAAAATCCTCAGGATTATGAGGTCTTATTTATTGGGACACCGGTCTGGGCATTTAATTATAGCCCTCCCCTTAGAACTTTTCTTGACTTATGTGCGGGTATGAGGTTAAAGAGTAAAAAGATTGCCCTCTTTTGCTGTTACGGCGGACTAAAAGGAAATGTCTTCGGGAATATGAAGAAGGCACTTTCGGGAAATGAGATTTTAGGAAAGAAGGGTTTTTTCGAGCCGTTAATGTTTAATGAAGAACTTAATGCTATTAAGGCAAGGAAATGGGCAAAAGAGATTGTGAAAAAGGCCGGGGAATAAAGAAGGTGGTTCAATTGTTTCTTCCATTATATGGAGTTGACCTTGACTTCTCGGGAAATTTTTGTAAGATGAGTTATGGTTTGTTTATTTTTATTTTTATTTAATTTTATCTCCGGACCTACTCTGGAATTTTCTTCCGAGGAAGGTGAGGTAATCATTGCCTTCAAGACAGAAAAACCGGTCCGCTCCCAATTGTTTTATGGGGCGGAAGACCTTTATTCCGATACAGTTAAAGAGACTGAGGCAAAGAGAGAACACCGTTTAATATTAAGAGACTTAACCCCGGGTCTTAGGTATAGTTTTATAATTAAGGCTAATAATATAAAATCTCCAGTTTATCATTTCTCCGTTCCCTCAGCCGATAATTTCAAAATTATCTTAATCCCTTCTCTTTGGGAAAAGGATACGAGCCCGGCGCTGCGCTTTCTATTAAAGAAACTCCTCTCCCTTTCTCCTCATCTTTTAGTTCCCTTCGGGAGACTACCGGAAAGATTTCAGCCACCACACACCTCTTATCTCTTTGCCGTTGCGCGCCTCTCCCCTTCCCAAGAATCTTTTGCCTACCACTTCCCACCGAGCGGGACGCCCGGGCAAAAGAATGATGCCTTCTCATTACTCTTTTTACCTTCCTATTTTAAGGAATCCAAAGGCGAGAGAGACTTAAATTTCCCTCTCTTTCTTTCTTCTTCCGAACAAACTGTTAGGGGTTTTGATATTGTCTTTTTAGGCGGTGGTAATAATTTCCAGCGCACCTATCCAATTATTGAAAACCCCTACTCTGCTAATCGTCCTGGGCTTGTCTTCTGTGGTGATAAAGACTATTATAAAAAACCGGGCGGGGTAATCTATTTCACGATTCCCGATGAGGAGGCTCGTCCTTCCCCCTATGATAAGAGGAATTGTTATCTTGCCTTTGCCTCCGCCAAAAGTGGGTTTGTTGAAATCCTAAAAAGCCGCAAGAAATTAAAGGTCAAAAGTTTCTTATTTGATAATGAAGTGCCGGATTATTTGCCCGGTGATAGTTTTGTACTTGACCAGGAAGCCAAAGAGGAGGAACTCACTTTTTCCAATCTCCTGGTGAAGAAGGTGTTGGGGTATTCAGCTGAAATCTCCTATGAGACATCGCTTCCCGCAACATCAATTATTAAATGGGGGATTGAGCCAAATAAGTATATCTTCCAATTTCCGCCTCTGGATATTGAGCAGAAATTCTCAAAGAGGCATACAATTTATTTACCGGGGCTATTGCCCAATACCAAATACTACTTTCGGGTCGGTGGTCGGCGCGGTGCAAAGATTTACTGGTCAGAAGAGCATACATTCCTCACCCTTTCCCCGGGTCAAGACGAGATAGTTTTATCGGTCAATTTCTCTCATCCTGTCTATAAGAATGATTTTAATCTCTTTTCGGTCTCTCCCTTCACTTATGCAAATTTTATCGGCGCCTGGGGGCGTGAGATGGAATTTACCATAAATCAAAAAGAGACATCCTTCATCCGTGCCACCGCGCACTGGGTAGAGAATTCAGAGATTGCCGAATGGAGTTTTCCAATTCCCCCAGGGAGATACTATTATGAAATTGGAAGTTTTTCTCACCCCGAGGGGAAAGAGACTAAGACCAGGATTACGATTGGTACGAAGGTCTTAGAAAAGGGAGATGGTGATACTGTCTTTTTTGGCGAGTGCCAAATTCTTGACGGACAAATTAATTTAAGATTGGGTTATGGCGATACCCTAATTTCGGGCAAGTCGGGGATTAGTTATTTAATACTCAGTGCCAGACAAAGGGAAAGGAATAAGACCGTATATGTCTTATCCGCCACTCCCAATCCATTTAAGAATAAGACGGTTCTTAGATATCACCTGAATAATGCGCGTCGGGTGATTGCCGAGGTTTATGATATTAGTGGCAAGAGGTTACTCACCTTAAAGAATCGTTTTGAGGGTCGCGGTTATCAGGAATGTGTTTGGGATGGAAAAGACTTAGATGGTCGCACTTTACCCCGTGGTGTCTATTTCATATCCATTTCCACCGAAGACGACCCGGGCTGGAAGGTAAAGGTCTCATTTCTTGGGGAATCACCATGACTTGTTTCGCACGGAGACAGGGTAAAATTTTCCCCTGCATTCTCTCTACTGTTTCCTGAATCCTCATAATCCCTATGGGTGCTCCGCACCTGCTTGGACTTCGCCCCTGCTTTGCAGAACGCAGAATGGGAAAATTCTTTTTTCCAAAACCTGAGTGCTTGCGCACCGCAAAGCGTGCGGGGTCAGTCCGGATACCGGAAATCCCGGCCAATAGATAGAAAGGAATTGAACCTAATACCAGGATAGGTTTTTGGTTTAGCGAAGTCGCCTACCCCAAAAATGAATTGGCAGGGTCCTAAGGGGCTGTTCGTTCGCACCCCAAGACCGCTGCCCCAATTCAGGAGAGAATAAATGTCAAATTTTCCTATCAATTTATTCAATTTTTCAAAGGTCGCGATATTAAAAAATAATTGACCATAAAAAGGGTAATCGCTACGATTAAATAATTGGAAGAGGCGGAAGTTCATACTAAGACGAACGATTGCCTTTTGGGTGGTGGTGAATTCATCCGGAGCAAAGCCAATAAACCCCAAACCACCGCTACGGAAATACTCGGCAAGAGACAGTTTGCCCCAGGAAATTCCAACCTCAAAACCACTGTGAAGCAATAGAGAAGGGGTTAAGGGAATTATCCGTTCGGAGAAAAAATTGCCTTTCAAGAAATTATCGGTTGATTTAAGTTTTCGGCTGGCATAAAAACCAGTCAGGCGATAGGTGAAACCACGAGTCGGTAGATGGAGGTTATTGAAGTTATTAAACTCCCATCGCCCGGAGGGACCGATTAGCCGCTCTCTTTCCGGAAATGGTTCAAGATAAGGGAGGGCTGGTTTTCGGTAAGTTATCTGGCGGGCCTTGATACCAACATTAAAAAAAGAATTCTGGCCTAAGATATAACCCGCCTCGGCAATCCCACCCAAAGTATTGATGTTATATCCGGCCTGCCATTTTCCATTCTCATAATAGGCGTGGTCTCTTGAATTAAAAAAGCCATCAAGCCGATAGCCAAAGGGCACCCAAAAGATGCGGGTGCCGGTAATTCCTAACCTTGCTTCACTCGGATTACCTAAGTGGAGAACCCCTCGGATACTGGCACCCGAACCCAACAAATTGCCTTGCCCAACTTCTAAACCCAGTCCAATATTATCAATATTATCGTAACGAATCCCTAAGGAATAGAACCCATAGGCCCTTTCCTCTAATTCAAAGATTACGGCCACCGAATCCCCGGGATATTCTTCCAACCGGTAGTTCACATCAGTAAAGAGCCCGGTATTAAATAACCGAACCAAATCGGAAATGAGTTGGTCAAATTGGAGGTAATTTCCGGGGCGGGTTTTTAGTTCACGACGTAAGAAGTTCGCCTTGGTTACCCGCAGACCTTCAAAATGGGCAGAACGGACTACTACTGGAGGTCTTTTGGGTATCTGTTTTCTCTGACTGGCGAGGGTCCGACCAGCAAGTTTCGCCCGGATTTCGGGTAGCGCGGCCGCCGCTGCCTTCTCACCAGCGGCAATCAGTTCTTTAGCCCGAGCGAAGTCGGAATGGAGAAATAAATCAACATTCGGTTCAATCAAGACATTAGCCAACTTCTTCTGACGATTGAGGTCTTCAATACTCACAACATCCATCGTCCGGGAGATGACATCAATCAATGAGACCCCGGTCTCCGGATTGTGCTTCATTGTCAAAACCGCAATTATAAAATCCGGCTTAAATTCTAACAATGGGTCAACCGGCAGATACTGCTGGACACCACCATCAACCAGTTCCTGTCCCGCCAACTTTTCCGGGGCAAAGACCCCAGGGATGGCGATACTGGCCCGAATCGCCTGCCCTAATCTGCCCTTTCTTAAAATTACCTTTTTACCGGTAATCAAATCCACGGCTACCGCCCGATAAGGAATTGGTAGGTTATCAAAATTATAATATGTATTATACTCAATTTCGGATAAGAGTTTCATTAAGAGGAATTCAACATTCTGTAAAGAAACTAACCCACTGGGTAGGGCCGGGAAAAAACCACGGTGCCTTAACTGGAAGATATAACGTTCACCCTGCTGTCTCTCCGGGAGATATTGGGCACCAAATGGCACATTGGAACTGAAAAGCGTTGACCAGTCGGCATTAACAGCGATACTCTCAATCTGGGTGGCGCGATAACCAGCGGCATAAACACCGCCGACCATTGAACCCATACTATTACCCGAGATATAACTTATCGGTATCCCTTCCCGTTCTAAGACCTTTAAGACCCCGATATGGGCAAATCCCAAAGCCGCACCACCCGAGAGCGCCAGCCCAATTTTAACCGGCGGCGAATCTACGGGAAGAGAGGCCGAGACAATTGAAACCAGAAACGGTATAGAAATCGCAATAATTTTCATAATTCATTATAAAGAATAAAATTCAAAAGTAAATTCCCTACGCGATTTTTATTTTGGGAAGGTAATATCAGAATTTCGCCATCCGCCGTTTCCGCGGTCGGCAACCGGTCGTTCTGAATGTTGTGCTCCTCTTTTCCAAGCCGAGAGGCGGTTCATTTCACGAATCAGAGAGATTTCTTTTTTCTTCACACCCCTAACAATTATCTCGGCTTCTGAAAGATTATGGTCAAGACCATCAAGGATAATATCAATCTTATTATAACTAATACCCAAGGCAAACTCATCCGTAACCCCTCTCATCATATCCGGAGAAGGAATCTGGTTCTTGACTTCTGATGGTATCCCCAGATAGGCGGCCAGTTGTTTAATCTGGGTTTTATATAGGCCGATAAGTGGTGAGTGTGGGAGGTCATCAATACCTCCCTTAACAAACCAGCCGACCTCCCATTCCGAGCGATTGGTTGCACCCAAGAGCAGTAAATTCTCTTCTTTCGCCTTTTTCTCTAATACTCGCCGCCGGTAGATGTGCCGGGCATTAAAACTTGCCTCAATATGGCGAACCGTAGAATTAAAAATCAACTCCTTAAGTTTATTTCGGCCAAAATTCCCCCGACGTAGAGTTGAGACAAAAGGGGATTCCTGAAGTAGCCAACGATAGAGATTATTAATGAGATAACGACTCACGGAATTGGATAGGACATCTAACCGCATAACCAAAGGCTTGTATACCCCCATCTCGGAGATTGCCGGGTCAATATTCTTGCTTTCTAATTTCACTCCTAACCAGTGGGCAATAAGTAAGGCCTTTCTTTTTGATTCCTTCTCCGTTGTCCGGTCGTAGAGAAAAGATAAATAGACTTTCTCTTTGCCCAAGGCCCTCACCGCCAGGGTGGACAGAACCGCACTATCAATCCCACCGCTGAGACCAATCAGTACCCCTCGGGTCGAATGTTTTAAGACATTTTCTTGGATATCGCCTTCAATCCTTTTCACCACCGCCGGAAAATCAATCTTCAAAATTGGCTCAACCGATGGCATCGTTCTATCTCCTTTTAGGAAGCCAAGAAAGACTTCCTATCTTCATTATACTTATAAATTCCTCTTGGTCAATTAGAGACTTTTCGTTCAAGGAGATTGGTCATCTCTTCTCGGTTGGAGCGTGGGGTTGATTTTTCTCTATTTTTGGTTAAAATAGATTCTCGGGTCGTTAGCTCAGATGGCAGAGCACCGGATTTTTAATCCGGTGGCCGCAGGTTCGAATCCTGCACGACCCATTATTCCGCATTTCTGTCTGATGAAAATCCTGCTCATTAACTGGCGGTGTCCCAAAAATCCCTTAGCCGGCGGAGCGGAAATTTATGCCTATGAAATATTTCGGCGGCTGGCGGCAAAGGGCTATAAGATTACCTTTCTTGCCGAAAGGTCTAATCTGCCACCCGAGGAGGAAATATCTGGTATAAATTTCCTAAGAATCGGTGGGAAAAATACCTTTAACCTCTCCGTCTATCGTCATCTCAAAGGGATTGTTGCCCAAAATAATTTTGACCTGATAATTGATGACTTAAATAAGATTCCCTTCTATTCTCCTTATTTTATCAAAGATAGACCGGTCTTGGCGATTCTGATGCACCTCTTCCGCGAGACACTTTATAAAGAGACTTCTCTTTTACCGGCAACTTATGTCTATCTCACGGAAAGTCTCATCCCCAAGGTTTATAAGAATAACTATTTTGCTTGCCTTTCGGAAAGCACAAAATTAGATTTAATCCACCTCTTTAATCAGGATATAAGCGAAAGGATAAAAGTAATTCCACCCGGCGTGGATATCAATTTCTTTAAGCCGAATTGGACAAAGAAAGGAGAAAAGATAGTCCTGCATTGCGGTCGGTTAAAGAGGTATAAGTCAACCGACCACCTCTTGATTGCCACCCGCTTTCTTTCCTTCAAACGAAAGGACTTCCGGGTGGTAATCGTTGGCGATGGGGATGACCGGCCGCGGTTAAAAAAACTTGCAAAGGAATTAGAGATTACCGATCTCGTAGAATTCACCGGCTATATCAGGGAAGAAGAAAAGTTAGATTTCTATCAGAGGGCGCGCTTTTTAGTTGAGAACTCAATTAAGGAGGGTTGGGGTCTAATTGTCATTGAGGCGAATGCCTGCGGCACACCAGTGATTTCTGCCCGCTCCCCGGGGCTAATTGATGCGGTATTGGAGGGGAAGACCGGACTCTTTTATGAATACGGTGACATAACCCAATTAGCCGAGAAGATGCAGGAACTCCTTGATAATGATGAAGAGGTTTTTAAGATGGGTAAAGAGGCCAGGGTATGGGCCGAGAGATTTTCCT
The DNA here is from genome assembly GCA_964425275.1 of uncultured bacterium. Taxonomy (GTDB): domain Bacteria; phylum Hydrothermota; class Tepidihabitantia; order Tepidihabitantales; family JBDRVQ01; genus CAYRLZ01. The sequence goes on along the minus strand of CAYRLZ010000027.1, from coordinate 4,417 downwards.
GGGATGAGTCGGCACGAAAGATGGAAGATTTAATAAACAAAGTTTTAAGCGTCAATCGTAGGGCACAGAGCGGATATGGATGCCTTAGAGATTAAGGATTTAACAAAAAAGTTTCGCCGGGGAAAAGGATTGAAGAAGAAAGAGATTCTGGCCTTAGACTCAGCCAGTTTTGCTATTCACGAAGGGGAGATTTTTGGACTCTTAGGACCGAACGGTGCTGGCAAGACAACCCTTGTCCGCTGTATCGCTACCCTCCTCATTCCCGATAAAGGAAAAATCTTTTTGTTTGGCAAGGATGTGTTTGAAAACTCACTCTGGGCAAGAGGCAATATTGGTCTTTTGACCTCAGGTGAGCGGACACTCTACTGGAAATTATCAGCGGTTGATAACCTCAAATTCTTTGCCGCCCTATATGGGATGACACCAAAAGAGAGGGATAAAAGGATAGATTACCTTTTAGAACTCTTAGGATTAAAGGATGTGGCAAATGAAAGGGTGGAAAAGTATTCCTCCGGGATGAAACAGAAACTCTCCTTAGCCCGTGCCTTACTCCACGACCCGAAGGTTCTGCTCTTAGACGAACCGACCTTAGGGCTTGATCCGGGTTTTGCCCGATTTATCCGAAATTTTATCAAAGAAGAATTACGCGAAAAATATAAAAAGACGATTCTCTTAACTACCCATTATATGGAGGAGGCCGATGAGCTCTGCGACCGGGTGGCTTTTATTGACAAGGGGAAAATAATTGATGTGAAAAGTCCTGCCGAATATAAGAAGGAAATACCGCATAAGGAAGTCTTAGAAATAAAGTTTATTGGTGTGATAGAGAAATCAGCGATTGAAAAGATCCCAACCGTAGAAAGTGTTTCGCTTTTCTATGAGGATGACATAACGACCTTAAAGATTATCGCCCGCCATAGCGAAGATATTTTGAGTGAGGCACTAAATATAATCAGCAAAGATAATAATAAGATTCTCACCATAAATAATCTGAAAGCCACCTTAGAAGATGTCTTTATCTATCTTACCGGCACTTCGTTAAAAGAAGATACGAGAGAATCCTTAGAGGAATGATGAGAACCCTGAGAGTGATAAAGGCCGAGGTGATAAAGACGATGAAGATTTGGCTCACTTATCCAATAATGCTTCTCTTCTGGGGAATCTTTCCTCTGATGTGGGTATTACCCTTCATATTTCAGGGCAAGGCTTTTGTTGGTGGCCTGGAAAGTGAATCCTTTAAGAATCTTACCGGTACCGCCAATTATCTCTCCTTTGTCCTCTTGGGGGCGATAATCTCTACTTACATATTTTCAGGACTCTGGGGTGTTGGGAATGCCTTGCGCGAGGAGACCTATTGGGGAACCTTAGAATATATGATTGTTTCACCAACCCATCCGCTGATTATCCTTGTTGGCAAGACGGTAGTTGAATTTCTCTATGCCTCGGTCGTTGTCTTCATCCAATCGCTGATTGCGGTATTTATCTTGGGTTTGAGGGTTGGCATAAATCAATTTCTGCCGGTTGCCCTGATTGTCTTCTTACTTCTGGTCGGATTCTATGGGCTGGCTATTGCCCTGGCTGGGTTTACCCTTTTAATAAAAGAGGTTCACGGCTGGGTCCGGACATTGGAATGGGTATTCTACTTATTTTCACCGATTCGTTATCCGGTTGAGATAAATCCAATAACCAAGACGATTTCTTTGCTTATCCCACTCACCTATGCCTTAGTCGCGGTGCGGGCAATAATCCTCTTAAATAAGAGTGTTCTTGATTTAACGAAGACACTTCTCCTTTTAGGTCTGATGGATGTTCTATTTTTAGGCACGGGCATCCTCCTTTTTACCTATTTGGAGAAGCAGACAAGAAAGGTTGGAACGATTGCCATGCACTGATGAGAAGATTACCTGGTTATCTGCGGGCCATCTGGGTTGAGAATATTAAAGAATGGAAGTTAGAACTGGCCTATAAGGCCGATTTTGCCCGCAGCCTCGTTGACCCAATCGTCTATCTTCTGCCCCATCTCTTATACGGTATTGCCATAGTTGGCGGTCGGTCTTCACCCTACTTAGAGAAACTTTCCGGCAGTAGCGATATCATAACCTTTGTCATTTTGGGCTATATCTTCATCGGCTTTTTGAATATGGCACTTTGGGCGATGGGTTTCTCTTTAAGGAAAGAGCAGTATTATGGGACATTGGAATCGGTCTTTGCCGCACCGGTCCCGCGCTGGGTATTTGCCTTAGGGATGGCGGCTCATTCTACTCTCCACCAGAGCATAATCATTGTCTTCCAGTTAATTATTATGTATATCATATTCACCTTTACCGTAAAGGCAAGTGGCATCTTCCCGTCTTTGGTGCTCATTGCGATTATGATTTTTGCCCTTTATGGCTTCGGGATGATGGTTGCCGCCCTTACCTTAATATTCAAGCAGGGCTGGCTAGTCTCTGAGGCGCTCTCCAGCATAATGATGGTCATAACCCCAATTGCCTATCCCTTAGGCGTCCTGCCGGTCTTTATGCAAAAGGCGTCTCTCTTCATTCCATCAACCTATGGGGTTTTGGGTGTGAGGCATTTTTTAATCGGCGAGAAACTCCCTTTCTCTCTCCCGGTGATGTTTCTTCGGTTATTCCTTCTCTGTGCCATCTGGATTACCTTTGGCATCTTAACTTTTCACATCTTTGATAAATATACCAGAAGACAAGGAACTTTAAGCACCTACTGATTTCTATATTGTCGGTTAAATAGAGATGATTGTTATAACCTTAGGTGAGATAACCGGGATTGGACCGGAGGTTGTGTTAAAGGCAATAAAAAAATTCTCACCCGATAAAGTGAAGATTATCGGTAACCGATATGTCTTAGAAAAGATATACCGCAAATTGAAAATATCATTTGACTACTCCCCTTATCTCTTAGAAGTGGTTGATAAATGCGATTTCTCTTTTGGGAAACCAGATGAAAAGACTGCAAGATTTGCCTTGGAGAGTCTAAAATTGGCGGTGGATTTGGTAAAGAGAGGCGAGGCAGAGGGAATGGTTACCGCACCGATTTGCAAGGAAAATATCTGGAATGCCGGCTTTAAGTTTCCGGGCCAGACCGAATTCTTGGCAAGAGAGTTTAATATAAAAAATTATTCCCTTTTAGCCTACGATAAAGATATAAAGATTACCTTTCTCACCTTGCACACACCGATGCGAAGAGTCTCCTCCTTTATTAATGCGGATGCGGTGATTGAAAAGGGATTACTCTTTTATGACTTCCTTTCCCGATTTGAAGGAGTCAAATCTCCCAGAATTGGGGTCTTTTCTTTAAATCCTCACAGTGATGAGTTCTCTTTGGGCGAAGAGGCGAGGATGAAAGAGGGGATAAAGAAATTAAATGCCCTGAAAATAAGAATTGAAGGTCCCCTGCCGGCTGATTCCTTTCTTTGGTTCTATAAGAAATACAATGGTTTTATCTCACCCTATCACGACCAGGGGATGATAATCGCAAAGACTATCTCTAAGGGGAAGGGAATAAATACCACCTTAGGTCTTCCCTTTATTCGCACCTCACCTTTACACGGCACAGCCTTTGACATCGCCGGCAAGGGGATTGCCTCTTCTAAGGGAATAGAAGAGGCAATTCGGCTTTGCCTCAAGTGGTCAACTGCCCTCTCTCATTCTGGTGGGAAGCGAAGAATCCCTGCTTGGTTGTCCAAAGAGGCTATGGGAAATTAGGTTGGGAATTAGGTTCTCAATTAGGCCGAGAATTAGATAGAGAATTAGCCCGAGAGATACTTGCTCCACTACTTAGAGAACTACCCTGACAATTAGACACTCATTTAGCCTTTCGGTTAACCAGAGAATTAGACTTGGAATTAGACACTCAATTAGACTTTGGGTTAGGTAAAGAATTAGGTTAAAAAATAGACCAAGAGGGCGACCCAGAGGGCTACCCCCTATAAATAATGAAAAATCCAATAAGTTGCGTAAAACTGAAGACTTAGGGGTAAAAATCGGGCTTTGAAAACTATAACTATTGTTATAGAACTATTGTTCGGGTAATTGACAGGAGGGTAATTTCTATCTTTCATCAAAAATTCCGTAAATTATGTTAAATCAAAGACTTAAATGAACTTAAATGAAAAAGTGCTTCTCTTAAAATATTAGCCACACTAATATTAATCTGGTTAATAGTTTCTCTCCCGCCTCCAGACCGTTCAGGGTCATTATAGCCAAATGAATAAGACTATTGACAGATGTCGATATTATTAAAATAGGCTCTTTACTACTTTTTGGGAAGAAGGCTTGAAGTCTGGGCTAACCCCTAATATAATTTTTAACTTGAATGAAAAACTTAAAAGGAGGATTAGCCCTATGACTAATTATATCAAAGAGCTTCTTAGTTTGCAAGGGTTTAAAGTATTAGAAAT
>CAYRLZ010000026.1:0-38219 GCA_964425275.1 uncultured bacterium | reverse complement strand
GACTTATAGGATTTTTTCGGTAAGATACTGGGTGGTATAGGGGGTGCTATTAGGGATGCTATTAAAAGCCCTATTCTCTTTCCTATTCTCTTGCCTATTCGGGGTTCTATTGGGGATTCTATTCTCTTGCCTACTCTTAATCCTATTCTCTTTCCTACTGAAAGTTCTATTCCTTTTCCTATTTAGGGTGCTATTCTCTGTCCTATTCGGGATGCTATTCTGGGTTCTATTCTCTTTCCTATTCTGAGTGCTATTTTGGGTGGAGGAAAGGTCTTATTTCCGAAGCGGCCCTTAGCCCGAGAGGGGTTTTGGATTAAGTGGTCGACTTTATCCCAAAAAGAGAACATTTTTAGGTCTTAGGGCAGGAGGATTATTTTGCCTTTCTTTTTTATGTCCCCTTTCTCTAACCAGAGGAAGTAGATGCCGGCGGGTAAATTCCGGGGCTCTACGACTTTTCCCAGGGCATCATAGAGGGTAATTTTTACCTCCCCTTTTTCTGAGAGGTGAGGATTTAGTTTATGGCTCTCTTTAAGAATGGTGGGTAGGATTATAAGTCTATCGCTAACTTTTGTTATCTTTTTCTCAAAAATCCCGACCTGTGGTTCACCGGTCCCAAAGGCAATTGCCCTTTTGGGAACTAATGGTGCCTGGGCACGGTGATAAGTGCCGTTATAAAGCCCACATATCCCACGGGTTGAGTTATTATTCTCTATCCCAACCGTATTGCTCGTATAGTTATTCGCCGAATAGTATTGAAACACGATGCGATTGTCGCCGGTCGGTGTTGGGATGGTTGTATCATAGACGATAATCTCAAACTTATCCCAACGTTCTCTTGGGCTATAATAATGGACCGAATCCCATTCAATTGTGAAGCGGTAGGAATCCGGTTCGTATAAATACCAGATTTTATTACCATAACGCGGGTCTAAGTCATCCCAGTTCACACATATCATTGAATGGGGGTTGTTAGAAGTTGGGTCAGGTAATGGTTGATTGGCGTTAACGGTTGATGTTACCCTTCCCGGAACTATCCAGCCATTGCCGCAGACCGAAAGGGAATCGGTAAATCTCTGCCCATAATATTTGAAGACGAAAGGTAAGGGAATTCTTATCGTCTGGTCATCAGAGGTTATTGGCAGTTGCGTCCCCCGGTTTCTTAATTCAATCCATTGGTATTGGGGTCTTTGTTGATAGAGGCTATCAATATTATCGTAGGCCCAATAGATTGCCGGGTCGCCATCCGGAATTGGGTCGGTAATCATAAATTCACCAACCTCTAAGGTGAAGGTTAAAGAATCTCGGTAGCCCTGACCAGAGAGATAAAGGAGGAATCTTACCACCCGACCACGTGGGGTAAAAGGACTGGCATAAACAACAAATCGGTCTGGGTCATTTCCCCTTTGGGAATCCGGCGGGATATTCCCGAAGGTGCCAATTGAGTCTAAGATGGTTAGATAAGGGTCTTGGGTGCGCAGAATTCCGGAGAGATTATTGGCGCTTAACCGACCAATATTTTTTAGGATGGTTACCAACTCCACGGTCTCACCCGGGTCTAATTTACGGTTATTATTTCCCGAAGGGTCATAGATGACTTTATCCTGCAGGATTAGAAAGGGTGCATTGGTAACAACCCCTTCTATCGCATCTAAATCAAAACCACCAGTTGGACCATTGGTGCCGTCGCCGTCATCCGCAATCCTGATGTAGCGGGCACTGCTCACTCCGGCTCTTGACAAGTCATAGGCAGTAGTTCCGGTATCAAGTCCACAGAAATTCCAGGGTCCGTTCCAGGTATTGGAGACAAATACCGAGCAGGCCTCCGGGTCAGAATCATCTTCATAGATATAAAAGTCAGCACCCGGACCATTAATTATCGGTTTCTGCATATCAAAAGCGGCCCAACCTTTTACGCCCAGGGATAATCTTCTACTATCTCTTCTATTTAAGGCAAAGGCGGTAAGCGACTGATTGGAATGGTCCGGAGGGTCTTTAATATTGCAGAGGACACATTTGTAGGCAAAGAGGGGAATTGTCGTATCCCGGACCAATGGGACATTACAAACGACATAACTATCAGCCGGCACTTGGATATTGGTAATTGTCTTTTCTTGATAGCCGTTGGCAATCACCTTTATATTATAAGTTCCCTGATGGGCGTAGCGGAAATAATAACCACAAGAATCGGTATAGATGGGAAAGTTTGGCGGTTGCATCTCAACAATTGCCTTAATCGGCTGGTTGGTTAGTGAGTCGTAAACCCTTCCGCGGATGCCATAGGCACACCTCCTCAATAGTTCTAAATTGGCACTCAGATTCTTCTTACAGATTGTATCAATCCGGGATGTATCCGGGACATGGGGTGAACAGAGTTCAACCGCCAGACAAAGCATACCTTCCGCACCATAGGCATAATCAGAAGAAGAGCCATGGACCTCATATAGACCGCGACAGATTTGGAATGCCGGATATCTGGTATAATAACTATATCGTGAGCATAAGAAGGACATAAAGAGGCTATCATAAGGGGCATTTTTTGAATATGCCCAAGGCCACATCACCGCCTCGGTTCCGGAGTGGTAAGTGGTATAAATAACAAATGGTGCCATCTGAGTAAAATTCCTGATTGCTAAGATTTCTGGTTGAGAAAAAGGGCCGGGACTTCCCCAACCTGTATCCCAGAGATAACCATAATCCCGGTTTAAGTCAACGCCATTGGCATTCCCTCTCGTCCTGGCCACCATCCCATCCGGGTTGACAATTGGCACAACCCAGATTTCTCGTGAGTTCACCAGTTGGGTGATTAAAGGGTCTATCCCGTAATTCAAGAGGAGATGCCTCACTAAATAGAAACAGACCTCAGTGCCAATATTTTCATTACCGTGGGTTGTTCCATCCCAGATGATTCTTGGTTCGTGTTCATCAATCCCGGCATTATCGGTAATCTTCATCGCTAATAATACCCGGTTCTGCACCGAACGACCAATCGTATCCAATCGGACTAAATTCGGGTTATTCTGGGCGATGATGTTGAAGGTATCAACTATCTCCTGATAAGAATGAAAACGGCCAAAGTTTACCCCAGGGGCCTGTCTCTGGTGATAAGCCTCCATATCCGGAATAAGAATCTCTACTGGATAACTTTCCGTAAAATAAGAGGCCTTATCTTCAGTCACCGCTCCAATAATGTAATCATCGCCAATTTCGTAGATATAGAGACCGGCCTTTTGCATCTCTTCAATTCTCTCCCGGGGAGAGGTTAGCGTCACCTTTATCAGTTTTTCCCGTCCCGGCGGCAATTCAACCTTTTCGGCAATTGCCGGTTGGATATTGAGTAGAAGGAAAAGAACGATTAACCAAAATGGGTAGTTAGTTCTTCTACTACTCATATTCCACCTCCCAATAGAATTTTTTTCATAAATAGATTATACCTTAAAATTATAAAAATTCAAATACTTGACAGTTGATATATTTTCCCTATTCTTAGATATTGAAGATGAGAATAGGAATTATTAAGGAGAGGTGTCCGAGTGGCCGAAGGAGCACGACTGGAAATCGTGTGTAGGGTCAAAAGCCCTACCGTGGGTTCAAATCCCACCCTCTCCGTTTATGCTATACGCTCGGCCCGAGTTTAGAGGAGAAGAAAGAATGAGCCGAAAACAGAAAACCGGGGTGGTCTTTGCCGCCTCCCGATTGAGCAAATTGCCACCCTATTTATTCAAACAATTAGACGAGTTGAAGAGGAATTATCGGGGCAGACGTTTGCTTGACTTCGGTGAGGGCAATCCTGACTTACCACCAGAAAAGGAGATTATCCAGCATTTTATTCAGGCATTAAGGAAGGGAGAAAATCACCGCTACCCCAATTATGAGGGGTTAATAATTACCCGCTTGCAGGTTGCGAGATGGTATAAGAAAAGATTCGGTGTTGAATTAGACCCGGAAAAAGAGGTATGTATGTTGATTGGTTCAAAAGAAGGGATTGCGCATCTCTTCTGGGCAATCTGTGGTCCGGGGGATACGGTGGCGGTTGGCGACCCTTCTTTTCCCATCTACCGGAATTGTCCACTGCTCGCTGGTGCCAAGATAAAAATCCTGCCCCTGGTGGAAGAGAATAATTTCCTCCCCGAACTTGGGGAGTTAAAGGGGAAAAGAATAAAACTCCTGGCGCTCAATTATCCCAATAATCCGACCGGTGCTTGCGCGCCTAAGGAGTTTTATAGAGAGGTTGTTGACTTAGCCCATAAAGAAGGGTTTTTGGTATTTAATGATAATGTCTATTCGGAGATATACTTTGCATCCCCGCCGCCTTCCCTCTTAGAGGTCCCCGGGGCTAAGGAGGTAGCGGTGGAATTTCATTCTCTATCTAAGACCTTTAATATGGCGGGCTGGCGCTTAGGATTCGTTGTTGGGAATAGAGATATAATTTCCGCGCTTTTGCGCATTAAACAAAATGTTGATACCGGTCCTTGGAATTGTGTCCAGGAAGCCGGGGTTTATGCCCTAACTTATGCGGAAAGAATCGCTAAGAAAATAAGAGAGATTTATTCCCACCGGCAGGAGATTTTCTTCTCCGGGGTTAAGGAACTAAACTGGGAGATAAGGAGACCACAAGCAACTTTTTATGTCTGGGCAAAAACTCCCAACGGTGAGGACTCCCTCTCCTTTTGTTCGCGTCTTCTGAAAAATGCCGGAGTTCTCTGTGCCCCGGGGGTTGGTTTCGGGAGATACGGCGCGGGTTATCTCCGTTTTTCCCTCACGGTTCCGGAAAGGGATATAAAGGACGGGCTGGTGCGGCTTAATAAGTTTTTAAGTAAAGTTTAGAGATGGTCGTCTTAAAATTTGGGGGCAGTGTCTTATCTTCTCTTGCCAAGATAAGAGAAGTCGCTAGTCATATTGCCAAAAGAAAAAAGGCCGGCGAGGCAATCTGCGTGGTGGTGTCAGCCATCGGTGGCACAACCGATAGGCTTCATAAATTTGCCCTGGCCTTTACGCAAAATCCTCCGAAGAGAGAGTTGGATATGCTTTTGACGGTTGGGGAGAGGATTTCCGCCTCTTTATTGTCAATTGCCCTCGGCGATTTAGGGGTAAAGGCTCTTTCTCTTACCGGTTCTCAGGTTGGGATAATAACCGATGCTACGCATACCGATGCCCGGATTTATGAGATAAAAGGGGGGCATTTAAAGCAATGTCTGCGGCGGGATATTATTCCAGTCGTTGCCGGATTTCAAGGTGTCTCTTATAAAAAGGAGATAACAACCCTTGGGCGAGGCGGTTCGGATATAACCGCGGTGGCACTCGCCGCCTTTTTGCGAGCAAAACGGTGTGAAATCTACAAAGATGTCTCAGGTATCTATACTGAAGACCCGAAGGAATTTAAGAACTTAAATCAAATTCAAGAACTCTCTTATGAAGAAGGATTAGAACTCACTTCGTCAGGTTCCGAGATTCTCCATCCCCGGGCCTTGGCTTTAGCCAATAAATATAATATAGAGATAGTAGTTCGGTCTTTAAAAAATTCAGGAGGGACGATGATTAGAGAAAAGAAGGAAGTGGAAAAGGCAAATGTCTTAGCATTGACTCATCGCAAGAACTTAGTTCGCTTCACCTTGCTTTCGGTTCCCAAAGTTTCCCGCTGCCTTTCTCAGGTTGTTTCTCAGTTGGCAATTAATAAGATACCGTTGCTTTTCTTTGCCCACGGCGTTCCTTACCATAATCGCTTTGACCTTTCTTTCATTTTAAAGCAGAGCGAAGAAAGAGTTGCCCAAGGGGTTCTCTTACGGCTAAAAGAAAAGGTTAAGGGAGAAAAATTAGAGGTGAAGCGGGATATTGGTTCAATCTCACTCATTGGACCACAGGTCGGGACGGACTTGGAGATATTGAAGACCGTCTTTGATTGTTTCCAGAAAGAAGGGATTCATATTGATGCCTTTACGACCACCGCGACGAATATCACTCTCTATTTAAAAAAGAAGGATATTAGAAAAGGGATACAGAGGCTTTTAAGGAAATTTCGCCTGAAAAGATGAACCCCCGAGATGCGAAATGTTTTTCACCACCAATCTCATCTACCTTTCCCCAGTTGCGTCAGGAGTTCTTGGGGCAGAAGAAGGCGATTGAGAAGATATTAAACCAAGTTAAAAGTTTTAACTCTTCACCGCCTGACCCGAAGCGCATCATTGAGGCAATTCTCTTCTGTGCCAATGAGCCGATTGGTCTTAATAAAATCTCTGGGTTACTGGCCATTACCGAAAAGGAGGCGATTGACTTAATTGATGCCTTAAATCAGGAATACGAACGTGATAAACATGCCTTTCGGATTTACAAGGTGGCCGGGGGTTATCAGTTTTATACCTTACCCCAATATGCCAATTGGATTAGGGGTCTCTTCAAAGAGAAGCGGCCGCGTTTGTCAAAGGCGGCGCGCGAGGTTTTAGCGATAATCGCCTTTTCGCAACCAATAACCAAACCGGAGATTGAGAAATTGCGGAATGTTGATTCCGATTCACCAATCTCGCTTCTTCTGGAACGAAGGCTGATTAGGATTGCCGGGCGGGCAAAAAAAATGGGTGCCCCTTTTCTCTATTGCACAACCCAAGAATTTTTAAGATATTTTGGATTAGCCAGTTTAGATGACCTACCCAAAAAGGAAGATATTGAGACCTTTCTTTCCCAAGGTGAAGATTCCGGAGAATGAATTTTTATGTTAGGAAAAATAATCCTTGGGATTTTGACAAAAGAAGTTGAAAGGATAGATTTGCCGATTAAATTGTTGGAAGAAATCTGGGGCGAGGAAGAGATGCGGAGTGAAGTCATCCCTTTTGACTTCACTGATTATTATGAAAAGGAGATGGGGAAAAATCTCTCTCGGCTCTGGGTTTCATTTTTGCGGCCATTCCCGGCTGAGGCGATGCGGGACTTAAAACTTCAATCATTGGCAGTAGAAAAAAAATTCCAAAACCCATTGGGTGGCCGGCAATTTAATCTTGACCCAGGATTGCTTACCCTCTCTAACCTTTGCCTCTTGACCCATAAGAATTATGCCCATCGGATATATTTAGGCGCGGGGATATTCTGTGAGGTTACTCTTTTATATAAGAATAAAACCTTTGAGAAGTTGCCCTGGACTTATCCTGATTATTCATCAGCGGTGGCAATAAATTTTTTCCAAGAAGTGAGGCAAAGGCTTCTAAGGAAGTCAAGATGAAATCAGGGACTTGCAAAATTAAAAAAATAATTTATGATATAAAAGATGCGTTCTAAGTTTATTAAAGAAGAGATGAATTTTACCGGCGAGCAGGTTCGTAGTCTCTTCGCCTATGATACCTTTAATATCCTGGGCGATTCGATTGTTGCCTTCATCGGAACCTGTGATGTCTCCCTAAAGGAGATTGTTGATTTAGAACTGGCGAAAGGCGGCAAAAGACCTCCCTATTGTTCAAAGATGCTTCATTTTATTGCCGAGCATTTTGAGTTAGATTTGGAAAAGGCAATTCTTCGGGAATACCTTCTGCTCAATATCGTAAAAGACTTGATTAATGAAAAGTTGGAAAGAAACGCCATCAAGAGGGTCGGCACCGAACTTTATGAAAATGATGCCCGAATCGCCTTTTCCCTTGCCTCCTCTTCTCCGGTTTCTTCTCTGGTCTATGTTGGGGTGGCGCTGGTTTCTTCCGAAGAGGGGAAGGTGAATGGTTTGGAGAATTATTCAATTGATGCGGTAAGTTTCGCCAACGAGGTGATGGACCGCTATACGAAAGAGAGCGAGCGGATTTCTCAACTCCGTTGCCGCACCCGCTGGGTAGAATAAGGCTACCATTTGAACATTAGAAAAATTTCGCCCGAGGAAAAAACTAAATAGTAATGAAGCGGCTAAGAAGATATTTCCTGAGTGGCATCGCTACGATTCTGCCCTTAGGTCTAACGATTTTAATCCTCTGGTTTTTGGTATCACGATTTGGGTCACTTCTTTCACCATTCATCTCCCTTTTACCTTTCCTTTCCTATTTACCCAAATCGGTTCTTTCCTTTGTTGGTTTTATCGCCCTTTTAATTCTAATAATCGCCATTGGGGCACTCACTTCGGGTATCTTGGGCAAATGGCTCTTTGGATTTTTTCAGGATTTATTTTCCAGTCTGCCGATTGTCAAGTCAATCTACGGCTCGGCAAAGATATTGACCGATGCGGTTCTCGTTGACCGGAAGAGTTTAAAGAAGATGGTAATTGTTGAGTATCCGAGGAAGGGGATTTTTACCTTCGGGTTCTTGATGCTGGAAGAGAAGATTTTATTGCCCGATGGTAAGGAATACAAGGTAATCTTTGTTCCGTCAACGCCCAATCCGACCAGTGGCTGGTTAATACTCGTTCCCCAAGAGGAGGTAAGGGAGGTAGCAATTCCAGTAGATGAGGGTTTACGAGTAATTGTCTCCGGCGGGATTGTTTTAACCGAAGCGGTAAAAAAGAAACTTGCCGGTAACGGTTTACCATTGCCCAATTCGGGTTCAGCGGATAATGGGTAATCAATTATATGCGGCTGATTGTTAAATTTGGCGGGACGGCAATCAAAAATCCCGCCCGCATCAAAAAGGCGGCAAATTTTATAAAACGGATGGTTGATGCCGGCAACGAAGTAGTGGCGGTTGTCTCGGCACCCGGTGATACCACCAATCGTCTTATCAACCTCGGCAGTAATTTTCAAAAGGAGCGGAGTTTTTCTCAGGAATTTCTCTCTCTTCTTTACCAGGGCGAGGAGCAGTCAACCATCTTATTAACCCTTGCCCTTAATGCCATCGGTCAGCCAGCCCGGGCAATCACCCTCCACTGTCCGGAATGGCCGCTGATATCGGAAAATTTAACTGCGGGACCGGTTTTTCTCTCAAGAGAAAAGAGCAATGACATTGAAAATATTAAAATAGATGAAAGGCGAACCAAGAAAAAATTTGCAACCGAAATTGAGCCGCTAATCAAACGAGGAATCGTTCCGGTAATTAGCGGATTTTTCATCCGCAGCCGTAGCGGGGCAATCGTCTCACTAGGTCGAGGAGGCTCGGACATCACCGCCTTTCTGGTCGCCGCCTATCTGAACGGCGACGAGGTTCTGATTGTAACTGATGTCGCCGGCGTTTATACCGCTGACCCCAAGACCGTGGCAAATTCACTGCTCTTGAAGGAAATCAGCGCTGATGAAATCACCCTGCTTTCTATTGCTGGTGCCCGCGTGCTTCACCCCAATGCCCTGCGCTTCAAAGATAAGAATACGACATCGCGGATTGTTAATTTTAAGGACTTAAATAAATTACAACTTAAAGGAACAAAAATCGGTGGTGCGGCAAAGACAAAAATAATTGCCGGCCCGGCAAAACTGATGATGGTTACCTTAATTGGTAAGAACCTCTCCCAAAAATCAATTCTCCTGCCCCGGCTATTTACCTTAACATCAGCAAAAGGTATTGCCATCCATTCAATGAGCCAGAGCGATTCCTTCATCAACCTCTATCTGAATGAAGAAGCGGGCAAAAAAATATACCCGGCCATCCACGACGCCTTCATCCGGAAAGAAAAATTGCTTACTGGTATAAGCAGTATTAAACCAATCGCTGAACTAATCGTTCGCAACTATCTCTTTATTGAATCCCCAGGCGTTATCGCCGTCATCTCCCAGATACTATCCAAGAATAACATAAACATCATTGAAATGATAACCAGCCATACCGATGTGATAATCTATGTGAAATCCGAAATGCTCTCACCGGCAATTGAACTGCTTAAAGCGAGCCTGAAAATCAAAGATGCATGATTTTAATTACCAGAACGGCATCTTATTTTGTGAAGGGGTCAGCGTTCAAAAAATTGCCAGGACAGTCCCAACTCCATTTTATCTCTATAGCCGAAAGACGATTGTCGACCATTACTTAAAATTTGCGGCGGCATTTTCCGACATTCCCCATCTCATCGCCTATTCGGTAAAGGCCTGTTCCAATATTCACATTATTAGAATTCTCGGCGAATTGGGCTCTGGTGCTGATATTGTCTCGGGCGGTGAACTTTATCGGGTATTAAAAGCCGGCATCGCCCCGGCAAAGATTGTCTATTCTGGCGTCGGCAAGACCGATAAAGAAATCATTGAGGCAATCCAGGCTGGAATCTTAATGTTCAATGCCGAGAGCGAAGCTGAGGTTCTCATTATCAATCAAATAAGCGGTCGATTGGGCAAAAAGACTAAAATTGCCCTGCGGATTAATCCCGCAGTAAGGGTCGCTACTCATAATTATTTAAGCACCGGCAAGCCGGGAACAAAATTTGGTATCGGGTGGGAATCGGCAAAGGCAATCTATCGCCGCGCTACTGAATTTAAGAATATTGAATTTGTTGGGGTTGCCTGTCATATCGGCTCCCAGATACTTGATTCCCGTCCTTATATTGCAACAATGAAGAAACTGCGGAACTTCATCACCGAATTGAAAGCCGAAGGAATAAATCTTTCCCATCTAAATATCGGCGGCGGCTTTGGCATCATCTACGATAAGGAAAGGGCACAATCAATAAGCGAATTTCGCTCAGCAATAAACCACCTGATGGAAGACTTTAACTTATTTCTGATAATGGAGCCGGGGCGATTTATCGTTGGTAATGCCGGCGTTCTGGTGAGCAAGGTCCTCTTCGTCAAAGAAGAGGACGGAAGGATATTTATCATCCTTGATTCCGGGATGAATGACTTAATCCGACCTGCCTTATATAAGGCATTTCATAAAATCCAACCGATTGTCTTGAAAGAGAGGAAAAATGTTGTCGCCGATATCGTCGGACCAATCTGTGAAACCGGTGATTTCTTTGCCCTTGACCGGAAAACACCCCTTTTAGAAAGAGGCGATATTGTGGCAATAATGAGTGCCGGCGCCTACGGGTTTTCTATGTCCTCCAATTACAACTCCCGGCCAAGAGCCGCCGAGGTATTGGTTGATGGCAAAGATTTTAGAATAATCCGGCGAAGAGAAGAATACGCTGACCTCATCAAACCAGAGATAGATACTTATTAAGACTAATCCCCGCGGTAGAAAGAGGAAAATCCAGAGTTAATCCGCTTGCCAAAAGCTTTGTCTCGCCCGACTCGGGCGGATAAGGATTTTATATAAATCTTTTAACTGGGTTATTATCTTATCCCAATTGAAGTTATTCCGGACAAACTGGTATCCGTTCTCGGCAAGGGTTTTCCTTAAATTGCTATCTTTAAGCAGAAGCAAAATAGCATCCTTTAATTCCGCCACCGATTTTTCGCTGACTAAAATTCCGGTCTCTTTATCTTTGATAATATCAACGATACCGCCGACCCGGGAGGCGATTACTGGTTTTTTATAACTCATTGCCTCTAATAAGACAACCCCTAAACCTTCGGCATCTCCCTTAGCGTCAACAATCGCTGGATGAACAAATATGTCGCACATCTGGTAATATCTTGCCAGTTCTCGTGAAGGGACGAAACCAGTAAAATTGACCTCTCCGGCAATTCCTAATTCCCGAGCCAGGTCGGTCAATTTTTTTTTCTCCTTTCCCTCACCGACGATTGTGAGAAGAACCTTTCTTTTCTTTCTGACCTCGGCCAGTGCCCGGAGTAAATAATCTAAGCCTTTTCTTTCAATCAATCGCCCAACAAATAAAATCTGAGGCGTCTTATCTTCCCTCTTTTCCGGAATCTCAAGCTGTTTGCTTTCCATTGAAATGGCCGCCCCAAAAGGAATTATTTCTATCTTCTTTTTGATGCCTAAGGAATTTATCTCCTGCGCGGTATAAGTAGAGATGGCGGTGAGGGCATCCGATTTATTAGCCAAGAAGCGGACAAAAGGTAATAAGCACGGAAGGCTTTTCTTTAGCCATTTTATCTCCAGTCCGTAAAAACTGGAAATCAATTTAGCGCCGGATACCTTCTTTCCAATGTAGCCAAAAAGGGAATGAGGCAAGGGCCAATGGCAATGGATTATTGAATATTTTTCTCGCCGGCTGAGTTGATAAATCCGCCAAAGGCCAAAGAATAGATAGAAAGGAAGGAGCAATTTATAGCGGAAAGAACCTTTTAATCGGTCGGGAACACTCTCCTCGTGAGTGAGGTCTTCCCATTTTTTCCAGAAATACCGGAAACGATGGACTTTGATTCCCCGAATCTTTTGGTTTGGAAGTCCTTTATAAGAAGAGGTGAATACTTCTACTTCAATTCCTTGGTTTTTAAGTTTTTCAATTGTGGTGACTAACCAGGGGGTGATGACATCAGTTTCGGAGCGGGGAAAGGCGGTAACGACATATAAGACTTTCATAAACCCGCCGGGGAATCTTCGCGAATCGGTCTGGAAC
The DNA here is from genome assembly GCA_964425275.1 of uncultured bacterium. GTDB lineage: Bacteria > Hydrothermota > Tepidihabitantia > Tepidihabitantales > JBDRVQ01 > CAYRLZ01. Next base: position 25,876 of record CAYRLZ010000026.1, on the reverse strand, counting down.
TCTTGGCGATTTGGTGGTTAAGTAGTTTCGGTTAGCGATTGGGCAAGTTTTGCCTTTAATCTTGCCGCCTTATTTTTGTGAATTATTCCCCATTTGGCGGCTTTATCAATAATGCTCTGCACTTTGGGGAGTAAGGCACGGGCGGCTTCTTTATCCGGAAGAGAAGCGAATTTTTTTATCGCCTTTTTGAGAGCTGACTTCCGCGCTTTATTACGGAGGGTTCGCGTCTTTGTCTGCCAGATTCTTTTTAGAACCGATTTTGACCTTTTTGCCAATTTAATTTTATGCCAGGGGGCGGAATCGAACCGTCGACTCCCGGATTTTCAGTCCGGAGCTCTACCTCTGAGCTACCCTGGCTAAAATTCATTATATAGATTATTTCTTTAATGTCAAGTTGACTTTAATGGATACCCGCTTATAATTAAAAGATGCTTGCCGGACAAAAAGAGGCTTACCGCCGATTTCTCTTACCGGCGGTTATCGCCAAGATTAAAAGATTAGATTTAAAGGCCCGTCTGGTTTGTGAAGGGTTTTTAACCGGATTGCACCGCAGTCCATTTAAGGGTTTTTCTGTGGAGTTTTCCGAGTATCGCCCTTATATCCCAGGTGACGAACTGAAGCGGGTTGACTGGAAGGTATTTAGCCGAACCGATAGATTTTATGTCCGGGAGTATGAGGCAGAAACTAATCTGAGGGCCTATATCCTCCTTGATGCCTCAGGTTCTATGTCCTATTCCTCCCAAGGGATATCTAAATTTGAATATGCCTCTTATCTTGCCGCCAGTCTTGTCTATCTCCTTTTGAAACAGAGGGATAGTGTTGGTCTTGTCACCTTTACCAATAGGATTGAGAATTTTATCCCACCAATTCAATCAGCCTCTCATCTCAATAATCTATTAAGGGTGATTGACAAGACAAAGCCAGAAGGTGAGACCAATCTCTCGGAGACCTTCTATCAGTTAGCCCCCCGGCTAAAAAGAAGGGGTCTGATTATTATCCTCTCCGACCTCTTTGATGATAAAGAGAGGGTAATTCATAGCCTTCGGCTCTTTCGTTATAAGAAACATGAGGTTCTGGTCTTTCAAATCTTAGATAAGAATGAAAAGGAGTTTAGTTTTTCCCAGCCCCTGGTCTTTAAGGACTTAGAAACCGGAAAGGAGATTACCCTTGACCCCCGTCAATTAAAGAGAGAATATCAGAGACTTTTGGAGAGATTTCTCCTTGACTTCAAACGGAGATTACAAGAGGCCTATATTGATTATAACTGTATCACGACCGATATGCCTTTTGACCAGGCGTTATTTGCCTACCTGGAGAAGCGAAGCCGGCTATTTTAGTATGACCTTTCTTGCCCCTAACTTCTTATACCTTATTCCGATTTCTCTTGTGCCACTCATTATCCATCTTCTCCACCGGATGCGATTGCGTAAGGTATATTTTTCTTCCTTCTTCTTTCTCCGGGAGACAAAAAGGGAGCGATTCAACTGGCTTAGGATAAGAGAAATCCTCCTTTTAATATTCCGCATCCTATTTCTATTTCTCCTTTTTGCCTCTTTATCTAAACCGCAATGTGCCCGAGGCATAATTAGGGCAAAAACCGAAAGGAGTATTATAATAATCCTTGATGATACTTATAGTATGCAATATGGAATGGTTAATACGGTTCCGGAGTTAACTCATAAGCCTTTTAGCCAACAAGGTGGAAGATGGAGTAAGGCAAAGGAGAAAGTAAGAGGGTTGCTGAATAGTTTATCGAAAAATAGCGAGGTAGCGCTTTTTCTTTTATCCGGGAGACTCTCTACTCCATTCTTAGTGCCTGATTCTATCCAAAAAATTATTGATACCCTAAGAGTTTCTTATCTTTCTTTAAGACTAAAGGATGGGGAGAAGATAAAACAGGTCTTAGAAACCGCACGATATGAACGAGAGATATATCTCTTCACCGATTTGACGAAGGATTGCTTCTCTTTATTAAAGGAAAGACCGAAGGCTTCGGTTTTTATCGTTGATGTCGGGGAGAAAGGTGGAAAGAATTGCGGGATAGAAGCCGTCTACTTAAAAGAGAAATTGGCCCTGCCCCAAGAAGCCAATCACATCGCCGGCCGGATTAAGAACTATTCCGAAGAAGAGATGGGATTGCGAGTAGAACTTTTCTTGGGGGAAAGAAGAGAATCTCGGGAGATTGTCTTGAAACCAAAAGAAGAGAAAGAGATTACCTTTGCCCGAGAATTAAAAGAGCCAGGAAGATATTCGGGAAAGGTGGAAATCTTTTCGGATTCGCTTGCGGTGGATAATGTTCGGTATTTCAATTTTAAGAAAATGGATAAGATTCCACTCCTTTTGCTTTGGACGGATAGGGGAGAGGTATCTTTTTTAGAAAAGGCATTAGCCCCCTCCGCGATGTCTCCTTTTGAACTAACCACTTTGCCCATCTCTGGAATAAGAGGTGTTAATCTCAACTCTTTTAAGGTGGTTATCCTGACAAACCCGACAAATCTCTCCTTGGAAGATAAGCGGCGGGTTGATAAATATTTGAGCGAAGGCGGTTCGGTCTTTTTAATCCTCTATTCACCGCTAAAAAATCCTTCGTTGTGGGATAGATATTTTTCTTACGAGGGGAATAAAGAAGAGGAGGGCTTTTTACGGATTGAGAAGGTTGATACCCAACATGTGATATTTGAAATCTTGAAAGAAGATATCAAAGTTCCGAAAATCTTTTCCTACTCAATTATTAAGCCAAATCAGGCAAAAGTCCTGGCTCATTTAACCGGTGGTATTCCATTTATCTTAGAAGGGAAGGGGGATAAGATTTTAGTCCTGACAACCCTTCTTTTGCCCAAGAATTGCGATTTAGTCTTTCGGGGGGTATTCATCCCATTTTTATATCGTTCCCTTTTTTATCTTACCGGTTATGGTTTAGAGAAAGAATATCTTTGCGGCGATACGATTAAGGTTGCGATTTCTTCGCCGGTTATTTCAATTAAGACACCACAGGGTGTCCGGACCGAAAGGGGTGAGATTAAAGAAGGGAGAATAGAGTTTGGTTTTGGGCAAACCGAAATCCCCGGTCTTTATGAAATAGGAAATGAGGTCTTTGCGGTAAATCCTGACCCAGCGGAAGGGGATTTAACCCAACTTTCTTGGGACTTAATCCCTAAGTATTTTAAGGTGATTAAAGAACTCCCTACCAGTCGGATAGATTTAGCACCAATTTCATTATATCTGGCCTTTATCTTTTTGTCGTTAGAATTTCTCTTTTTGATTTTATAAATCTGCTCCTCGGTTGCTTCATCTTCTTTTTGGTTTTCATCCGACCGCCCTGGTTTTTGATTTCTTGGAAGTTAGAGAGAAAATTAGGCTTTGAATTAGACTAACGATTTGACTTTCTTTACTCGGGTAGATGCTCCTTCATATAATAATGAAGGATTGACTTTTGCCAATTATTGATTAAACTTAAAGGATGAGTATAAAGGCAGGCGAAACAATTTATCCCTTTCCCCTTTTAATGGCCGGCCTCCTTCTATTTTCCTTACTTACCTTCAGTAAAGAGAATCCACTAAAGAAGGAAAACAAACGAGAGGCGATGTTTTATAAAAAACTCGAGGGTAATAAGGTCGCCTGCCAACTCTGTCCCCGCTATTGTATAATTGAACCAAATAAAAGAGGCTTCTGCCGCAACCGGGAAAACCAAAACGGAATCCTCTATTCTATCGTCCATTCCTATCCCTGCTCAATGAACCGAGAACCAATTGAAAAAGCCCCTTTCTTTCATTTCCTACCGGGCGAACTCCGTCTCACCATTGCCACGGTTAGTTGTAATCAGCGGTGTAAATATTGCCAGAACTGGGAGATCTCCCAACGGAGTTTAGAAGAGGTCCCAAATTTTTACGCGCCACCCGAAGAGGTTGTGAAGACGGCAAAGAAGTGGGGGGTGAAGATAATCTGCTTCACCTATACCGAACCAATTGTCTTTTATGAATATATGTATGACATCGCTAAACGGGCAAAAAAGGAAGGGATAAAATCGGTCGTAGTCACCGCTGGTTATATCAACGAAATACCGCTAAGGGAGTTATGTAAAGTGGTTGATGCGATAAAGGTTGACTTAAAGGGTTTCAATCAGGAGTTCTACGAAAACACCTGCTCTTCCACCCTCCAACCGGTTCTGGATGCCTTAAAGATAATAAAAGAGGAGGGAGTTTGGTTGGAAATCGTAAATTTAGTTGTCCCTTCGCTTAACGACGACCCAAGGGAGATAGAAAAGATGTGCCGATGGATAAAGAAGAATTTAGGTGAAGATTGCCCACTCCACTTCACCCGCTTCTACCCCAACTATCGTTTAACCCAACTTTCACCCACACCAGTGAGCACCTTAGAAAAGGCAGCAAAAATCGCGAAAGGGTGTGGGTTAAAATATGTCTATTTAGGAAATGTCCCCGGACATCCTTGGGAAAATACTTATTGTCCAAGGTGTTCCCGTCTCTTAATCAAACGGGTGGGAATCGCCATGACCGAAAATTATTTGAAAAATGGGCGATGCCCCTTCTGCGGGGAAAAGATTTCCGGTATTTTTAATGGGAAAGAGTAAGGTCTATTTTCTGTCTTATCAGGAGACGAAGAATCTCCAAAGCCCGGATGCGCGACTTCAATCCTATTTCCGTCAGGTCTTCAAGGAGACGAAGTTCTTAACTCAGATTCCTTACCGGCGAAAAGTGGGTATAAAACTCCACTTTGGCGAAGAAGGTAGAGAGAATTACTTAAAACCGGAATATTGCCGAGAGGTCGTCCTCATATTAGCCGAAAGCGGAATTCAGCCTTTTCTAATTGAAACCTCTACTCTTTACCGAGGGGCAAGACAGGAAGCCAAGACCCATTTTGACCTTTCCCAGAGACACGGATTCCTGCTGAATAAGGTATTAGCTCCGATTCAATTTCTTGACGGCAAGAGGGGAGAATTTTACTACGAAGACGAAGGAAAAAAGATCGCCGGCGGGTTAAGAAAGATTCAATTTTTGGTTAACCTCTCTCATTTTAAGGGACACTTTGTTTGTGGATTTGGTGGCGCCTTGAAAAATATCGCTATGGGACTGGCGGCCAAAGGTGGAAAATTGGATATGCACTCCCTCTCCATCCCCTATATTGATGAGACGAAGTGTGGGAATTGTGGCATTTGCGTTGATTATTGTCCGCACGGTTCTATTGTTCTTCATAAAGGCAAATATCTAATTAGCGCCGCTTGCACCGGCTGCGCCGGCTGTTTGACGGTCTGTCCCCTGGCCGCGATAAAAATTGATTGGGGGGTATCGTCCCAGGAACTATTACAAAAAATGGCGGAATATGCCCAGGTAATCTTAAAGAACCGCTATGCTCTCCACTTCAATTTCCTTATTAACATTACACCAAACTGTGACTGCTTCCCACAGACCGAAAAGCCGATTATGCCCGATGTCGGTATATTAGCCTCCCTTGACCCGGTCGCCTTAGACCAGGCAAGTTATGATATGACAAAAAATGAACTCAAGGCACTTTATCCCCACTTAAAACCCGAGAGAATTTTAGAGCGGGCTAGTCAATTAGGTATCGGTCAGAGAGAATATGAGTTAGTAACAATATGAAATCAATTTATGAAATTTAATATTACCCTACCTCTATTCTCCGGTCCGATAGAACTCCTCCTCTATTTAATAAGAAAGGATGAGGTGAGTATCTTTGAAATCCCCCTCGCTTCAATCACTGCTCAATTTTTGGCCTACATTAAAAATCTCCAAAAGGTCGTTGATTATTCTGGGCTTTCTGATTTTATCCTTTTCGCCTCGGTTTTGCTTCGGATGAAACTAAGAAAACTGCTACCCTTTCCCAAAGAAAAGCCCGAGGAAGTCACCGCCTCCTTATTTGAAATCTGTGAGGAGTTTGAAAGGTATAAGAAATTTGCTAACATTTTATCTCATTTGGAGGAAGAGCGACTTGCCCTCTTTCCGCGTCCCGGACACTTACCAATCGAAGACGACGGCCTGGATATTGACCTGATTGATTTATTAAAGACCTTCCGACAAATTTCCTTAAAAAGGCACGCCGACCAATTTTTAATTGAAAAACCACCCTTCCGGTTAGAAGATAGAATTAAAGCGGTGAGAGATAAGATTAGAGAAATGGAGAGCTGGGACGACACCAACGAGCAAAATGAGAGTAGCCGACCAAAACGTTTCTTCACTTTCTTCTCTCTGCTCAAAGGTATCAAGGATATAAAAGAAGCGGTGATAATATTTTTCGCCCTTTTGGAATTAGCCTGGATGGGTGAGATAAAACTAATTCAAGAGAAGGAATTTGCTGATATCCTAATAATACCGATTCGCCAGGGATAGATATTTTATGATTGAGGGAACCGGTTTTGGTTGGATTGTCATTGATGGTAAAAGATACAATTCCGATGTCCTTATCTTAGCCACCGGCGAGATAAAAGACCGCTATGAGAACTTTTCCGGTTCCAGCCATTCCCTCTCTAAGATAGAAGTGGACATTTTACTCACCGGTTCACCGGAGGTGATAATCGTTGGCACGGGACAAGCCGGTTGCCTTGTGATTCCCAAAGAGATAAAAGACTACATTAAAAAGAAAGATGTCTCTTGCCTCCAATTCCCTACCCCGGAGGCAATAAAGGTATTCAACCAGGAAAAGAGAAAAAAATCGGCCCTCTTTCACCTCACCTGCTAAATGAGAGCTCTCCCCATGTTTCGCTCAATCGCCGCTAAAAAGGTCCTATGATTAAAATCGGCTGTTGTGGTTTTCCGGTTGGTCGGGAAAGATACTATAAAATTTTTAACTGCTGTGAGGTTCAGATAACTTTCTACACCTTCCCCAAAATCTCGCTATTGGAGAAATGGCGAAAAGAAGCCCCAAGAGACTTTGAGTTCATAATCAAGGCCTCGCAATTGATAACCCATCCGGCTCCTACCCCAACTTATAAAAGACTTAATAAGGAAATTCCCTTGCTCAGTTATCAGCCAAAGAATTTCGGCTTCTTTCAACCAACCCAAGAGGTGAAAGATGCCTGGGAAGAAGTATTAAAAGAGGCCCAGGCCTTAGCCGCGTCAATAATCCTCTTCCAAACACCGCCCTCCTTCTCCGAAGACCCCAAGCACCTAAGAAATATCTATTCCTTCTTCACGACCATTGAACGAAAGGGATTAACCTTAGCCTGGGAGTATCGCGGGGAGTGGCAAGAGGCGACCTTGAAAAAAGTCGCCAGAGACTTAAACCTCATTTTAGTCGGTGACCCCACGGCGCCAGAACGAAGTCCAGGTCCTAACCTTAAAGTGCTGGTAACGAGTTTGTCTTCTAAAAAGGAAGGTCCTTTTATTGATTTCTATTTCCGACTCCACGGCGGCAAGGGCTACCGCCATAAATTTACCGACGAGGAATTAATGGCCGTCGCTCTCTTGACGAAGAAAAAGACCGGCTACATTATGTTCAATAATATGCATATGTTTGAAGACGCCCAGCGAATGAAGGAAATCATCAACACGGTTAGAAAATGAGTTACGAGGCGATAAAAGAAGAGATATTAAAATTAAAAAAAAAGAAACGGGCCACGATTTTAGTTCATAACTACCAAAGACCAGAGATTTACGATGTTGCCGATTTCATCGGCGATTCCTTAGATTTATCCCTGAGGGCAAAGGAGACCGAAGCCTCGCTCATCGTCTTCTGTGGCGTCCACTTTATGGCCGAGACCGCCAAGATTCTTAATCCGAGAAGCAAGGTGATTATGCCGGAGCCGACCGCGGGTTGTCCAATGGCGGATATGGTAACCCGGGAAGCCCTTTTAATGAAAAAGGAAGAATTGGGTGATGTCTATGTTGTTTCTTATGTGAATACCACTGCCGCGGTCAAGGCCGAATCTTATATTACCTGCACTTCGGCTAACTGTGTTAAAATAATCGCCTCTTTGCCCAAAGAGAAAAAAATCCTATTTGTGCCCGATAAGAACCTTGCCGAGTATGTAAAAAGGGAAACCGGCCGGCAAGATATTATCCCCTGGGAAGGCTTCTGTTATGTCCACGCCCTCTGGTTTGAACCAGAAGATATTGATCATGCCCGAATTAAATATCCCAAGGCAAAGATTCTCTGCCATCCGGAGTGCCGAGCGGAGGTAGCAAAAAAGGCAGATTTTGTCGCCTCCACCAGTGGTATGGTCCAATTGAGCCGAGACTTAGAAGAGGTTATCCTCGGCACCGAAGTCGGATTGGTAAATCGGGTAAAAAGGGAGTATCCCGGGAAGAAATGCTACCCTTTGAAAGAGGGTGCTGTCTGCGCTAATATGAAAAAGACGACATTAGAGAAAATCCTACGGGCCTTACAAGAAGAAAATTATGAAATTGAAGTTGCGCCCGAAGTGAGCAAGAGGGCGAAAGAGGCGCTGGACCGAATGTTTTCCATCCAGTAGAAGATATATGAAAATTGGCATCGGTCAATTAAATCCAACGGTCGGCGATTTCACCGGTAATCAAGAGAAGATGCAGGCAATGATTCAGGAGGCAAAATCTAAGGGCGTTGAACTTTTGGTCTTTCCGGAACTGATCACCACTGGCTATCCACCCAAAGACCTCCTCTGCCGGCGGGATTTTATTACCGCCAACCTCAGGACCGCCCAAAAGATTATAGATAAAAGTGAGGGGATGGCTATAATCTTCGGCTATGTGGAAAAGGGAAAGGGCAGGAAAAAATGGCAAAAGGGGCTAAACCTTTACGACAAATCCCTCACCCCCTTCTTTTCTCATATCCTTTATAATTCCGCCCTTTTTGTCTATAATCGTCGGGTATTGGGTAAGATAAGAAAGATAAACCTCCCTTCTTATGATGTCTTTGATGAGAAACGGTATTTCACTCCCGGGGAAGTTGTTCAAACCATTAAATTCAAAGGAAGGAGATTGGGAATAAATATCTGTGAGGATATCTGGGTAGAAGAAGTAGTAGAAGAGCAGATAAAAAAAGGAGCAGAAATCATAATCAATATCTCTGCCTCCCCTTTCTATATTGGTAAGCATAAGATAAGAAGCGAGATGATAAAAAAGAAGGCAAGAAAGAATGGCTGTTATATCATTTATTGCAATATCTGTGGCGGTCAGGACGATTTAATTTTTGATGGTGGTAGTTTTGTGGTTCATCCCCAAGGCAAGATGATTGCCGAAGGCAAGAGGTTTGCCGAAGAACTCCTGATTTTTGACTTACCGCCCGAGGCAAAACCAAGCCAACTTTTCCAGCCATCTTCTCTTTCAAGTGAGGAAGAAATCATCTCGGCCCTATCCTTAGGTCTTGCCGATTATGTGAAAAAGAATGGATTTAGAAAGGTCTGCCTTGGATTATCCGGAGGGATTGATTCTTCAATTACCGCGGCCATTGCCGCTCAGGCATTAGGCAGTGAGAATACCTTAGGGGTGATAATGCCCGGACCTTACACAAAAAGAGAAAGCATTGAAGATGCCCGACAGGTAGCGAGAAACTTAGGGATACCAACATTAGAGATTGATATAAACCCTATCTACCATTCCTATTTAGCCATCTTAAATCAGTCAATGGGCAAAGGTATTGAAGTGATGAAAGGAAAGGATGCAACAGGAGAAAATATTCAGGCACGGATTCGGGGTAATCTCTTAATGGCGATCTCCAATAAATTCGGCCATCTGGTTCTTTCTACGGGCAATAAATCAGAGATGGCGGTTGGTTACACAACACTCTACGGCGATATGGCGGGTGGCTTGGCGATAATCGCTGACCTGCCCAAGAGTTTAATCTATAAACTTGCCGTCTACCTAAATAAAAGGGCGGAAAAAGAAATAATTCCCCAAAGGGTTATTACCAAACCGCCATCGGCTGAATTAAGACCAAACCAAAGAGACGAAGATGACCTTCTGCCTTATTCGCTCCTTGATAAGATACTCTACTATTATATTGAAGAAAATCTCACCCCTTCGGAAATTATCAAGAAGGGGTTTTCTGAGAAAGATGTGAAGAAGGTAATAAGATTATGTGATAAATCGGAATATAAGAGAAAACAAGCCCCACTTGGTCTAAAACTTACCAATAAAGCCTTTGGTTTTGGTTGGCGCCTACCAATCACCAATAAATTTATTGACCAGTCAATCGGTTGTCGGGTTAAAACTTAATATCTCCGTTTTTGTTTATTTTTTAAGTAGGCAGAGAATTAGGCGCTCAATTAGGCAGAGAATTAGGCAGGGGATTAGACCGAGAATTACTAACTCTATTAGGTAAAGAATTAGTTTGACGATTAGACACTCAATTAGCCTTTCGGTTAGGCAGAGAGTTAGAAAGAGAATTAGGTTCTCAATTAGGCTTTGGATTAGGTGAAGAATTAGGTTAAAAATTAGACTAAGGAGGTGCCCCAGAGGGCTACCCCCTATAATTCATAAAAAATCCCATAAGTTATGCTTAATCAAAGACTTAGTGGTAAAAATTAGGCTTTGAAAACTATAACTATAGTTATAGAACTTAAGTTTGGGTATTTGAGAGGGGGGTAAATTCTATCTTTCATAAAAAATCTTGTAGCCCTACCAAAATCAGAGGCTTATACCGAAAAATAGGTATTTGAAACCCGCGATAGAATAAGAAGCGAGTAGCTGGTTGCTTTTTTGAGTTTTATAGTATAATAAAATAGATAAGTTATGAAGGACCGAAATATCTTAAAACTAAAGAATCACCTCCTTAAGACTTAGATAAAACACCAACGAGGTTAGAATCCCCAAAAATATAACTTATTGATTTAACTATACTTAATAAAATTGGTCTTTTTCTTAGCGTAAAAATTAGGGCAAAGTGTTTTCTGAAATTTAAGGTCTTACTGAGCGAAGAGGGGTTGACAGATAGATAAAATTCCGTAAATTTATAAAAAGTGAAAATAATAATAAGGCTATTTTTAATTACCTTAGTCGCTTCCTCTTCGCTTTTCTCGGAAGTAGGACTAACTCCCGAGGGGTCTTCTTATAAAACACTTATTGATAGCCTAATAAAGACAATAGGATTTAATCCCCAAAAGATTGGCATTACTATCTACTCAATTGATGCCGGCAAATTTATCTTTACCCATAATGGAGAAAAACCACTCATCCCGGCTTCTAACCAGAAATTGCTAATTAGTGCCTGCGGGCTTTCGTTATGGAACAAAGAATTTCCGAAGAGATTAGCCCGACACTTAAAAGGAAGGCGCAGCACCCGGCGGCGATATGTCCTTTCCCGTCTCAATGCCAAAAGTGATAATCTTTTAGCCGAGGCGCTCTTCCGAACAATTGGTGAATACAAAGGGACAAGACCAGAAATGGTTATCCGCCGTTATCTCAAGACCAGCAATATCTCGACATCCGGACTAATCATTGCTGATGGAAGTGGTCGGTCAAGAAAAAATCGGGTAACGACGAAAACCCTGGTCGAACTTCTCAATCACCTCTACTTCTCACCACTCCGAAGAGACTTTCTGGGTAGTTTAGCGGTTGCCGGGAAGAGAGGGACATTGCGTCGCCGGCTCTTCTCGTTAAAAAATCGAGTTTACGCCAAGACCGGCTATATCAGAAATGTTTATGCCCTCTCCGGTTATCTCTTTACCAATAATTCGGTCTATTCCTTTTCCATTATCATCAATCACCCGCCGAATAAAAACTTCACTCACTGGGAATTTATTGAAAGGCTCCTTTCACTCCTCGCTCACCATAGTTGACTTCTTGCCGACATTAGGTAAAATAGGGGATGATTTCTTTTCACAATGTCTCTAAGATTTATGGCCATTCCTGGTATGCCCTAAGAGATGTGAACTTAGAAATCGCCCAGGGCGAATTCGTCTTTATCCAGGGACCAACCGGGGCCGGCAAGACAACTTTGCTCAAACTCATCTATCGGGAAGAACTGCCCACCCGGGGTGAAGTAACGATTGGTGGAAGAAATTTGAGGAAACTCCCCGCCAAAGAGATTCCCAAGTTACGGCGCCATATCGGGATTATTTTCCAAGACTTCAAGTTACTTCCGGACCGCACCGTTTACGAAAATTTAGAATTTTCTTTAATGGCGATAAATTTCCCCCGAGACCGAATTGAAGACAAAATATTCTCCACCCTGACGAAATTAGGGATGATGAATAAGATACACAACTTTCCCCATCAACTTTCGGGTGGCGAGCAACAGAAGGTGGCGATTGCTCGGGCAATCGCCAAAGAACCGGAGTTAATCTTGGCTGATGAACCAACCGGTAATATTGACCACGAATCGGCCGAGGAAATCACCAAGATATTCTTGGAGTTAAATAACCAGGGAAAGACTTTAATTATGGCCACCCACGATATTGAACTGCCAAAGGTGCTCAAACGGCGAACAGTAAAATTAGTTGCTGGAAAAATAACCGAAGACACTAAGGGAGAGTAAAATTGAATGAGTATCACCTTCGTCCTTAAAGAGACCTTCCGCACAATAAAATTGAATAAGTTAAATTTCTTCTTTTCCGCCACGGTTCAGGCACTCTGCCTTCTCCTCCTTTTAATATTTGTCACCATTACCCTTAATCTTACCTCCGTAGTGAAGGAGGTCCATAACCGGATTGAGATTTATGCCTTTTTAGACGAGAAGAGTTCCTATCAGAAAGTGGCTGATAAGGTCTTTTTAATCGCCGGTATCAAGGAGGTGAGATATGTCTCACAAGATGAGGCGCTGGAAGAATTAAAAGATGACTTAGGAGAAGACGCCTCACTGCTCAAAGGGATTGATAAAAACCCTCTGCCCAACTCTCTACGAATAAAATTAGAGCAAGATTTTCAATCTTCTTTCAAAATAAGAGAGGTGGAGAAAAAAATATCGGCGATTCCGGGAATTAAAGAGGTCTGGTCGGGTCGTGAGGTCTTAGAAAAATTAGAGCGATTATTAAGGATTGCCTTCTTTTCCAATTTTCTCCTCTTGGCGATTGTCGGCCTGGCGGTAATCTTCATTATCTTTCAGAATATCGAATCAACTATCTTCCATCGGCGCCGGGAGATTGAGATAATGAGATTGGTCGGTGCGACCGATTATTTAGTAAATGCTCCTTTTTACGGACAGGGTTTCCTTCAAGGGATTCTCGGCGGTTTGATTGCCTTTCTTATCCTCTCGCTTCTTGCCTACCTTGCCTCCTTTGCATTACCCAAGTTCCTCTTCCCTCATTTTTATCTTTTCCTCTTTGCTATCACCCTGGGCAGTATCTTAGGAATCTTTGGCTCTTATGCCGCCCTAGCCCGAATTAAAGAGAGGAAAAATAATTAGGATAATGACTTCTATCCCAAATTTTCTTATCCTTTTACTTTCGCTTTTTATTACCTTAGGGGCCCAGGAGACTGACGAGTTTGAAAAACAGAAGCGGGCTTTAGAAGAAACCAAGAAGAAGTTAGAGAAGATAGAAGAGAATATAAAAAAACTCGCCACTGAGGAAAAAAATGTTTTGAAGCGAGTGGAGATGGTGGAGGAAAAAATCGCTCTGACCCGACACTATATTCAGCAGTTAACAAACTCCATCAAAGCAAAAGAGAGAGAAATGGTAGTGGTCAAGCAAGATATAACCAATACCAAAAGGCAGATTACAAAAACCAAAGAGCGATTATCATCACTCCTCTTAGTCTTTTATAAAATCAACCGCCCTTTATCCCTGGAACTCTATCTGGGTTCCAAGACCTTACCCGAGGTCTATCGGAAGGTAATCAATTTGAAATACCTGGGAAGAGAACATAAGCGCAATATTGAACATCTCGCCGTTTTACAAAAGGAATTGGAAAAAAGAGAAAAGAGTCTATCTATCGCCTACCGGGAATTGGCGAAGATGCAGTCGGAAAAACTCGCCGAGGAAAACGCCCTGAAAAAGACGAAGGAATTAGAAAGCAGGCTTCTTCACAAGGTCAGAACCGAAAAAGAAAAAAATCAGGCGCTGGGTAAGGAGTTAAAAGAGGCAATGGCAAGACTGGAAAATCTGATTAAAGATTTAGAAAAGCGTCGGGAGGCCCGTCGTCTTAAACCAGGGACTCACTACCTGGAAATAATGAAAGGTAATATCCCCTGGCCCTATCGGGGGCGGGTAATATCTTATTTTGGTAGTCAATTTCATCCCAAGTATAAAACCCGAACCCAAAATACCGGAATTGATATTGAATGCCCGGTTGGGGCCAATGTCTCCGTAATCGGCAAGGGGCGCGTTGTTTACGCTGACCGATTTATGGGCTACGGCAATATGATAATCGTTGACCACCGTGAAGGCTATTACTCAATCTATTCTAACCTCTTAGAGATTAAGGTAACCGTTGGCCAAGAAGTAGAGACCGGAACCGTTATTGCCAAGGCAAAAGAGACTCTCCATTTTGAAATCCGAAGAGAGGGAAAACCGGTCAACCCCTTAGAATGGCTGGCTAAGTAAAATCGGAATAATTGGTTAAATCCGCTACATTATGGGCTTTAACGAGATTTTAGGTCAGGATAAGGTAATTGAGCAGTTGAAAAAATTATCTTCTCAACCAACCTTTCCCCCATTAATCTTCTGGGGAAGGGAGGGGGTTGGTAAACGAACCACCGCCCTCATTTTTGCCCAGAGCCTAAACTGCGAAAAAGAAGACCCTTGTGGTCAGTGTCGTTCTTGCCGGGAGATTGCCCGCCTCATCCATCCCGATCTAAGAATTCTCTTCCCAACCCAGAAGAAGAAGTCCGAGGGAGAAAATGAAGATGATGTAAATGAATCAATGGCTAAAATCCGGCCCAGTTATTCCCTATATCAAAAAAGACCGACCACGCCGAAAAACTATTCCATCCATATTGGTGAGATTAAGCAAATTTCTACGGAGATGCGCTTTCAACCGCTCAATGCCCGAAGACGCGTGGTGATAATTGTTGATGCCGAAAAGATGACAATAGAAGCGGCCAACGCCTTTCTTAAGACCTTAGAAGAACCACAGAAGGAGACGGTCTTCATCCTTACCACTACCCGTCTATCTTTTCTTCCCACCACCATCCGCTCCCGTTGCTTCCCGATTTACTTCCCACCCTTAAAGGATGAAGTAATTGAAGGATATTTAAAAAGAAAGGGCTATAATGAGGAGCAGAGAAAGAAATCACTCATCTTTGCTTATGGTAGCCTGCGGCGGGCGATAGAATTTTCCGAAAACCCTTCCCCAATCCCCAAGGCTATCCTCTCCCTTCTCTTTAATCCACGTCTCTCTTCATTTCTCTCAACAATGGAGGTTCTCCGCTCGGTTGATTTAGAAGATATAATCCAAAACCTCATCCTCCTTTTTCACTCCCAGTTATTAAAGAGACTGAAATTAAAAGATTACGAATCTCTCTTGCCCGAAGAGTTTTCAACCGATACCTTAATTAAGCGAATGGAAAGTCTTTTAAACCTCCAATTAGACCTGGAATACAATCTCAACCGCCACCTCTTTCTCTTTTCCTTTCTCTATTCTTTGGTAAAAAAGCCGTCGGAGAAAGAGTAGTCCAAGAATCGCCGATACCGGTCATTCAATTAGGTTATGAGGCGGGCGCTGCTCGTCAATCCCTGGATTTATGACTTCAAGGCATTTGATTTCTGGTTAAAGCCCCTGGGTCTTTTATACTTAGCCGCTTATTTACGTCAGTTTAATTTTGAGGTCATTCTCATTGATTGCCTTGACCGCTACCATCCTAAATTAGCCGAAAAGCCCAAAGTGGATGTCTATGGCCGAGGGAAATTCCCTGCCACCTTTATTGAAAAGCCCAAGGTTTACCAAAATATCCCCCGGCGCTATAAACGATACGGCATCCCCCAGGAACTTTTTGAGTCGCTCCTTTCCGAAATTAAAGATATTGACTATATATTTGTCACCTCAATAATGACCTACTGGTATTTAGGGGTATTTGATACGATAAAGATATTAAAGAGACACTTTCCCAAAATTCCTCTCTTCTTAGGCGGCATCTATGCGACCATCTGTAAAGAACACGCTCGGCGATTTTCTAAGGCCGATATTGTAATTAGCGGTCGGTTTGAAGAAAATATCTTTAAGTATATTCCTGACTTAAAACCCCAGCCATTTTTCTCTCTTCCCTTTCCGGCCTTTGACCTATACCCAAAACTTGATTATGCCTGTATCCTCACCTCTCGGGGGTGTCCATTCCATTGCACCTATTGTGCCGTTCCCCAATTATCTCTTGATTATTCATATCGCTCTTTGGCTTCTCTATTAACTGAGATTGATTATTACCGAAGTTTGGCAATAAAAAATATCGCCTTTTATGATGACGCCCTACTCAGCAATCCGAACTTTAAGGCGCTTTTAATTGAGATAATCAAGAAAGGTTGGCATTTAAACCTTCATACCCCGAATGGGCTTAATCCCCGATTTATTGATGAAGAGATGGCCTTTCTCCTTTATGCGGCTAATTTTAAGACAATCTATTTAAGTCTGGAGACGGTTTCACCGGTGACTCAAGAGGCAACCGGTGGAAAGGTGAAAACTGAGGAATTTTTAAGGGCGGTTGAGTTATTAAAAAAAGCCGGCTTTAAGAATCAAGACCTCCATGCCTATCTCATCTTTGGTCTACCCCGGCAGACATTAGCGGAGATAAAAGAGAGTATTGACTTTGTCCATCGTTTAGGGATTAAGGTTCATTTAGCCGAATTTTCGCCCATCCCCAAAACTAAGGAATATGAAGAGGCCGGATTTGACGAAAATACTGACCCCCTTCTCCATAATAACACCGCCTTTCTTTTTCTTAAAGGAAGAGAAGAACTTTTAACATTAAAGAAATACCTATCCCAATTACCGTAATTAACTTCGGCGGAAGGCTGAGAAGTGGATAATTTTTTCGTTATAAATTAAGCACCGACCGAACAAATCTCTGGTCTCTAATCTTAGCTCATCGCCCAGAGCAAAAGAAGGGAATCGTTTCCCGGGTGTTCTCTTTACTTCTTCCCATATCTCTTTGACCCGCTCAATCCGGGGAGTAGTCGGGATTCGGCTTTCTAAGGCATCCAAGGCATAACTCGCAATTAGTGCTTCTTTTAATTTTGTGAATAATCGCTTAGAACCGAAGAGGTCAATACAAAGTATCTCCTTACCAATTAAAACAATCACCCCATTCCAGCCTTTAATCTCCTCTACTCCCTCCTTATAACTCAGAAGTTGCTTTCTCGCTTGGGAATAGACATCGTGCATGGAGGAAGTAACCGAATTTACCTTAAACCGTTTAATCTTTTCCGTTATACTCCGCCAGACCCTATTCTGGTCGGCCTGAAATCTTCGGTTCAAAGAGAGAGATTGGGAAACACTTTGGCTGATAATCGCCCGCAGAGAAGGATAAGAGATTGTCCATCCGGAGAAAAACTCTTTATCACCGCTCCATCTTCCTGACTCCACACAACTGACTGGAATTTTCACTTCACTCTTTTTCGCAATCAGCGCCGAACTATTTATCACCCGGTCCTGCCAGGCACCAATCAGTCCTTCACCCTCCAAGGCCAATACCGGTAAATCAGAATTATTTTTAACAACTATTGTATCCATCCGCGGCGCTTTTAACTCTTTAATCTCTAAATGATTTTTTGCCAGTGCCTCAGAAAGAAGCGAAATTCGACCTAAGTCAGTATCGCCATCGGTTAAAGGAAAAAGGACGAGATTTTTCAAAAATCGCGGCTCGCCCACCTCAAACCTTTCCATTGCCTTAAATCTCTTTTCCATAACTTATTCTAATCCCCAAAAATCTCCTGTCAATATTACCCAAAGAGAAGGATTGACAAAACTTAATTTATGAGGTAAACATAAGAAATGGGAAAGAAATTTTTCATCCAGACTTATGGCTGTCAGATGAACCTCTATGACGAAGGGATTATAAAAGAAATTCTTAATCAAGAAGGATACGCGCCAGCCGAAAAGGAAGAAGAGGCATCGCTACTTTTGGTCTTAACCTGTTCTGTTCGGAAACACGCCGAAACCCGGGCCTTGGGTTTTATCTCATCCCTCCGTCGCCTAAAATACAAAGACCCGAAAAAAAAGATTGGTGTTCTCGGTTGTCTGGCAACAGCCTTAGGGGAAAAACTCTTTTCCTATGGCGTTGACTTTATCTTAGGACCGGATGAATATAAGGAATTGCCCAGGGTTCTAAAAGATTCGGGATGCCCGATTCGTCATCAGGGATTTCCCGGTGAGACTTACCAAGACATCCTACCCCGAACCGAAGGGATAAAGGCATTTCTCTCAATTATTCGCGGCTGTAATAACTTCTGTTCCTACTGTATCGTCCCCTATGTTCGGGGTCAAGAAAGGTCAAAAGATTTTCTTGCGGTTATAAAAGAGGCGGAAATATTAGTTGGTGCTGGAGTAAAAGAGATAACCCTTTTGGGTCAAAATGTCCTGGGCTATAAGTCTAATGGATTCACATTTTTAGATATCTTAAAGGAATTGAATAAGATAGATGGGCTGAAAAGGATACGTTTCTTAACCTCCCATCCCCGAGATTTATCTTTTCCCCTAATTGAAGAGATGGCTAAGTTAATTTCGGCAGGAAAGCTCTGTCCAGAGTTTCACCTTCCCCTACAATCCGGCTCAAATAAGATTTTATCCTTAATGCGCCGGGGATATACCCGAGAGGAATATCAGAAAAAGATAAATTACCTCCGCTCGCTAATTCCTGATGTTGCAATCACTACTGATTTAATGGTCGGATTTCCAGCCGAAAGGGAAGAAGATTTTCAAGAGACGATGGCCCTGGTTGAAGATATAAGATTTGACTTCGCCTATATGTTCAAATATTCCGAAAGACCAAATACTAAGGCAAGCGAGATCGAACCGAAGGTGGCAGAAGAGGTGAAGAAGCAAAGACTTACCCACCTCATTGAAGTTCAGAACCAGATAACCAAGGAGAGAAATGAAGAGATGGTCGGAAAGGTCTTTGAGGTCCTGGTTGAAGATAGGATTGGTGAAGAATTTAGAGGTAAGACCCGGTCGGGGAAGATGATAATTATAAAAAAACCCGCCCTGATTTTGGGGGAGGTCTATTTGGTAAAAATTGTCAGATTAAATGGCTGGACACCCGTCGGCCAAATAATTGATAATCAAATGGAGGATTTATGACCGCTTTAAGAGTTGCCTTAACAATTATCATTGTCATCGCCGGCAGTGTCCTGGCGATACTCAATGCCCGGGAAAATGTCAATGTCGTGCGAGTCTTCTGGCAGAACTATTTCAATGTCCCCTTAGCTGTGGTAATGCTTTATGCCTATGCCTTAGGGTTATTAACCGTTGGCATCTTTGCTGCTATCTCCGAAATAAAACTGCGCCGGGAAATTAGGAGAGTAAAGAAAGAGAAAGAAGCCCTCTTGGAAGAGTTGCAGGGATTAAGAAATTTACCTCTTAATAAATAAGGAGATAAAATGCCACTGCTTATCATATTAATATTAATTGTTCTCTTTTTAGCCGTTTACCCTTTAATTCGGGATGCCTTAAAAAGACGCCGTCCCCCCGAATTAGATTTCTCTAATGCCCTGGAACTGATAATTGAAGGGAAAAAAGAACTGGCGATTGAGCGGTTGAAAGAAATTGTGAGGCGCAATAGTGAATTTATTGATGCCTATCTCTATCTCTCTCGCCTCTATTTAGAAAAAGGCGATTTCAATACGGCAATGGCAATTGGTGAGCGACTCGCCTTGCGCCGGAATCTGCCCCAAGAAAAAGAGAAAAAAATCTTAAGACATCTCGCCCGATTATATATCCAGGAGAAAAGACACTTAAAGGCAATATCCATCCTTGAAGAGTTAATCAAGATGGATGGTGACGCCGAAAGTTTAGCCACTCTTTTTGCCTTATATCTCCGAGAGGAGAATTTTTCGGCCGCCGAAGAACTTCTTGGAAAACTGGCAAAGGTTGCTAAGGATAAATTGCCTCTTTTCTACGCGGAGTTAGGAAATGGTTTATTGAAAAAAGATACTAAAAAAGGCATCGCCTATTTAGAGAAGGGCGAGAAATCCGAATTACCCATTCCTTCCCTTCTCTACCTGGCTGAGCATTATTCCCAAACCGGCGAAAAGGGAAAAGCCATCCAAACATTTTCTACCATAATTGAAAAGGATTCTCGCTACTTTCCCCTTCTCAAAGAGAAAATGGAGGGATTATATTATTCGGTTGGCCGGTATAATGAATTGGAAACTATTTACGAACGATACCTAAAATCTCACCCCGAGACATTAGAATTTTTCCTCGCCTTGTCTGAAATCTATCTAAAAAAAGAGACACCCGAGGCGGCGATTAAAGTCTTAGAAAGATATAAGGGAGATGAAGACCTTTATCTGCTAAATCTCTTAAAGGCCTATCTTATGGCGAACCGCTGGGAATCGGCCCACCGCATTTTAATTAGATTGATGGAGAAAAAAGAGAAGAGAGAGTTTTTCTGTCCCGCCTGTGGCAAAAGCCTAGCAACCTATTCTCTCTTCTGTCCTAACTGCTTTTCCTGGAAGTTTATAATTGCTTGATTGATAAGGTTTAATAAGTAGAAGTGAGCAACCAACTGCAAACCAATAGAACATCCCACAAACTAATCTTTGGGGATTCCGAAAATATGGAGGAGATAGAAAATGGTTCTATCCATCTTGTTGTAACTAGTCCCCCTTATTTTAATGCCCCCTTTGACTATCCTGACTTTTTTCGGAGTTATTCGGAATACTTAGAAAAGATGAGAAGGGTGGCTAAGGAATTAAAGAGGGTTGTCGCTAAAGGAAGAGTGGTTTCTATTATCTGTGATGATACTTTAATCAGAGGGGAAAAATATCCCGTAGTTGCTGACCTCACTAAAATCTATTTGGAGGAAGGCTTTCTTTACCGAGATAAGATTATTTGGATAAAGCCGGAGGGTTATATCCGCATCAGCCGAAGGAGCGGAGTTATTTTACAACATCCCTACCCGATGTATTTTTACCCCGACAATATTCAAGAGACAATCTTAATTTTCCAAAACGGCGAGTTTAATTATCAAGACATCCCAAAGGAGATAAAGAAAAGTTCGAAAATTGATATAAAGGAATATCAAGAAAATAAGTGGTATTTAACTACCTGGCATATGGTTAATGTTTTACCATTGAAAAACCGCTTGGAAAATGGGGTCGCGGCTTTCCCTCCGGAGATTCCTTACCGATTAATAAAACTCTTCTCCCATATCGGTGAGACTGTCTTAGACCCATTTACTGGTTCTGGGACAACGAATAAAGTGGCCGCCCTCTTAAAAAGAAATAGTATCGGATACGAAATTGACTTAGAACTCTATCCGATAATTAAAGAAAAGATGGGGTTAGAAGAAAACTTATTATTTGAAAGAGATTACGATGTCTTTTTTACATTTAGAAAGGATGCCAAACGACTGCGAACCCAATTGCAAAAAAGAGTAGCGGTTCAAAAATCGGTAGTGAAAAATGGCGAAGGAAAAGCAAAAGGCTTTATCAAACGAAGAAAGAAATAAACTCCTGGGCATCTTAGAAGAGCAGGGAAAAATCAAATGGAGCAAAAGGTGGCCGAGGCATATGGCTTTACCAAATAATTTATCGCCGTTTTTTCCTACTACGGAAAGCCGGGAAAAAATACTTCGCTATTTATTACTGCGGGTTTTGATTAATCAACAGGCAAAATTTGAAAAGGTTAGAGAAATGTCTATAAGAATCTCGGAGGAGTTTACCGATGACCTATTATTTAACCCCGATAAGATTCCCGAATCCAAACTATTTAAACTCTTCAAAGACGTTGCTGGCGAAAAAGGTTCGCTTCTTTATAAAGTTGGCGCCTTAGGGGGAATAAAACCACTATCGCTTTTTACCTACCGTTTTAAGGCCTACGAGGGTTTTATCAAGTGGCTAAAAGAAAAAGACCGAAATTTTCTTGAAATCATAATAGAGCAACTCAAAAAAGGAAAACCAATTCATCTGTTTCAATTTCTAAAAACTCACCTAATTTTGGAAGCCGGTTGGGTTGGAAATGACCCAAAGGCTTGCCGGATGTTTGTCAATTGGGTAGTTTTTCTCTTTAACGAAATATGGCGAGAAGAAATAGCAAAGATGAAAGAAACCTTAATGATTGTGGATGGCCATGTCGGAAAGATATTTTGCCGAAGCGGTTTATTAGAGAGCGTGGAGTATGAAGGAAGACGTCCTTATATTGTCCTGGCGAGCAAAATGAGACCTTTGATTGAAGACGTTGTTTCTCAGTCCGGAAGAATTCCATTTTATGTTGATAATGGAACATTCTATCTCTTTGAGGAGGGGTTTTGTACTGATTTAGACCCAAGGTGCCAAGAATGCGGCATTAATAAGATATGTAAAAAATATAAGAAGTGGACCGCTTATCAGATGTGGAAGGAGTAAAATAATTTATCTATGGCGACTTTAACCCCGCTCCTTTCTCAATACCATCGGATAAAAAAGAAATATAAAGACTGCTTGCTTTTATTTCGCCTCGGTGATTTCTATGAGATGTTCTACGAGGATGCCCAAACCGCCTCCCAGGCCTTAGGCTTAACCTTAACCTCCCGCTCCTATGGCCAGAATACCAAAATCCCATTAGCCGGTATTCCGGTAAGGTCCTTAGAGACCTATCTCCGAAAGTTGGTGGAAAGTGGTTATAAGGTGGCGGTCTGCGAACAACTGGAAGAACCTTCTCCTTCCCGCAATCTTATCCTCCGCGATGTGGTTGAGGTTATCACACCGGGGACTATCGTCGCACCTTCATTATTAGAAGCCAAGAGGAATAATTTTCTCTTAGCCATCTATTCCGATAATGCCGAAGACTTGGGCATCGCCTACTGCGACATATCAACTGGTGAATTCTATACATCTTTAATAAAAAAAGGAGATTTATCAGAAGAAATCGCCAGGATTGACCCAAAAGAAATCCTCATTCCCCAATCCTTTATCCTAAGTGAATTCCTATCTCCGGACGTCCCTAAGACTACCTTAGAAGATTATTACTTTTCTTATGAATTTGCCTACAATGAGATTAAGGACTTCTTCGGCATCACCAATTTAATCCCTTTTAACTTAGAAGAGAAGAGAGAGTGTATCGCGGCTTGTGGCGCGATTCTCTATTATCTAAAAGAGACCCAGAAGGAGGCGGTAAAGAACCTAAAGAAGATTTCCTTTTATGAAGAAGAAGATTATCTCATCTTAGATAAGACAACCAGGCGCAATTTAGAGTTAACCGAAAGGCCAGTTGATGGGAAGACCGAGGGGAGTCTCTTGTGGGCATTAGATAATACCGCCACCCCCTTGGGGGCAAGGTTATTGAGAAAATGGCTCCTCTTTCCGCTCCGGGACGAAGATAAAATTAAAGAGAGGCAGCGCATCGTCTCCTTTCTCTACTCTTCTCCTTATATCTTAAACTCCTTAATTGAAAGCCTGAAAAGAGTTGGCGATATTGAAAGGATTGGCACAAGGGTCGCCCAGGAAAGGGCAAATGCCCGAGAGATTCTCCTCTTGGGGAAATGGCTCTCTGAGGCAAAAACAATTAAGACTCTATTAAAAGATTCTCTGCCTCTCGCCTCTTTCCATAACGCCGTTCCGGATTTCTCCGATTTGGTGGAGAGTATTAACCATACCTTACTTCCTGACCTACCCCTCTCTTTAACCGAGGGCGGATTGATAAAAGAGGGAATAAGTAAGGAACTGGATGAGTTGCGCAATCTGTCAAGAAATTCCAAGGAATACCTGATGAAGATGGAAGCCGAAGAGAGAAAAAAGACAAATATCCCAAACCTGCGGATTGGTTACAATTCCGTCTTCGGCTACTATCTGGAAGTGACCAAATCCTACATAAAATATGTCCCGAAGAATTATTTAAGAAAACAGACCCTTTCTAATTGTGAGAGATTCATTACCCCCCAACTCAAAGAGTTAGAGACCAAAATTTTACACGCCGAGGAAAGGATTAGAAAGTTAGAATATCAGATTTTTGTTGAATTGAGAAAGAAGGTCGCCCAACAAAAGGATGCCATATTCCAATTTGCCAAAATCTGCGCCGAGATTGATTGCTATTGCAACTTTGCCGCCGTCGCTCAAAAATATAATTATACCTGCCCAGAGATATTCTCTGGGGAAGGGATTTATATCAAAGAAGGCCGACATCCCGTCGTTGAAAGAATGGGCCCTTCTCCTTTTGTCCCAAATGATACTCACCTCTCAGAAGAAGAAAGGATGATGATCATCACCGGACCAAATATGTCAGGAAAATCTACCTATCTCCGTCAGGTAGCCTTAATTGTCATAATGGCCCAGATTGGTTCGTTTGTCCCGGCAAAAGAGGCAAAGATTGGAATCGTTGATAAAATTTTCACCCGCATCGGTGCCTCCGATGACTTATCAAGAGGTGTTTCAACATTTTTAGCCGAGATGCAGGAGACCGCTAACATCTTAAATAATGCCACACCAAAAAGTCTGGTAATCCTTGACGAAGTGGGGAGGGGAACGGCAACCTATGATGGCTTAGCAATCGCCTGGGCGGTCTGCGAATATTTATACCAAAACCCCAAGTTATGCCCAAAGACTCTTTTTGCCACCCATTACCATGAATTAACTGATATCACGGAATATCTAAAAGTGGCAAAGAATTATCATTTCTTAGTCAAGGAGACAAAAGAGGGGATGATATTTTTAAAAAAACTGGCCGAAGGAAAAAGTTCCCGAAGTTATGGCATAGAAGTAGCAAAACTCGCTGGCTTACCAAAAGAAGTGACGGAAAGGGCAAAAGAGGTCTTAAAAGATTTAGAGAAAGGAGAAGAAGTGGGCCTAAAAGGTGTCTCCCTTTCCCTATTTTTACCTCAGGAAGACCCAACCATAAAAGAAATCTTAAAGGAGTTAAGAGAGAAGGATATTGATAAACTTACTCCCCTAGAGGCACTTTTATTACTCGCCAATTGGAAAAAGAGATTACAAACTTAAAGGTAGTTAGGGAATTCGTTTACCCCCATAGTAAGTGTCAATAAAAAAGAGAGATTTCTTTTATTTTTATCCTCACGGTCAACGGAACACGGTAACGGGTTTTCGCTCTTTACTCCATCTTCACCATCTTCTTCGTCGCAGTGAACTCACCCGCTTCTAATTAATCTTATAACATTCTGACCCAATCATCTTCAGTAAAACCTGATTGTTCAATCATTGATTTCATCGTCTTCGGAGTAAAACTCCTTTGGTTAGAAACTAAAGTTACTTTTCTTTTGATACCTTTAATGACTCCGACATATTGGATATGACTACCCCGTTGCCTTGAAATTGTAAAGCCAAATTTCTCTAAAATTCTTGCCACCTCTTGGGAGGAGAGATTTAGGAGCCGTTTATCCAACCACGACCTCTCTCAGATTGAACCGCTTCTTATCTTTAAGCAATTCCTCCTTTACAATTTCTGCCTCCCTTTGGAAGTATTTAAGCCATTCCTCAACTGGTGCCGGTCTGGGAATAAATTCTTTTTCATCTCCGGCTTCATAGACATCTTCCAAATAGAGTTCAATCGCCTCCCGGATATTTTTCTCTACCTCTTCAATCGTCCTTCCCTGAGAGGCAACATTAAGTTCCAGGCATAAGGCAGAGTATAACTCACCCTCTCTTTCTATCAAAATATGAAGGTCTAACATAATCTATTATAGCATATTTATTATCCCTGTCAATATTAGGGGAATGAGAATTAAAGCGGGGATTTCTTCCCGTCCTTGTTTATTCTTCCACGGTCAACGGAACACGCTAAACGGTTAAATCACTCCATCTTCACCATTTTCCTCGTCGCCTTATATTCACCCGCTTTTAGCCGATAGAAATAGACGCCGCTCGGAAGTTAGAATTCTAAAATTGGCAGGTTAAACACTTGACGGTAAT
>CAYRLZ010000025.1:0-10716 GCA_964425275.1 uncultured bacterium | reverse complement strand
AATATCCAGATTCTAATGGATAAAGTTTCCTGTGGAGAAACCTTTTTATCAGGTCATTTTGCCTTTAAGTTTTTGATTTTACAGGACTTATCGGATTTTTCCTTTCTTTTAGGGTATCGTTCCCTGGATGCCTTACCCTATCCCTTACTTAATGCCTTACTTGGTCTCTTACTCTATCCTTTACTCTATCCCTTCCTTAACCCCTTTCCCTGCCTCTTACTCTTGCCCTCTCTCTTACCCTTTCTTAGTGCTTTCTTCTATCTCTCTCTGATACGCTCCCTGATAGGTTCTCTTGGTCTCTCCCTGTGCCTTTCTCTGTATCCTTCTGTATCCTCCTCTTATTCCTGGAATGGTAATGCTCTACGCATCAAGTGTCATTGCTGTTGACTTTTCTTTAAGAATTGGTATCCTAATGGGATTGGTAGTTAATTTTATTCTTAGGAGGAATTATGATGACCGATTTTAAGAATGAACCGCTTCTTGATTTTTCTAATATTGAGATAAGAAAGGCTTTTGAAGATGAGTTAGAGAAGATAAAGAGGGATTTTGGTAAGGAATACCCTCTAATTATTGGCACAAAAAGGATTTTCCCGGATAAAAAGAGGGAGGTCTTTCATTCCACAAACCCTTCAAGGAAAGGTGAGGTTATCGCTACCTTCCCCAAGGCGACTAAGGCGGATTGTGAAGAGGCGATAAGGGTAGGTGTTGCGGCCTTTAAGGAGTATTCTTGCCTTTCCGCGGAGAGCCGAGCCTGTATCTTATTCCGAGCGGCAAATATTATGCGAAAGCGAAAGGCTCTCCTTTCCGCGGTGATGGTCTATGAGGTCGGTAAGAACTGGACCGAGGCAGTAGCCGATACCGCGGAGGCGATTGATTTTTTAGAGTTTTACGGTCGGGAGATTTTAAGGTATTCGGAAAGACAACCTTTAACCCCTTATCCGGGTGAGTTTAATGAGTTAGTTTATATCCCGCTCGGTTGTGGGGTAGTGATTCCGCCCTGGAATTTCCCCCTGGCGATTCTCTGTGGTATGACCGCGGCGGCTCTTGTCTGTGGTAATACGGTTGTCTTAAAGCCGGCCTCGGACTCACCTTTAATCGGGTATAAGTTCTGTGAGATTATGGAAGAAGCCGGACTACCACCCGGTGCCTTGAATTATCTTCCCGGACCCGGTGGTGAGATTGGAGATTATTTGGTTAGCCATCCGCAGATTCGTTTCGTCTCTTTTACCGGTTCAATGGCGGTTGGTTTGAGGATTGTGGAAATGGCGGGCAAACCCCATCCGGAGCAGATTTGGATTAAGCGGGTGATTGCTGAAATGGGCGGTAAGGATTGTATCATTGTGGAGGAGGATTGTGATTGGGAGTCGGCTCTTTCCGGTGTTTTAACTTCCGCCTATGGTTTTCAGGGACAGAAGTGTTCCGCTTGCAGTCGGCTGATTCTCGCGGAAAAAATTTACGATAGGTTTATTTCTGACCTCACCGAAAAGGTGAAAAGGATTAAGGTTGGTGACGTGCGGTATTTTGAGAACTGGTTAGGACCAGTGATTAACGAAAGGGCGTTTAAGAGTATCTTAAACTATATTGAGATTGGGAAAAAAGAAGGAAGACTGGTTTGTGGTGGCAAGCCAGGAGATGAGAGCGGTTATTTTATTCTTCCGACCATCTTTGCCGATGTCGCTCCTGAGGCGACGATTGCCCAAGAGGAGATTTTTGGTCCGGTTCTGGCGGTTATAAAGGCAAAGGATTTCAAGCAGGCACTTAATATTGCCAATAACACAAAATACGGTTTGACCGGTTCGCTCTATACGAAAGATAGAAATAAGATTGAGCAGGCAAAGAAGAACTTTTTTGTCGGAAACCTCTACTTCAACCGGAAATGCACCGGGGCATTAGTTGGCGTCCATCCCTTCGGTGGTTTCAATATGTCCGGGACCGATTCCAAGGCCGGTGGTCGGGATTACCTTTTGTTATATTTGCAGGCCAAAAGTATCTCGGAGCAATTATGAGAAAGGTTCTAATCTTAGGAGCCGGTGGTCGGGATTTTCATAATTTTAATACCTTCTTTCGGGAGAATTCGTTCTATCGGGTTGTCGGTTTCACTTTCTCTGAGCAAATCTTAGGGGGGGAGGTTTCTCTTTATCCAAAAGAATTAGCTGGTGAGTTATATCCCAAAGGTATTCCAATTTATCCGGAGAAAAAAATGGCGGAGATTATTAAGAAGGAAAGTGTTGATATCTGTCTCTTTTCTTATTCCGATGTCCCTTTTGAATATGTGATGGAGAAGGCGGAAATCGCTTGCTCTTTGGGTTGTGATTTCTGGCTTTTGGGGCCGAAGTCAACAAGTTTGGTGGCGAAAAAGCCAGTTTTAGCGGTCTGTGCGACAAGAACCGGTGCCGGTAAGAGCCCGACGACAAGGAAGGTCTCCTTAATTCTAAAAGAGTTGGGGATTAACTTTTGCATTGTCCGCCACCCGATGGTTTACGGTAACTTCTCCTCCCCGGTTCAGGTGTTTAAAAGGGTTGAAGACTTAGATAAATACCCATTGACCATTGAGGAGAGAGAAGAATACGAGCCCCATCTGAAACAAGGGAATCCGGTTTTAGCCGGTGTTGACTACCAGAGGGTCTTAGAAGAGGCAAGTAAATATGACTTAATTATTTGGGATGGCGGGAATAATGACTTCCCCTTCTTTAAGCCGGACTTTCTTATTGTCTTGGTTGATGCTTTAAGACCGGGTCATGAGGTCCGATACCATCCGGGTATGACGCTCTTGCTTTCGGCGGATGTGATAATTATTAATAAGGTGGATGAGGCAAAGAAGGAGAATTTGAAAACAATTGAAGGGAATATCAAGAGATATAATCCTCGGGCAAAGGTTTGCTACGCCCGACTGGAGAAAAGGATTTTAGGAGAACTCCCAAAAGGGAAAAAGAAGGTGGTGGTGGTAGAAGATGGACCATCCGTCACCCATGGTGAGTTGGGTTATGGTGCTGGTTTTATTGTGGCTAAAAAGAAGGGGCTTTTGATTTTAGACCCAAGGAAATTTGCTTTTGGCAGTATTAAGATGGCCTATGAAAGGTTTCCTCACCTTAGAGAAGTAGTTCCGGCACTTGGGTATAAAAAGTGGCAGGTTAAGGAATTAGAGAAGACAATAAATCGCTCCGGTGCTGACTTTGTTATCTCCGCAACACCGATTGATTTACGGCGCTTAATAAAATCCTCCCTCCCAATCATTCCGGTAGAATATTCTTTAAGGGAATTGGTGGCGGGTGAACTTAAAAGAGAGGTGATAAAATTCCTTAAGAGAGTGCTCTAAATAATCTTCACCTCCCCCTTTCCCAAAACAACCTCGCCAATGACCTTTGCCTTTCTTATCTTCTTTCTCAAAGGCACTTGGTTTTTCCGACTCAAAAATAGAACCATCCCAATCCCCATATTGAATACCCGATACATCTCATCATCACTAATCGCGCCGTTCTTTTGAATCAACCGAAAAATCTCCGGCACGCGCCAGGCCGACTTACGAATCACCACCGAGAGACCTTTTGGTAAAATCCTCTTTATATTCTCCACAAGGCCACCCCCGGTAATATGGGCGATGCCCTTAAGGAGGGGGAGGAGGGGATAAACCTCTCTTAGATAAGATTTATGAACCCGGAGTAACTCATCCCCCAGGCTCAGTTTTAGGCCACCAATCTTATCTTCTACCCTAAGACCACATTTCTCAAACAGAACCTTGCGGGCCAGTGTGTAGCCATTAGTATGCAGACCAGTGGAAGGTAAGCCTAAGAGTATATCCCCTTCTTTTATCTTTGAAGTGTCAATTATCCGATTCTTTTCAACCACCCCAATAATCGCCCCCGCCAAATCGTAAACCCCCTTCGGGTAAATCCCGGGCAACTGGGCAATCTCACCGCCGACAAGGGCAAGACCATTCCTCTTGCATCCTCGGACCAGTCCTTCAATTACCTGCTCAATTACCCAATCACAAACTTGGTTAAAGGCAATATAGTCTAAAAAGAAGAGTGGCTTTGCCCCTAAGGTTAAGATATCGTTGACACAATGGTTAACCAGACACTCGCCAACTGTATTATGCCTCTTCATTCTTTGGGCGATTAAGAGTTTCGTCCCTACGCCGTCTACGCTACCGACGAGGATTGGGTTTTTATAACCTTTTAACTCAAAAAGCGCGCCAAAGAGTCCAATTGGCGAAAGGACGGATGAAGAAAATGTCTTCTCAACCCTTTTCTTTATCCCTTTTTTTATCAGAGACAATCGGTCAATGTCTACCCCGGAGTCTTTATAGGAAATCATCTCCCAATTTTGCGGTCAAGTCCTTAAAAAGCGAAGGAATTCAATTAAATCCTTCGCCGGAAGAGTATTTATCACATCTTTTTCTTCTAACCAGCCCCTTCGGGCAATCCCAATTCCAAAGCGCATCCAGTGCATATCCATAAGACCGTGGGCATCGGTATTGATACAGATTTTTATCCCCATCTCCTTTGCCTTTTTTAGATGGAGTTCGTCTAAATCAAGCCGGTCCGGATAGGCGTTCAGTTCTAATATCTTATTATACCGACGGGCATACTCCATCACCTTTTCTAAGTCAACCTCGTATCCCTCCCTTTTTGAGATTAGCCGACCCATTGGATGGGCGATAATATGGACATAGGGGTTTTGGATGGCGGCGCATATCCTTTCGGTTACATTCTTTTTAAACCCCTGATGAATCGCGGCGACGACGACATCTAACTCTTTAAGGACCCGATCCGGAAAATCTAAATTCCCTTGTGGGAGTATGTCAACCTCAATCCCGGTCAGGATTTTAATCCCCGGATATTTCTCGCTCAATCTTTTAATCTCTGCTATCTGTTTAGCGAGGCGCGCCTCGGTTAAACCGTGAGCATATCTTACTGATTGAGAATGGTCGGTTATACCGATATACTCATAACCTAAAGAATAGAGTGAGAAAGAAACGACTTCCTCTAAGGTAGCGTTGCCATCCGAATAGGTAGTATGAACCTGCAAATCACCGCGTAAGGAGTTGTAATCTATTAGTTTCGGCAGGCTATCTTTTAGGGCAGCTTCAATCTCACCCCGCTCTTCTCTTAATTCCGGTGGTATCCAAGCAAGCCCCAGAGTTTTGTAGACCTCTTCTTCGGTTCTTCCGGCAATATATCTTTTCCCTTTGAATACCCCGTATTCGGAAATCTTCAACCCCTTCTTTTGAGCCAAAAGCCTCAGTTTTATATTGTGTGCCTTAGAACCGGTGAAGTACTGGAGGGCGGCACCGAATGATTTCTCCGGGACGACCCGAATATCAACCTGGCGATTGCCAACGAAGATTGTCCCCTTGGTCTCACCACAGGCCCCGACCCTCGTTGCCTTGGGATATTTTGTGAAGTATTCAATAATCGCGCCTCCCGGCTTACCTGTGCAGAGAATATCAATATCGCCAATTGTCTCCTTCATCCGGCGCAGGGAGCCCGAAGGGCAGACTTCCTTTATCTTAGGATTTTTCTTTAAGTATTCCACAATCTCACAAGCTAAGGTAAATGCCTCATTGATTGGGATTCGCTTTCTTCCCCCCTCATATAATTCTATCCCCTTTTTAATATTCTCCACTTTCTTTTCACCCATCCGAAATAGTTTGGCTAATCGGCCATCAGCAATTACCTTCTTTAAGTCAGAAAGGTTCTGGACACCCAATTCCCGATTCGCCAGGGCTAATGTCTTAGGACCTAAATTTTGGATATTCAATAACTCCAAGAGTCCTTCCGGGATTCCTTTAATCGCCTCCTCGTATTTCGCCATCGTTCCTTTCTCTAAGTATTCCCTAATCTTTTGGGCAATTCCTTTGCCGATTCCTGGGATTTCTTCTAATCTTCCTTCCAAAGCTAACTTCTCAATATCTTCGGTTAAATCATTCAATACCCGACTCGCCTTCCGGTAGGCGATGACCTTAAAGGACAGTGCGTTCTTATATTCTAAGGCGTCGGCGATGCGGGCAAAGATTTCCGCAATCTCTTTATTTTTCATTCTTCACAAGAGATGACCTCAAATTTAATCCCTGCCTCCTTAAGCATTTGCCCGGCGAGTTTATCCGGGTAAGGGGAAGCGACACAAATCCTTTTTATTCTACCCTGAATTAACATCTTGGTGCAGGTGATACAAGGCTGGTGGGTAGCATAGAGGGTAGAATTTGAGACATCAATACCAGAAGTGGCGGCTTGCAGAAGGGCGTTTTGCTCGGCGTGGAGACCACGACACAGTTCAATCCGCTCGCCCGATTTTAATTTCAATATCTCTCGTAGACAACCCACTTCTTCACAGTGGGCAATACCGCTTGGTGGTCCGTTATAGCCAGTGGCTAAGATCCTTTTATCTTTCACCAGAATCGCCCCGACCTTTCGTCTAAGACAGGTCGAACGTTCGCTTACCATTTTCGCAATTTTCATAAAGTATTTATCCCAAGGGAGCCTCTTATCCTTAAATTTCTGCCCTTTTCTCACTTTTCCGTATTTAACCCTAAATAATTGGCGATGTTTGCCTTATTATTTATAACCGGCTTTATCCGGCCGGTCGGTGATGTAGCAATTGTCGTTACCCCTGGTCCGTGACCAGCCACGACACAGTTGCCATGGACCACGACCCCGATTGAGACTGCCCCTTTTTTCATACAGCGGCCATAGGTATTATCGCAATCCAAAAGGCAGACGATATCGCCGAAGCGAAGAGAGTCTAATTTCCAGCGCCGGAGAGTTGTTGCGTCCTGAGTTGTAATATCATAATCCCCGCTCGCCGAACTTATCCCACCTAAACCCGAGCCCATAACTTCTGGGGGGATAATGTGAGTAACCGGAAAATAGAGGAGACCTTTCTTAATCTGAACACCCAAAAGTAAGAGGAGTTCTGGGTCGATATTATAGAATTTCGCCTCCGGGAAGTCTGCAATCTCCAATCCCTGACCGATTGCCTTTATCTGTATCTTATCACCAATGGCTAATTTTTCCAAGGTCTCATAATGAAACCAGACAAGGACGTGTTCTATTCCCCCGTGTTTACCGGTAACATATCCCTTTTCCCCGCTCGCTTGTCCGCTCACTACCTTAGCGGAGTTTCCGATACAGGCATAGGTATTTAAGGCGCGATTTTCCTCCTCATCCTTTGCTTTAATTGAAACTCCGGGTTCTAAGTGGTCACCAACCCAACCGAAGACTCTATCGCCAACTTTTATATTATAGACAATACCTCCGGTTCCGGGAAAGACCCGAGGCTCTCCCTTGTGGGTAATTGTCCAAGGGAGCCGGCGCCGGGGTGGAGATATCTCTCCGAGAACGGAGATTATGGGCAGTCTATCTTTATTGGTTTTTATCATATCTCCTCCTTAGTTTACTTTTAACTAAATTGTAGCCTTCTTTTAAGGCTAAAAGATTTGTCTCCAAAATCCTGCCTTTTAACCTGTCCTTTAAGGCATTCCTGAGACTATCAAGCAAGATAATTGAAGTTATCGCGGAAAATGTCCCAAGGAGGACCATATTAGCCCCGGGCGGATTAAAAGAGACTTCTTGGACGCATTCGGTCGCCGGAATTCCAAAATGATTCTTTTCCCACTTTACTTCTTTTATCAAACTTGAGTCATAGATAACAATCGTCTCCTCTGAGATTAGGCAAGTATTACACAAATAACTTTCTTCTGAAAGGCAGATGAGAAATTTGGGCGCAAAGACAAAGGGAGAGGGGATTTCGCTTTCCGCGATTACGACATAGGAACTTACCTCCCCGCCTCGGGCCTGGGAACCATAGGCGGCAAATGCTGTGGCTTCTTTCCCTTCAATAACCGCGGCGGAGGCTAAAATCTCACCAGCGAACACTACTCCTTGTCCACCTTTACCGGTTATCTTTATCGTATGCATCTATAGTATATCTTTTTTATTAACCTCTCATAGTTTTCACTCATCTCTACCCCTCTCCTCTTCATAACCGTCTTTGCGGTATTTATTACCTCTTTTAGTTTCCAAAGTCTTCCCTTCCGGAAGTAGAAGTTTGGGATATAATTAGGAGAGAAGCCTTTTTGGACGACATTGGCAAAAACTCCAATCACCGCGCCGGTCGGGATGAGGGTTGAGATTGCGGTCTTTGCGTGGTCGCCGATAAAACACCCCAACTTTATAAGACTGGTCTTGCTTTGTCTCTTGCCAATTTTAACCTTTACCGGAGAATAATTATTTTTTAAGTCAGAGTTATTTGTCCCGGCACCTAAATTGACCCACTCACCGATATAGGAGTGTCCGATAAAACCTTCGTGATACTTATTAGAAAATCCTAAGAAAATAGAACTTTCAATCTCGCCCCCGATTCGGCATTCTTCACCAATATTACTGAACGGTCTAATCTTTGCCCCAAAGAGAAGTGTCCTTTTCCCAATATAGGCAGGACCTTCAATATAAGAGAAAGGCATAATTTTAGCCTCCGCATCAATATAAATATTACCGGTTTCAAGATTCAGGCAATTCCCTGGAAAAACTTTTGCCTTCTTTTCAATATAAAGTCGGGAGAGAGGACCAAAGACATAAGCCCTTTTATCTAAGAAACCTTTAATCCTTCCTTCGGGGAAGTCAAGGGGAAGGGTCTTTTCATTCAAAGTAATTAAGTCCCAGAGATTTTTGAAGGAGAATGCCTTTACCTCAGTCGTGGGAAGCCTTTGCTTTGCGACAGTTTGGGGTTTAAGGGGGAAGAGCCTTAAATTGGATAGGTTTGTCCGAAAACCAACCAAATCACCCTGCGCGGTAAAAATCTCTTCCTCGCCTTCCTCCGGGATGGGTTGGAAAAGGATTGCCCGGCCGGAGATAAACAAGCCTTTCTTTAATAGAACTGGGTTAACCGCAAGGTTAGGATATTTCTCCTTCGTTATCTCTTCCAATTCTCTTCTTACCAGAAGAACAACCTCGGACCTTTTATATAACCTCCGAATCCGTTCAAGTGGCGAAAAGATACCACAGCGGAGTTCAAAGACTGGGTGGAGATGAGTTAGGGGGAATAGATTTTTATAGAACACATCCTCATAAACAAAGACCATCCCTAATAATACCCTCTTCTTTTAAGATGTCAACATTCTCTTATGGACCTCGTGAGTGATGAAAGGCAGGATAGATATTGTAATTTTCGTCACTTCAATTATAATTCTTGAATTGCGTTTTGCTTTGCGTGCGGATGGCGAAGTTTCTCATTCGGGGAAAGCCGGGCAGTGGGAAGACCACCCTAATAAAAAACTTAGCCCACCGGATAAATTTTTTTCTTCCCCAGGAGAAGATATACGGTTTTTATACCGAGGAGATAAGAGAAAAAGGAATAAGGGTTGGTTTCAAAATCTCAACTTTTGAAGGAAAAGAGGATATAATGGCTCACATTGATTTCCCGACCCCTTATCGCGTTTCCCGATATAAATTTGACAAAGAGCGGTTTGAGAGAGTTGCCCTCCCGGAGTTAGAAAGGGCAAAAAGAAGGTCGGGTCTCATTATCATTGATGAAATCGGTAAGATGGAACTATTCTCTGAAAGGTTTCGGTCCGAAATAAGAGACCTCTTTGCCAGTGATAAGACAATTATCGCCACAATCCCAATTTCGCCTATCCCGTTTATCTCTCATCTTACCAAAACCCCGGAGACAAAAGTAATAGAAATCACTCTCAGCAATCGGGATAGGATATTAGAGGATTTAATTAAGTCAATAAAATCTTTGCTGTAATTTTCGCCTGAATGTTGAAAAATACTTCAATTTAGTAAACAGCCAAACCTTCATAAAAAATAACCTATTGGGTTTTAATAACTTATATTCATTAATCTTGGCACAGAAGTTGCTCTTATAACAAAAGGGGTCTCTCAGGTGCTAAGAGGTGCCGGCCAATTCTGGCACTAAAAAAGGCAGGGCTTAATGCCCTGTCTTTTTTATGCTCCGTCTAAAAGATTTAAAAGATTCCTGGGGTTTCCTCAAGATTCATTAGGAGGAGATACCAAGGAGCCCTGGCGAAAAAATTCCAGTGGTGAGATAAAAAGGTTATTAGTTAATTGGGATATTTAGAGTGAGAGCCGACAGATTTTACAACTTTTACAAGCAATTGATTTTGTGAAAAGAACAGAGGTAGTTTTTTAAAATTTTGGAGAAACCCCAGTAAAAAATTTTTTTGTCGCTCCAACTTGATATCGCAACTTTTAAGACAACTATAAATTGTGCCTACGGCACCGCTTCGCTAGCGCAACTTTCCCATGAACCTTTACTCCCGATTTTACCGCCTCTTTTCTTGCCGTTAACATTTTTTTATACCTCACTAATTTGCCTTTAATGTAGTTAGTTATTGCCCGATTGGGTAGTTTTCTTTTCTCCGCCTTCTTGCC
The DNA here is from genome assembly GCA_964425275.1 of uncultured bacterium. GTDB lineage: Bacteria > Hydrothermota > Tepidihabitantia > Tepidihabitantales > JBDRVQ01 > CAYRLZ01. The sequence continues at coordinate 322 of CAYRLZ010000025.1, read as the reverse complement.
CGTATAAGTTTAAATAAAGGGTTTTTTCTCTAATTGATATTCCTCCCCTCCAAGTCTTTTCGTATTGTCTTTTTCTGCTTTCCTTTCCTCCCGATAAGAGTTTTTCCCAGGTCTACCTCATCTTCTACCCGACTTGACCGACTTTCGTCTTTTAATTCTAAATTCTTCTCGTAAGGTCTTGTCTTAATCTCCCGATGAACCTGAACCGTGTTGTAGTATTTAATATACTCCTTTAATACCTGATTCGCCTCCTCTAAGGTCTTTACCTTTTCCCGCCCAAACCATACCGGCAACTGTAATATTACCGTCTCAATGCACCGCT
>CAYRLZ010000024.1:0-17227 GCA_964425275.1 uncultured bacterium | reverse complement strand
TTAATAAAGTCTCCCTTTTTATTTGAAAAAATAAAGTTTTTAACCATATTTTGTTCCCTATTTTGATAATATCTTTGTACCCCAAAAGGGCATCTTTTTCTCGTCTTTGGCTCGGTGCCGCCAAAATATGCCTCGTTGTTTTTTATATCCCCTTTTCTGAACCTTTTTGGGAAGAGAATCTGCCGAGGTTTCTCCGGCAGGGGTTAAAGTTAAGCCTTTTTGAAGATAATCACCCCCTTTTTGAAAGACGCTCAACGCATTACGCCGAACGTCTGACGCTAAGGATAAAGAAACACCCTCACCTTTATCCCCTCCCATCAAGGGAGAGGAAAGTTTTGTTTTGTAATATTTTAAGTTGTTTAGTGGATTATTCTGTCTGTCTGTGCAAAACCTGTGCCATAGATTGATTACGGTGATTCATCCCAATTCCGGCGATAGAATTATTCTCTATCATCGCTTTCCTCTAGCATAAAACCAACCATAAACGAATTATGCAAGAAAATTTCAGGATTGTCAAGTCTTTGTGCAAACGGTTCGTTCTTTTTTTCATTTTGTCAATTTGCCGGTCATTTTAGTGAGGATAAACCTTTAACTAATTTCATCTTCTTTATGTCTTTGCCAACGGTTATCTCTTCCGTTTCTGGGTCAAGTCTTATCTTCCACTCCTGCATTGTCTTTGCCCCGATAATCATCTCTTCTGATAGTCTTTCCGAAATAAGAACATTATCAATTATCTCCCGACCATTTATCCCGATTATTAATACGCAAACCTCGGAGGTCTCCATCTTCCTCCCGTCGCCAAGTTCAAATTCTATGGACTTTGGTAATTTCAGGGCTGTGCTCACCCTATTTACAATATCCTTCCTTATTAGAGAAGCGGAAGAACCGGTATCAAAAAGCGCCGATACTGTCTCTCTCCCTTTATCGCCCGAGATTTCAATCTTCTTTATAATAAGACCCATAATCTACAACCCCTATTCTTCATTTCATATATTCCTAATTATAATTGAAAATTCCGCAAGGTCAAGGGTTAAAAAATTGCATTTTTGCTCATCTCAATACTCAGTAAATTCCCGACGCCGCAGTCCAGTTAAATCTAATTCCCCATTTTTCGGGTCTAATTTTATCTCCCATTTCTCCATCGTTAGAGCGCCGATAATGACCGTGACTTCTTTACCGTCTATTTTCCCTATCTCCACCACTGGAATTGCCTCGGTATCAAAATCAAGACCTTCAATCTTGCCCAATATTGTGCAAACCTCTTTCACCTCTATCCTTTTGCCCCCTAAAGTAACGGTATAAGGTTTAGGCACGGTACGAACTGGCACAATTTGAACCAGACCTCTTTCCACATAGGTATTTATTGCGCCTGTGTCAAAGAGAGCAAAAGCTGGTTGCCCTTCAATTTCAATCTCTTTAATAATTCGGCTCATAGGATATTATACTAAAATTTTCCCAGCCGCCAAGTCCAAAACCTTTTCTAATCGCATATTCTATCTGTCTGTAACCGCAAAATTCAAGGGCAGGCCTCTCCTCAAAAATAATCTACTTAAAAATGCCTAATCAATATACAAAACCCTTGCAGTAACCGGCCGGTTTCCTGGCACTTCTAATCGGAGGTAATAGATTCCTTTCGCCACCCGGCTACCTGTATCGTCTCTGCCATCCCAGGTGTATGAATAATTATTTCCCATTTGCTTCTCGGCAATTAAGGTTCGCACCAGTTGACCTGCGCAATTAAAGATTTTGAGTATCGGCTTTTTCCTACAAAAAGCGTCGGTATGAGCCGGATGTTTCAAGTGATAATTGATGGTTATTGTCTTCTGAAAGGGATTGGGCGCAACCTGCAAACCGAAACCGGGATTCTGGGAACCAGGCGCCTGGGCAATACCAGTCATCCGCTCCATCCTTATCTCCAGTCGGGTTAATGACTCCGGCACCACCCCAACATTTCTCACGGTTACTGTCTCATAACCCGGGGCAATGAAACGCAAATCATAACTCCCGGGATTTAATACCCGATGGAACCGGCCAAAGAGCGAGTCTGTGGTTCGGGGAGAAAGGGCGGTATCAACTCGGCCCAGAACCTGAACCTCAGCCACCAGTGGACTATCGATTACCGCATCCTTCACATGACCCCAGATGCCAGCATAGAATGCCCGGTTCAAAAGGAAGGTATCACCATTAAAATTCTGCTGGCATATTACCGGTATCGATTCGGCTCGGGGAATGAACTCGTTTCTTGCTGTCTCAACCAAAAAATCATACTGACCGATTCTGGCATAGAGCCAGTCCAAACTCTGATTGGAGCCAGAACTGGGGGTATAGGTATAACCGATTAATTGCGCCATCCGCTGGGCCATCGCGGACAGGATATCTTCGTCGGGTGTCGCCTGCCCCTGAAATCGCCAGGGATAAATCACAACCGCACCGTAGGAATGATAGGAGATACCGAAGAGCGGCTTCTGTCGCCGTGCCAAATTACACAAGGCCTGGACTTCACTCTCCGAATTGGGAAATGGTCCGCGATAGGTTTGGTCTGGCGGATTGGTACTACCGCCATAAGTCCAGCGCCAGTCAAAATTGCGATTCAAGTCAACCCCATCATAATTACGGTCAAACCGTCCGTTATTATTGTTATCCCGCTGGTTCTTCCGCCAGTAAGGATAACTCTGTGCCGAATCCCACATAAACTTAAACCCATCCGGGTTCACAATCGGAATCAGCCAGATATCAAGCGAATCAACCCAACGTCTGACCTGTGCCGAATGGGCATAATTACTGCATAGATACTTGGCTAAATAGATGATTATTTCATTGCCCAATGGCTCTCGGGCATGGGTCACACCAGTAAACATTATTGCTGGCTCATCCTCCTCAATTAGGGGATTATCGGAAATCCGGATACCGTAGATAGGCAGGCGCCGCCACTGGGTATAACCAATTGTCTCAATATGGAGAATCGCCGGATATAGTGATTGGAGTGAATCAAAGGTATGGAAGGTCTCCTCATAGGTATGATATTCGGGCGGGATTGCTAAAAACTCTTCACCGCGTTTTATCACTTCGGCCCGAAACCCCCGGCTACGGATAATCTTCAAGACTTCATCATTGATTATCACATCCACCAGGTTAGTAAAGTGCTCACGGGCAAAATCAAGATTCAGGTCAGCGAGTTGGTAAATTTCTTCTCGGTTCGGAAGATAGACCCGAACAAGGTTATAATTCTCCTTAAAGGAATAAACCAAAGTGGAGATAAAAACCAATCCTAAAATAAATTTTGGTTTCATATTTCCCTCCTAATAATTTTCATTGGTGGCAGGCCCAATTTTCCCCAATCCCAATATTAACCTCTAAGGGACAGGTAAGATTCACCACCTTTTCCATCTTCTCTTTGATTATTGATTTCGCCTCCTCTACCCTCTCTTTTTCAATCTCAAATAAAAGTTCATCGTGAACCTGAACCAAAAGCCCACCCTTAAAATTTCTCTCTTCTAATTCCTGGTCAATTTCAATCATCGCCTTTTTTATTATATCGGCGGCTGAACCCTGCACCGTTGAATTGATTGCCAACCTCTGCCCCAATTCCTGTTCCATCCGGTTACCGGAGAGTATCTCAGAAATCGGTCTTATCCGACCGAAGAGCGTTTGGCTATATCCCCGCTCTTTCGTTTCGCTAATTATCTTCTCCCGCCACTCCCGAACCTTTGGGTAGAGGGCAAAATATTCATCCATAAAATTCTTCGCCTCTTCCCGACTGATGCGCAGCCCTTCGGCTAAACCAAACTCACTCATCCCGTAGATTATCCCATAATTGACCGCCTTGGCCAGGCGTCTTAAATGCTCATCAACCACCTCGGTCTTAAAGATTGCCTTGGCGGTCTCGGTGTGAATATCTCTCCCTTTCGCAAATGCGGCAATCAAATTTTCCTCCTGGGCCAGATGGGCCAGAATCCGCAGTTCAATCTGGGAATAGTCAGCTGAGATAAATAAAAAACCATCTTCGGCAATAAACCCCTTTCTTATCTTCTTCCCCCACTCCCCCCTTATCGGAATATTTTGCAGATTGGGCTCCGAAGAAGAAAGCCTTCCGGTTGCTGTTCCGCATTGATTGAATGAACTATGGATTCTTTGCGTCTTTTCGTCAACCAGGGTCGGGAGCGGGTCTAAATAGGTATTCTTTATCTTACTCAACTCCCGATATTTTAACAACTTCTCAATTATCGGATGCTTGCCTAAGAGCCCAAGAAGGGTAGAATAATCAGTTGAGAAATCCTTCTTCCCTCTCTTCTTCGGTGGCAGATTTAATTTTTGGAACAGGATATAAGAAAGTTGGGAGGGTGAGTTAATATTAAATTTAATCCCGGCATCTTGATAAATCTCCTTCTCCAGTTCCGCTAACTCGCTATCCGCCGTCTCGGTCAAGGTCTTAAAATATCTCCCATCAATCTTAATCCCCCGCCTCTCCATCTTATAGAGACAAAAGATTAAAGGCATCTCAATTGAATAAAACAGTTCATCAAGCCGGCGGGCGGAAATCTCCGGCGCTAAATCCTGATAAAGACCAAAGAGATTAACCGCCATCGCTTCCGGCCTTAAATGCTCAACCAGCCGCTTCCTTCGGATGAGGATTAGGTCCTGAATCTCATAACGTTTCCGATTCGGCTCTAAAAGATAATAGCCAATCTTAATATCAAAGACCGGTGGTTTAATTATCTCTCCTCTATGTAGTAGCCCCTTTAAGTCATAGAAGACCTTTAGTATCTTTTCATCGCTTAATAACCCTCCTCCCTTATCTTTGTTAACCTTAAAGACCTTTTGACCATCAGTTGCGAGATAGATAAAATCCTCCGCAATAAAAAAGGCCGCGGTCTTAATCCGTTCGGGCAATCCTTCTACCAGAACAATCTCTCCTTCGGGTAGTGATTCCCCTTCCCCAAAATCTTTAAGCAGATTAAAGAATTCCAATTCCGTAAAAAGTGCCTTAATCTTCTCTCTATCCATTTCTTTTAATCTCAATTCCTCTTCGTCAACCTCCGGCAATAAATCGGTCTTCAATTCCACGAGGCTCCGGGATAAAAGGATTTCATCTCTATGCCCAGCCAATCTCTCGTCCTGAGCCATCGCCGCTTCTAAGGAGCCATATTTCCGGACTATCTCCTGGGCTCGCTTTTCCCCAATTCCCTTCACCCCGGGCACATTATCAATCGCATCCCCGGCTAAGGCGAGGATATCCGGAACCTTCTCCGGCGCAACGCCGTATCTTTCTTTAACCTTTTCCACATCATAAATCAAATCTTTATAAGGGTCATACATAAATATCTTGTCCTGCACCAATTGCAAGAGGTCTTTATCCGAGGAGACGATATAGACCTTAAAATCCTTTTCCGCCAATCTTTTGGCCAGGCTGGCGATTAAATCATCCGCCTCATAACCAGCCATCTCTAAGACCTTCATCCCGTAGGCCGAACATAGACTTTTAATTATTGGTGTCTGCCATTCCAAATCCTTTGGGCTTTCTGGTCTCTGCGCCTTATATTCCTCAAATACCTTATGCCGAATTGTCTGGCCCCCGGCATCAAAAATTCCGGCGATGAATTGGGGCTTAAATCTATTAAATAACCGCTTTAAGGTATTGACGAATCCGAATACCGCCGAGGTGTTTAATCCCTTTGAGGTCTTTAAGGGATTTCTAATGAAGGCATAATAAGAACGATAGATAATTGAATGACCATCTAAGAGAAAGACCTCCTTTTCCTCTGGTAGCCTTTCGGCTTCTATCTTATCCATCCCTAAATATATCCAATTTTCCACTCCCGTCAAGAACAGAAAAATTGACCGGCTAATTTTCATTTACACTTACTGACGATTAAGAACCGGTTTCAAAAATCAGTCCGGCCCAAAAACGAAATCATAGGAAAATCCTTAAAGAAATAAAGGAGATATTACTTGCTTGTAAAAAGGAACTGGCAGAAAAAGAGATGCGATATAGATATACTTATTGATTTTGAGAAGTTCCCAGACCTATTCAAATTTATCGAAATTGAAGAATATCTGGAAAAACTCCTTGATGTTAAAATTGATTTGGTAAGAAAACAGGCATTGCGCAAAGAACTGAGCGACAAAATCTTGAAGGAGGCGATAGAGGTATGAAGCGGGATTAAAAATTATTTATTAAGGAGATTTTGAACTGCATAAATAAGATTGAAGATTTTATTGACAAGATGAGTTTTGAGGAATTTAGGAAGGATGAAAAGACAAAAAGCGCTGTGGTAAGAGAGATTGAAGTAATAGGCAAGGCGGTAAAGAATTTACCATTAACAATAAAAGGAAAATATAACGATATCCCGTGGAATCAGATGGCTAAAATGAGAGATAAAATTATCCATTTCTATTTTGGAGTTGATGAGGAAATTGTTTGGCGGGTTGTAAAGGAAAGACTACCAGAAATCAAACCTTGGTTAAAAAGATGCTTGGGGAAATAGGAAAAATAAATAATATGCCCAAAAAACGGCACGACCTTTTCTCATCGGAAATAGCGATTTCCTTATCTTTTGGCTCAAATTAAGGTTTTGTCAACTAAACCTTTCCCAATTCCTCAGATACTATCTTCGTTATCTCTTCTAAAATCTCTTGGTCACAACCCTCCCTTATTTTCTTCTCCTCCCATTCCTTTATTCTCTCCTCGGATAAATTCCCTTTTTTTCTCCGCCACCTCCCGAAAAACTCCTTTGCTGCCCTCAAATAGGCATTAAACCAGACATAACTCATCCCCTTCTTCTGAAATAAAAATTCCTTAACCCGCTTGATAACCCTATCCTTTATCTCCTCACCTCTCGCATACCTCTCCACCATCTCCTTCTGCCTCGTTTCTTGGGGAGGTTTTTGTGCCGCCAATCTCTTAACCTCCCTTCTAAAGGCATCACCGGTAATCTGCATCACCTTTATCATCAGCGGTAATTTTAGCCCCTTTTCCTTATATTTATTTTGAATCTCCTTCAACTTATCTACATTACTTCTATTCTCTCTTGTTTTTTCTAATCCCTGAAAATATTCCTCGGCAAAGGCAAGGCAGTCAGAGAGGCTTTTTTCTTCTTTCATCTGGCTAATCTCCCTTTTAATCCGCTCTCTCAGATACTCGGGAAAACTTATCACCCCGGGCACAAAGTATCTTATCCCCACCGCATATTTTAAGACCTTCTTCTTTGTCTCTTTTGGCATCTCTTTTTCCATCTGCGGCTTAATCAATTCCTGAAATTCCCTTGCCTCCAGTTCACCGAAAAATTTAGTATAGGGAACACCAACCGCCCTCAAATAATTAAAGACAAGGGAAAGGGAAGGGTCTTTCAGTCCCCCGCTTTCTAATTGCGAAATAATCCCTTGGCTCTTCCCACATCTTTCTGCCACTTCCACCTGGGTTAAGCCAGCTTCCCGGCGGTATCTTCCAAGAATCTCACCAATAACTTTTAACCTCATAGGATAATTCTACCCCTAAACATTCGCCCTGTCAAATAGCCGTTGCCTCATAACTTTAATATTAGTGTGGCTAATATTTTGAGGGACGGGTGGTTCATTTAAGCCTTTGATTTTGCAGAGCTTATTGGATTTTTTATGGATTAGTATTTTCCCTCCACCCCATTTGCTGTCCAATCCATTTTATCTTTTCAGTAATATTAAAGGGCATTTCTCTTTCCCTAAGCATACACCCCATAGCTGCTCCACGTATAATCCTTCGGGTCTTCTACCATCTTTATATGATTGTATTTTCGTTTATAATGCTGGGCATAGGCCAGGTTAATCCCCTTCATTATTTCGGATAAAACGCCCCCTTCGTCCAGATATTTTCTAAAATCCGCCTCGTCCTCAAAGAACTCCCCTTGCTCTCCTCGGCATACCATTACCAATTGCCTTTGCCAATTAAATAGAACCGGCCCCTTTATCGGTCCTTTATCACCTATGCCTCAATTTAGACCTTAACTATGTTGGTTGCAAAACTCTTTTAGGTTTCGTATAGTCTCTGACCAACCATCCTGGATTGAAAAGTAAGAAAACCTTTTGCTTTCCTTTGCTTTAAAGTGCTCAAGTATATTCACGCACCCATCGCTTGGTTTGCTAAAGGTAACTATACCCAGCTTCATATCTTCTTCAGAAAAATTGAGCAGACTTCCAAAGGCAAGTGTGTGTTGTATATCAGTATGCATTTTTACTTCTATGATAACCTTCGGATTGGTAGTTGATGGAATAGATATATCTACGTTGAACTTAAAACCATTAAAGTCAACTCTACCACCTTTCCATTCGCCAATCTGCTTTTTTATCCATTTTTCAAACGCACTTCCTGTTACCTTTCCTCTTCCGCGAGATTCAAGATTTCTGTTCCATGCTTCCAGGTAAGCTCCTCTTAATGTTTTAATCAATTCTTCTTCATTGGGGGAACTTCTTAAGTTCTTTATCAATTTCATCAAGGAAGCAATATAAACCACATAAACCAGACGGGTCAGTTTCAGTATACTTGCAATCAGTTACTTTACATTCATTTTTATAATTACAAGACATTATCTCACCTCCCCTCAAGGATTTTTTTCATTATGTTATACCAATAACCATCTTTCCTATCCTTCAGAAAATTTTTAGGAAGGAGGGAAGGATTATATTTTAATGGCGCCCACGACTTCTTCATTTATACTTCTCCCGCCAATCAAGGCTCTTCACTTCTGAAAGTATAGGATGAAATTTAGCCAAAGTCAATCTTCTCTTTTCTTGTAAATCCGCCACTACCAATAAACCAATCGAAGTTGAATTTCCGGAATCCAACAGCCGTCGGTATCATTTCCGATAAAGTCGCATAACTTTAGGTCGTTACTTCTTTAACTTCGTACACCATTGACAGTGGTTCAGTGGTATGCTCCGAAGCATCCATCACTTCTATTGATACGATATGCCCTTCCGTGTCGTAATCAATGATAATCCCATCTTTCACTTCGTCGCTTTCCGCAACTTTGTCTTCTCGAAATATTAGAGAAAGCGTGTCCGTCTCACGGTCATAAATAATCTTCATACTCTCTCCTTTTTCCAGTACTTAGCTATCTTAGATGTTTTATACACAGTAGTTATTACGAACCCTTGGGGAGTTTCCTTTGATTCTTAATAACATCTCTCTATTTTGAATGCCATCAAAATATACACCTTGCAAAATCAATCTTCCTTTCTTTGCTGGCAGATTCTGTTGAGGCTTTTCCGCCATCTTTCTTACTTCTTCCTCTTTTATCTGCCGTCTATCCATTTCAAATAGCGCATGTTTAGTAAAGAGGATTTTCATCCGAATGATTCTTGGTCTTTTTTGCTTTCGATTTGTTATTCCTAAAAGATAACGTTTTTACCACGGCAAATCTTATCGCAACAACCAACCCACTTCTTTTAAATCCGCCACTGCCAATAAACCAAAATGAGAATTCATTTGTAAAAGTATAACATAAAATCAAAGTAAAGTCAAGCGTTGCTTTCATCTCTATTATGATTGCCCTCCTTTGCCCCAAAAGGCATTTTCCCGGATTGATTCTTTGGTTTTAGGATATTTCGGTTCTTCATAACTTATCTATTTTATTATCCTATAAAAAAGCAAGCAGCCACTCGCTTCTTATTCTATCCCGGTTTTCCAATGCTTGTCTTTCGGTATAAGCCTTTGATTTTGGCAGGGCTACAAGATTTTTTATGAAAGATAGTTCTTGCCCTCCGGTTAATTACCTAAACTAAAGTTCTATAATATTAACCAGATTAATATTAGTGTGGCTAATATTTTGAGGGGTGGGGTTTTTATTTAAGCCTTTGACTTTGCAGGGCTTATTTGATTTTTTATAGATTATCGGGGGTAGCCCTCTGGGTCGCCTTTTGGGTCTAATTTTTAACCTAATCCTTTATCTAATCCAAGGTCTAATTAAAAGTCTAATTTTCGGTCTAATTCTTTAACTAATTCTTTTCCTAAGCGAAGGGCTAATTCTCTGTCTAATTGTTAGCGTAATTCTTTAAGTAATGGAGTTAGTAATTCTCGGTCTAATTCTCAGTCTAATTGAGCGTCTAATTCTCTGTCTCATTGAGGTCGTAGTCAAATATCTTTCCTTCATCCCACCCAGGAGAAATATCGTCTCAAAGGTGACCGAAGAGCAATAAGCCTATCCGGAGGTATTCGGTCGTTATGAGTTTGCCAGGAAAGGTTTAGAATTGTCATCGGAACTCTTAAAGTTAGCTGAATTATAGTCGCCACCTTTTCAAATAGAAAATCCCTAATAGTGATATTATAAGCAAGATAATACCGGATAGAAGAAGGACAAACTTATGAGAGGTTAAATCATTTAGGATACCAATCGGGAATACGGTTAAGATAAAGGCTAAGTTATTAAAGAATTCCTTGGTGGAGAAAATCCGCCCCCGGATCTGTTCTGGGACCTCTTCGTGTAAAATGGTGTTCTGAGAAACGGTAATTACGGAAAAGGCGATGCCGGCGCTTATCCCAACGACTACCATAAACCAAATCTTGATTAAAAAACTACCAACCAGAAATAAAAAGGCGAGAAATATTAGGGTGTATAGAATTAGGAATTTCTTATTGATATTCGGTTTAACAAAACCCAAGAGAAAACCTCCCAATATCATCCCAACCGCCAAAATTCCCGCAAAGATTCCTACCCCAGCCGTTCCCAATTTCAAGACCTGCTGGATTAAGAAGATTAAGATGGCATAAGAGAAACTGGCGATGGCCGAGATGATAAAGATGGAAGATATAACAAATAGGACTATCTTTTCTTGAAGGAGATAATAGATGAGTTCTTTAATTTTCGTAAAGAAGTCCTTAAATCCAAGGATGAGCTCTTGCCGCAGAGGGACTTTAGGCAAAGTCGGTTGCGATAGGACTTGGCTTTTATTATCCGGAGGTCTTTTAAGGCTTATACCCCAGATAAAAGACCCGGCAATAAAATGGGTTAAGCCGTTGATGAAGAATCCGATTCGCCAGCCGGTCCATTTCACCAAAAATCCCCCAATCACCATCCCTAAGGCTGTGGCGATACGGGTAAGGGTCGTATCCAGGGAATTCGCTAATAATAGTTTCCGTCGGGCTACGACCACTGGAATGAGAGAAGGCTTAGCGGTATTATTAAATAAATCTATCCCAAAAAATAAAAAGAAGAGAAAAAAGACCGGGAGATAACTTTTGGTTAAATGGATAAATAATGGTGTCAGGAAGAGAAAAAGACTCTGGATGTAATGGGCTTTAATCATTATCCGCTGTTTGTTCCATCTATCTACTAAAACCCCAACCACCGGGGCCAAAATTAGGTTAGGTAGAGTAAAGACAATTGAGGCCTGGGAATAGGCAAAGGCACTATCTGGTTTATTGAGGGCAATCAAGGTAATTAAAAGCATATGGGTGAGTCTATCCCCTAATTGTGAGACCGCCCCGGAGAGGGAGAGAAAGAGAAAGTTCTTTATCTTAATGACCGATAAGAAAGAGGGACGATTTATTTTATTGGCCACGGTAGGCTTATGAGAAACGGTCAAAAACTGGTGGCTAAATCTTCTTCTCTTCCCCGGTGAATTCCTTCCACCTTTCAGCGTATTCTCTTAACTTTTTCGCCACCCTTCCGTTCACCGTGCCTTCTGGATAATTACCCTGCTCATCCATTTCACCGGCCGGACAACCGGTTAAAATCTCTATCCCCTCATCAATTGTCTTCACCGCATAGATATGAAAGAGTCCTTTCTGACAGGCCTCAATCACCTCATCCTTTAACATCAGTTCTTCAACATTCCTTTCCGGAATTATCACCCCTTCGCTTCCTTTTAATCCCTTTCTCTTAACAACTTCAAAGAAGCCCTCAATCTTCTCATTTACGCCACCGATTGGTTGAATCTCACCCTTCTGATTGACGGAACCGGTAACCGCAATATCCTGTCTTAAAGGCAAGTCGGACAAAGCCGAGAGGATACAGTAGAGTTCCGAAGAGGAGGCGGAATCTCCTTCTACTCCGGAATAAGACTGCTCAAAGCAGATTGAGGCACTCATAATTAAAGGGTGCCTTTGGGCATATTTATGCCGAAGGTAACCACCAAGGATTAAAACCCCTTTACTATGAATCCGACCGGAGAGCTCAGCCTCCCTTTCAATATTTATTATTCCCTGGGAACCAACCGCGGTGCGCGCAGTTATCCGGATTGGGCGCCCAAAGGAATATTCACCGGTATCATATAGAGAAAGGCCATTTACTTGACCGACAACCTTTCCTTCGGTATCAATCAACAATGTCCCTTCATCAATCATCTCTTGAATCTTTTCCTCAACCAGTCGGCAACGGAAGGCGCGATGTTCAATTGCCTTCTTCACATACTCGGCCTTCACATATTTTTCGTTTGCCTTCTTTGCCCAGTAAGATGCCTCTTTTAAGATATCGGCGATGATATTAAAGCGGGTTGAGAGTTTATTGCGCCGGCTCGCCAGACGAATACTATAATTTATCACCTCGGCCACCCCGGTCTTATCAAAAGGTAGCAGATTCTCTTTGCTGATAATTGATTTTAGCACCTTCACATATCTCTTTACCTCCTCCGCATCATAACTCATCTGCCAGTCAAAGTCGGCCCGGACCTTAAATACCTTCTTAAAGTCTTCATCATAAGTGGCTAAAAGGGAATAGATAATTGGGTCACCAATCATAATTACCTTCACATCAATATCAATCGGTTCCGGTTTGAGGGCCGAGAAGTAAAATAGGGAATATAGGTCATAACTTTGAATATCAACCTTGCGGTTGCGCAGCGCCTTCTTCAAATTGTTCCAGACACCGGGCTCAATTAGGGTATCTAAGGCATTGAGGACCAAATAGCCACCATCCGCCTTTACCAGAGAACCGGCCTTGATCTTAGTGAAATCGGTTCGCCACTGCCCCCGGGTATCCCATACCCGCTCAATCATCCCAAAGAGATTCTTATAACTGGGGGAGGTCTCAAAGATTACCGGTGCCCCCTTTCTTTCGGAATTATCCACCAAAAGATTTACCCGGTAATCTAAGAAAGGGTCAGGCGGTGGAAAGGGTTGTCCGCCCTCTTCCTTCTTTTCCCGAAAGAGAGAGAGGTTATTAAGAATTGATTGCTCAACCTCCATTAGATATAGCTCTATCTTCTCATTTTTATACTTCTCACTTATCTCCTTTATATGGTCAGAAAGCAAAGGCCTAACCTCTTCTTTATCCATCTCCAACAACCTTTCCCTGGTCTCTCTTTCCTTTTCCCGCAATTCCTTGAATATATTATTCAACTCTTGGGTCAAATCCTGATGCTTATCCTTTATCTCCTCATATTTCTCTTTTGATAATTTCCCTTCTTCCACCACATAAATGAGTTCACTGACCTTTATTAGGTTTTCCCCCAATTTGTAGACAATCTCCGGCCGGATAAACGGAGCGGGTTGCATAAGGGCAAAACCCTCCCTTTCTAACTTCTTCTCAAACTCCACGGTCTTTTTTGAACTCCACTCCTTAAAATTTTCGACCAAAGACGCCCTCCGTTTCTGATAGGATTCACTCTCAAAGATGAGCGGGATATTCCTCTGGAGATAATCAATAAACTCCTCCATATCCTTTTTAAACTCCCTTCCCTTTCCGGCTGGTAAACGGATGAGCCGCGGGGCATCGGGGTCCTTAAAATTATTCACATACAACTTATCGTCCGGAGTTTTCTTCTCTTTTTCTATCTCCTCTAAGAGACATTTGACCGTTGTTGTCCGACCAGTTCCGACCGGTCCGGTGACATAGATGTTATAGCCGATGCTCTCAATCTCTAAGCCCATTTTTAAGGCCTCAACTGCCCTCTTTTGTCCGACGATTTCTTCACAGAGCGGAATCTCATCCGTCGTCTTAAATCCGAGAAGGTCTGGGTCAAAACTCACCCGTAGTTTCTCAACCGGGACTTTATACTGCTCAATTCCCATAAATCCCTCCTCTAAAAAGATTACGGCGATATAAAGAAAAGAGAGATTACAGCGATAAAATATATATAGGAATGCCCTTCTGGGCACGATATCGCGGGCAAAAGCCCGTTCCCACAAAACATCTCTTTTTTATTATCGTTGTAATCATTTTATTATTACGCTGTAATCGTCTTTATCATCGCTGTTATTATTCTTTTTTTATCTGTGTTCATTTCGCACTAACCTTCACCTCCTCAAATTTAATAAATGGTAGATGGAAATTTCCCAGGTCTTTGCCTTCCTCACCAATTTGGGAAATTTTCTTTATCATCTCGTAAAAATTGCCGGCCAACATACAGTCCTTTATCCTCCCTATTATCTCTCCGCCTTCAATCTTAAACCCCAGTCCAATACTTAAAGAAAAATCTCCGGCTAAGACATTTGACTGCCCGCCACCAATCACCTCATAGACTAAAACGCCCTCTTTTATTTCTGCTATCGCCCCATTTAAGGTGCCACTTTGGGGTAAGACCAAAAGGTTATTGAAGGAAGGTTGGGGTTGACTGTTATAGGCGCGGGAGCCGTTTCCGGTGCTTTTTTTTCCGCAGGCCGCGGCGGTTTGTAAGTCAAAGAGAAAATTCTTGAAGACGCCTTTTTCAATCAGTGGTGTCTCTTGCTTCGCCACACCTTCCCCATCAAAAGGCGAAGAACCAGCGGCATAATCTAAAAGCCCATCATCATATACCGAGAGTAAACGGGAACCAATCTCCTGGCCCACTAATTTTTGTAATGGGGTTATTCCCTTCTGGAGGTTTTTGCCATTTGTCCCGACCAAAAGCGGGATGAAGAATTCCTTAAGTCCAAAGGAAGGGGCAAAGATTAGGGGATAGTTTCCGGTTGTCAACTTTACCTCCTTTAAGGCATCTGAGGCCTTTGCGACCTGGTGGTGGACAAATTCCGGAATGGAGAATGGTTTACCATCCGAGAGGTTTTTATAGTCGTAAATCCAGATAAGCCCGTCTTCCTTCACAATTAGTCCGGTGAAAACCAAATGATAGTTGAGTTTTTCATAGGTAATATCTAACCCTGTGGAATTGATTATCCTTCGTTTCTCATAGGTATGCTCCAAATTCAGATCAATCTTAAATAATGGGAACTTTTCTTTCGCATAAGCGATTAAATCACTTCCTAAAGAAAATATCTTCTCCGAAGTTAAAGATGCCACCTTTTCGTTCAGAAGTTTACACTTTGTTTGTGGCAAATCTCTTGGGAAGGAGAAGAGGGCCCGTTCTCCCTGTTCGGCAATTGCCAGTGCCGACTCAACCAGTTCCGGAATTTTACTTAAATCAGTAGTGGCGGCAAAACCAATCCGGCCATCCTTAATTACCCTTAACCCAAGACCCAGGGTTTGTTTCGTCTCTAAGGAATATGGCTCATCACCGCGGAATTCCAATTGGGTCGTTATCCGCTCATCACTAATCACCTCAAAACCTTCTGCCTTTCCTTTAACCAACTGGATAATCTTTTCTTCCATCACTTCCCTCCGATGAGACAATTTTTTATCTGGATATGGGGACCGCCGGTGCCGGTCGGTAGGGGATACTGTGCCCCTTTACCACAGCCGCCACTTGCGATTTCAAAATCGTTACCAATCGCTTTAATATTTCTTAGGGTCTCAAAGACATTACCCTGGATGACAACATCCCGCACCAAATTGGTCATTTCCCCTTTTTCTATTTTATAGGCGAACTGGGAAGAGAAGGTGAAAAATTCCAATTCGGTCATCCCGCCCCGGGCGCCGGCGACATAAAGCCCTTTATCAATATCCTCTAACATCGCTTCTAAGCTCTTATTCCTTGGCTCAATGAAGGTATTAGACATTCGGCAAATTGGTGGGAAACGATAGTCAATTGAGCGGGCATTTCCGGTTGGTTCCTCTCCCATCCTTTTTGCCGTCTCCTTGGAATGAAGATGGGAAGCAATCTTACCCTCTTTTATTAGATAGGTCTTTTGGGCTGGTGTCCCTTCATCATCAAATTGATAACTTCCCCATTCACCGCTTAAAGTTGGGTCATCAACAATACTCAATTCCTCTACCCCATAAGTAGTGCCAATCTTCATCAGTTCCCGCAGTCTCTCATTGGTATAAAGGAGGTCCGCCTCCGAGAGGTGACCAAAGGCTTCGTGGGCAAAGATACCAGCCAACTTTGGGTCAATTATTACCGTATAAATTCCGGCATCTACTTTTTCGGCCTTCAGGAGGTTATGGGCCATCTTTGCAATCTTCTCCGCTTCCTCTTCCTTTCCTTTTAGAGCCTCAATCCCTTCTCTTGAGTAAAATGACTTGGCATAATCTTGGATATTTGAGCCATCTCGGGCAATAGCCGAAAGCAAAATCCGTAGGTAAACCTGCCTCTGCTCAATATACCGATTTTCCGTTGAATAAAAATAGGTGGTCTTATAACGTTCGGTATAATTGGTAAGGGTCGAGACGATGGAATCACCACTCAATAAAATCTCATTATATTTACGAACTAAATCAATCTTTTCGGTGAGTGGAATCTTACGGCAATCCTTCTCTTGGGTGGCCAGAGACATCCATTCCAAGGGGGGGAAGAGAAAAAGCGTCTCTTCTTTTGGTGGCAATAACTCCAATTCCCTTGCCTTCTTTTGGGCAATCTCTTTTAAGCCATCGTCAACCGTATTAAAACTGGCGGTAGTCCAATTCCCCTTTTTGAATAATCTTAAAATCCCCCCTCTTTCAAAATTCTTCCGGCACTCATCCAGTTCTCGGCCGCGGTAGGCGATGGTTGAAATCTCTGTCTCTTCTATCCTTATATCACTGTATTCAACATCTATGTCGCTTAAAACTCTTTGCAAGAAAGATTTCATAGATTTATTTTACCCAATATTTGGCAACCTGTCAAATGAATATTTCGTGTTTGCTTTCGGTGTCTGCTCAACCTAAAGAATTTGCCTAAATTGCCAATGGGGTATTGACTTTTGGGAAATTTTGGTTATAATCTATTAGAGAAAGTTATTGACTTTGGAAAGATTTTTGCTATAATTAAAAAACGAGATGTCTAATGTTTGGAGAGTAAAAAACAGGGGTTTAGTTAACCAAACCCATTTAATTCTAATAAAAGGAGGTCTTATATGAAAAACCTTTTTCTTTTCTTGACAATCGCGACCACCCTGTTTGGTGGGACGATTGTTCCGGAATTACAGGAAATCCTTAAAACCGCCTCTCCCACGGATATGATTACGGTA
>CAYRLZ010000023.1:0-15424 GCA_964425275.1 uncultured bacterium | reverse complement strand
CGAATAGCACCCCCAATAGGGCGGAGAATAGAAGACCCAATAGGTAAGAGAATAGAACCTTCAATAGGATAGAAAATAGGATTACCGATAGGGAAGAGAATAGGATACCGAATAGAATTCCGAATAGGCAAGAGAATAGGGTATAGAATAGGGCATTTAATACTATCCCGAATAGCACCCCCTGTAGCACTCCCCCCTTCAAAAAGAAAAATCCCCTCCTATGCTGGGTGGATTGGTTAAAATAAAAGCGGTTAGGTCTTTTTAATTAAGTTATTTTATCTTCTCATTTTTACCTCCTAAGCATATATTACCAAAAGGATTAAAACCCAAAATGTAAGTTATTGATTTAACTATACTTAATAAAATTAGCCTTTTTCTCATATCTAAATATAGAGTAAAAATCGGCTCAAAGTGTTTCCCTAAATTTTAATTTGCTTTCTAATGTCTTGCCTTAAGGGCAATAGTGGAGGACGACCTTTTTATTTATCGTCTCTTGGGGTGTTTTTAACTGGACAATATAAACACCAGAAGGAAGCAGTCCGCGGGTAATTTCAAATACCCCTGATG
The DNA here is from genome assembly GCA_964425275.1 of uncultured bacterium. Lineage (GTDB taxonomy): Bacteria > Hydrothermota > Tepidihabitantia > Tepidihabitantales > JBDRVQ01 > CAYRLZ01. Next base: position 14,857 of record CAYRLZ010000023.1, on the reverse strand, counting down.
TTTTTGTTTTATCACCAATACCCTGATAAAGGTTTTTAATCATACGACCTGTGGCATCGTAGAGGTTTATCGTGCAGGGTGTCTTGCTTTTCACCTGCCAGATGACTTTTATTACCGTTCCCGGATTAGGGTAGGTTTTAATATTAAGAACCGGTCGGGGAGAAGATGCCTCTTCAATTGCGGTAACCCCGCCCACGGCCGCGGCAATAAAGTATTCACCATAGCGCTCAAGGTTCCAACTGCCGGGTGTGCCGTAATAAGATTTAGAACGGGAGGTATCGTCGGCAAGGGATGAGGGATGACCACTGCTATGTTGGGGGAGCAGGGCAACCCAAAAATCACCACTGGTGATTACTGGGGGTGTCCTGACATCGTGCTCAATTACTCGGGGATAACTGACCGCTTTTATTATATCCGATTCATAGAGAATCGTCTGACCATTATTCCCGTAGATACGGAAGCGGAAGGTGCTATCCGGCCAGGGGTAGCGGGAATCCCAATAAAATTGGGCCTTTAATCTCTGAATACTGAATGGGTAAGAGAGTCCGAAGTCGTTAGGGGTGAATCGGGTTGCCCGTTGCGGAGCGCGCCAAAGGAGATAGACCGGATTATTCCAGTTGGCATAAGTTAGCCAGTGGGCAACACTCAGTCTTCGGTGAATCGTGTCATTCTTCCGGAATTGGTCTGGGCCATATTCATGCCAGACCGTAATATTATAACTGCCGCTGGTATCGGGGATGCGCCAGGCCGGAGAAAAGGTCATAATCCGGCTTGCCCGACGTGGGATACTCACTTGGGTCGTTTCATCCAAGTCTTCATAGAGATAACCCAAAGGACCACTAATTCGCATCTTTACTCTAACTCCGGGTGGGACACTATTGAGCCCAAAATTTTTTAACGATGCCCGGATAGTAAGAGAGATACGGGGTGCGGTATCTAATGGTAGGTTACCAAAAATGGTGGTGGATAAGTTTTCATTCTGGGGCGCCCAGTTAATCACTGCGCGCAAAAGCCACTCACCCGCTCGCGTATCTTCTTGAAATCCACCGCCCACTAATTGCCATTCCACACCAGCCGGGGCATTATCAAATCGGTCAATTGAGAACCCAGGGCAAAGGGGAAAGGAATCGGCTTGCACATAGAAGATATAAAAAGGACCGGTTACCGGGATATTTATTGGTGCATAATTCCAGACACCCCTTTGACCGATTAAGGTATCGGAGGCAAAGAGCCGACTCCCCGGGGTGCCGCCTGGTCCATCATCATCATAGACACGAATTAAATAACGGTTGCCACCCGGGACAGGCCAACTTGTATCCCAGAGATGAAGGAGGGCGCCGGCCAGGGTTACATTGTCCGCCGGTGGGATAAACTTTAGCCCCCAACCTTGGTTTCTTTGATACCAGGCCCAAGCGGTATATGCGGTTCGGTCATCATAGAATAGAGTATCTAAATCTTGGGAATTGTTAGGTAGGGGTGGAAAATTTGTTAATTGGGGCACAGGAGCGGGATGAGAAATAGAGGCTTTTTCTGGGATATACTGCATCCAATAAGGTTGCCCGGGACCGGAATAGGATAAACCACATAATAAAATTAAAAAGATGAAATGTTTACCCATAGCTTCTCGGCAATTAATGGCTAAAATTATTTTACCAATTTTTCTTAAAAGGTCAAGGGTTGACTTTCTGGTTAATTACGATTAGAATATTTTGTATGTTAGGGCCAATTTTTTTATCGTGTCTATTGTTCTTCTCATTCACCAAGGAAGAAGGCGCTTTGCTTTCAAAAACACTTTCGCGTCAAGTATCTTCTTTGATTCCCGATTCAATCTGGCAATATATCTCAGATTACCCGGTGTTTAAGTCTAAACTCCTGCGTCTCGGTTTTTCATTTTTGGAAGAAGAGATGGCTTTTGATTTGCCAAGTAAAGAGTTTGTTATATCATTAGAGAAGCCTTTTTCCGTGGAAGAACTCGGTGAGGAGAGGCAATTGGTGGTTAAGGTTCCAAGGGTAACCAAAAACTATCCAGGTATCTCGGAGAAACAAAAGATTAAGAAAGATGACAGCGATATAAATTTTTCCCCATCACGGTCATCATTTTATATAATTACGGATACTTCTTTTCTTTGTGGCAAGCGGGTCGGACGTTTAAGAATTTATCCCTTTACCTATGACCAGCAAAGAAATCTCTTGTCTTATAAACCATTAGCGGTGAGTTTTTCCGAGCCAGATCTTAGCCAGGAACGGACGCGCATCCAAGAAGGCGAGAAGAATTTCTTTTCTTCCTATCCGGTCTGGTATAAATTAAAGATTGATAGTTCAGGAATTTATAAGGTTACCGGAAAGGAGTTAAAAAAAGCCGGGATGAATTTATCCCAAATTTCGCCCCAAGGCTTAAAACTCTTTAATATTGGTGAATTCTTACCCCCGGTCTCTTATCCGGATTCGATGATTGAGGTGCCAATCTATGTCTATACCGGTCAGGATGGGCGGTTTGATGAAGATGATTATCTTCTCTTCTATGGCCGGGCACTTTCTCACTGGAAGAAGGAGACTTTTTATCAAAATATCTTCTCCTTATGGAACTATTACTGGCTCACTTATTCCGAGACGCCAGGTAAAAGGATTCCTTTTGTTCCTTTACCCTCAACCGCCTCAGAAAATAGGAGATTATTAACCAGGGTGCATTGGGAAAAAGATAATCTCTGTCCGGCCCGGGGTGGTTATTTATGGGTTGAGGATGTCATCTCCCTAAAAAGCGGGGAGAAGAGAGGTGAGAAGGTATTCTCCTTTCCCTTCCCGAAGGCGGAGAGCCTTAAAAAGATTTCCCTCCGAGTTTATTCTTTAGGTCAAGACTTTTGGGTTTTTGTTAGTCTTGGTGGCTATCTCTTAGATTCGGTATATATTCCTTCGGCCCGGCCCCCTGAGGGGCGAGTGATTGAGATTGAAACCAATCGCGCCCTCGCGGAAAGGTGTGAATTAAAATTAGAGGTCTTGACTGCTTATCACCGGGATTTAGATGTCTTTACCGATTACTTTGAGTTTACCTATACTTTGAAACGAGAGATTCCTCTCCCTTGCGAACTTTTCCTTTCCCCTGGTCGTTTTAAGGTCAAGACAGAAGAGAGACCACTGGTGATGGATGTAACTCGCCCCTTCTCACCGATTCTGCTTGATTGCCGGTTTGTTTCGGATACACTGGAGTTCGCCCTAAGAGATTCTTCTTCTCTTTATATCACATCCTTGGCTCGGTGCCGGAAGGTGTTGGAGATAAGAGAAAGGCAAGACCTCGCTAGTTCTTTAATTTGCGGTTTAGTTGGCGATTACTTTATAATCTCACCGGCGGCTTTTTTTCGGTTGGCGGGCGAGTTTGCTAATTACCGGAGGAAAAATCCCCCGGCGCCTAATTTTTTAACTCATCCGGTTAAATTGGAAGATATTTATGATATTTATCTCTTTGGTATTGAAGAGCCCTATGCGATTAAACGTTTCTTTAAGAAGAAAAGACCGCAATATGGGCTTTTGTTAGGTGATGGTTCTTATGATTATCGGAATCTCTTAAAGGGTCGGAAAGATAACAGTTCTTTTTTGCCTCCTTATGAGTATGGCTGGGGAATTTCTTATGATGTCTATGAATTCTACCCCTTAGCTTTGGATGCCTGGTATGCGGATTTTGAGGATGAGATTGAACCACGAAGGGTTTATCCTGATTTTATTTTGGGGAGACTGCCCTGCCGCTCCAATGAAGAAGGTGGTGTTTACTTAAAGCGCCTCCAAGTTTATGAGACTCAAACCGGGGATTATGAGAATCGGTTTCTCTTTTGCGCCGATGATGAGTATGAGGGCGACCCTTATAAACCTGACCCTTGTGGTCTGGGGGTGCATATTCTTTCCTGCGAAAGACTCGCCGCTTTTCTTCCGAGAAGTTTTGAGATAAATAAGGTTTATCTTACCGAATATCCCCTCTCTTATCTTAGGGATAAACCGGATGCCCGAAAGGCATTCTTTGATGAATTGCGGCAAGGCAGTTTAGGGGTGGTGTATTTTGGGCACGGCGCCGGTTTTCGTCTGGCTCACGAGCAACTCTTAAATATTGAGGATGTCTTTAATATCAAGACCTGTGGGCAATATCCCTTTGGTTATTTTGCCAGTTGTGGGGTGGGGCGATTTGATGACTTTGAATTAGGCAGATACCGAGAGGCAATCGCCGAAGACCTAATAAGAAATCCGGATGGTTTTATTGCAACGATTGCCTGTGCTAAGGCATCTTCCCCTTTCAGTAATGAGGAGTTGGGAAGAATTCTTTTATCCTCTCTATCTTCTGGTAAAAGTCTGGGCGAGGCATTCTATTTAGCCTATACCCGCTGGGATAATACCTACCATTTCTTTGGCGACCCGACCGTTAAAACTTCCTTTCCCCCAAGAAGAGAATTTCCTCTGCTCCGGCAGGATACCCTGAGACCAAAGGAGTGCCGGTTTTCCTTTTCGTTTGGTCAAGGAAAAGAGCGGCTTTTTTCCGCTCGTCTCTTTTATGGCGCGAGGCTTCGTCGCTATACTTCTACGGTCTATTACAACGAAAGACCTTATGTTTGGAGCACAAGTTATATCCTACCGGGATTTTGTGTTCAAAGGCTTAAGGGAAAGGTTCTATCACCGCTCTTTTGGTTGCACCTCCATCCTCCCCGGGGGATTAGTCAGGACACTATCTTTTTGGGTGGACCAGAGAATTTCTACTGGGAACTCCCCAATACTGCCCGTCTAATTTGTTTCTTTCAGGAATTAGATATTGGAGAGAGTTCTTATGTCTGGCTTTTAGATTCACTCCCTCGGGACACGATGGGAATAGTGTCTGCGGACACATCTGGTCCGATGATAAAACTTTTTGCCGGGAATAAAGAGATAATAGATACCGCGGTGGTGCCAAAGAATTTCATCCTTTCTGGAATTCTTTTTGATAAGTCCGGAATTTTTATCGCCCCTTCTCAATATTATCCCCGGGTCTATATTGAGAAGGTAGAGTATAATCTGTCATATCTTCTGCGCCCCGATTGGACTTTTAACCGAGAGGTCTTTAACTTAGAGGTCTCGTTATCCGCCGAAACAAATAAGGTGAAAATCTTAGCCTATGATAATCTCTTAAATCCAAACGAGAAAGAGATTACCCTCTTCACATCCCTTCGGCCGCGACTGGATATTTCCTCCCCCCTTTTTGTTTTTAAGAAGAATATGGGCTATTTCAGTTTCACCCTCTCCTATCCGGCATTTGTTGAGGTGAAGATTTATACCCTGAATGGTCGGTTTATAAAGAGTAAAAGTGGCTATTTTGGGTTTGGGCAGAATATGCTATCCTTTCCGCTTACCTTACCGCGCGGTGTCTATTTATATAAACTCCAGGCGCAATCGGCTCTACTCCAACAGAGAAGTGTCCTTTATGATAAATTTCTTGTCTATTAGCCTGGGCAATGAAAGAAGAAATTGAAAGAAGGAAGGCGCTGGAAACCTTCCCGGCATTCCCTTGTGTAATGGTTACCTGCCAGGAAAATATAATTACGATTGGGATGGTTCATATATTTTCTTTCTCGCCACCTCTTGTTGGGATTGGTGTTCACCCCTCCCGTTTCTCTTTTCAATTACTGAAATCGGCCAAAGAATATGTTATTAATATCCCGACGAAAGAACTCTTAAAGGCGGTCAATTTCTGCGGCGAAAAATCCGGAAGGGAATTTGATAAATTTTCCACAACCGGCTTAACCAAAGAGAAGTCCCTTCGGCTGAAAACCCCAGCAATCTTAGAATGTCCGATAAATATTGAGTGTCGGGTTATTAAAGAGATAGAGATTGGTGACCATACCTGGTTCATCGGTGAGGTCAAGGCCTGTCGGGTGAAGAAAGAGATAAAACCGGAAGAACTTCTCCTCTATTGGGCAAGGAAATACTGGACCCTTGGTGAAAAGATAGAGGAGCGATAAAAAGTTTTGAACTTTAAATGTCTAGGGCAGGGTTGAAGAGATGAAAGCAGAAAGCCGAAAGCGGAAGATAAAAAATGCGCAGAAGAGAGAGGTTCTCGGCCGAGTTTCTCTATCCTTTTGCCTCCTTGGTGTTTTATTTAATATCCTAACCGCCCAGGGTTATTTCGGCAAGAACAAGGTGCAGTATACAAAACCCCGTTTCCATTGTTTGACGACAGCGCACTTTTATATTTATTATCCCGAGGGTAGCGAGAAATTAGCCTCTTTCGCGAAGTGGGTTTGTGATGACCAGGCGGAAAGTTTAGAGAAAAAACTTTTATTAAAGAAAAAAGATAAGACACCAATCATCATCTATAACTCTTTTTCTTCATTTTCTCAGACCAATGTGATATTGGATTTAATTGAAGAGGGGGTTGGGGGATTTGCCGAACTCCTCAAAAGAAGGGTGGTCATCCCATTTGAAGGCAACCTTTCTCATTTCGAGCGGGTCTTACGCCATGAGGTGACTCATATTTATGAATACGAACTGTTTTTTAAGCCGCGCTTTGGATTCTTTTTCCAAAGCCCGAATATTCCCCTCTTTATAATGGAAGGTTTTAGCGAATACACGGCGGGTAAAATTTTAGGAAGAGAAAGTTTTTCGGAAACCTATCTTCGGGACTATATCGCCCACAATCAACTATCTCTGCCCGTGCTTATTAACGAAGAAGGTTATTTAGCCTATCGTTTAGGTGAGGCATTCTTTTTCTATATTGATAAAAAATACGGCGCGGGGAAGGTCTACGAACTCTTAAATTCCTTAAAAAAGAAAAATCTCTCCGAGGCAATAAAATCACTATTTGGGAAATCACTTCCGAAATTCAGCGAGGAATTTTTTGAGCACCTAAAGACCGAATACTTCCCCCTTTATGCTAATAAAAGAAAAGATTCCCTCTTAAATTTTCTCACCTCCTCTCCTAAAAAAGGGGTATGGAATACCACGCCGGTAATCTCACCGGCCGGTGATGAGGTTCTCTATCTCTCAAACCAAAGGGGAGACTTTGAGGTTTATCTAACTGATACCTATTCCGGAAAGAGGGCAAAAAGGATAATAAAACTTAAAAGACCGAAAGAAGAAATCAGATTTCTCAAAAGGGAGATGACAATTACTAACTTTCCTGAGAAAAGGATTGCGCTGATGATTACCAAGGAGGGAAGAAAAGAACTATGGGTTCTCTCCGCGGATTTAAAAGTAAAGAAGAAATTTCCCCTGCCTTTGGATGATGCCTTTGACCCGGCTTTTTCCCCAGATGGAGAAAAGCTCGCTCTTACCGGGACCAAAGACGGCTTTTCCGATATCTATATTTTGGACTTAGTTAGTGGGCGATTAGAGCGAATAACCAGTGATTTTTATGAAGACCGCGAAGCCTCTTTTTCGCAAAGAGACTCTTCTCTAATCTTTGTCTCCAATCGTCCAGAAAGTGGAGAGTCTCCAAGAAGGGATTTTTCCGTATGGTCTTATTCAAAGGAGGGGGTGATTAAAAAGGTCTTGGGCAGTTTTCCATACCTTCGGACACCGGTCCAATTGTCATCCGGCGAGTTATTATTTATTGGCGAAGGGCAACAAATATTTTTAGCCGATACCGCCGGTAAAATTTACCGAACTAATTTCTTCACCGGTTTTGATTATCTCTCGCTTTCCCGGGATGGCAAAGTTGCGATGTCTTATTTCCGAAACTTATCTTGGGAGATAGCGGTCGTGGAACTCCCTTGCCTCCGGTCCGAACTGGTCGGGGTGGAGGAAAAGCCGGCACCACTTATTGCGGAAGTCTCTCTACCCGAGGAAGAGAAGAGTGTCCCGGCCGGTTTTTCGCTTTCCGCAGATTATGCCCAAGGGGCAATGAGTTTTTCTCCAGGGGTTTTTTCCGGTTATGCCCTAATTACCCTTTCCGATATTTTGGGTGACCACCGGTTTCTTATTCTCACTGACCTCACCGGATTTATTGACCTCTCCAATTTCTATTTCTCTTATTGGTATCTAAAAGAAAGGCAAGATTACAACTTGACTCTATATCAATTGCTGAATAGTTACTACCGAGGTAGTAATATAATTATTGTGCGGAACCGGTTAATCTCGCCGCAGGTAAGTTATCCTTTATCTAAGGAAGAGCGGGTTGAAGCCGGTGTTGGATTTTTCTTTCACCAGAGATGGAATTATGATGAAGAGGGGAATTTAATTGATGAAGGAAAGGAGGTTAAGGAAATTCCCGTTTTTTCTGCCTATGTATTTGACAATACCCTCTGGTCAACCTTTGGTCCGAAAAAAGGGCGAAGGATGCGCCTGGAAGGGATGCGGAGTTTCTGGGAGAGAAATTATTGGACTACTTACCTTGACTTTCGTTATTACCTCTCCTTTTTCGGTGATTATTCCTTAGCGAGTAAAATCTATTCACTTACCAGTTTTGGCCGGAATCCGGATAGCCTGGTCATTGGTGGCGAGGTGGTTCGGGGCTACAACTATTACGAATTTTACGATACCACCGGGCATTTCCTTTCTTCCTTTGCCTTAGAGTTTCGCTTCCCTTTTATCAAAGAACTGCGTCTTGGTTTGCCACCTTTAAGGATTGGTAATATTGGTGGCCGATTGTTCCTTGACGGTGGCTTCCTGCTTACCAATCCCCGGAAATGGCAAAGGGGCACAAGCTGGTTTTATAAATTTGGGGCGGGTTTTGGTCTGCGGATTTATATCCCACCAATTCCCTTAGGGATAGACTTTGCCTATCCCCTTTCTCGCACCGATGATAAGAGTTGGAAGATAAACTTATTCTTAGGAGAAGAGTTCTGATTGGATTTTATTCTTTTAACCACAGAAGGGCTTACGTCCCGGCTCCGCAGAATGGAGAACACCCGTGGTTTCATTTATTAGGTCTAATATCTTTTTTCTATCTAATATGCTTTTATCCCGGAGAGGCTTTGGTTTTAGATACAATTAAGAGTTACAAATCTTTTGCCTTCACTTATTACTTTCGCTCTCGTCCATTAAATCGGGAAGGGAACTTTCAAGGATTTGTCAATCTATTGGAAAAACGAGAAGAACGTAAGGGAGTGATTAAAGACCTAAGTGGCAACCGAATAAAAAGTTTAAGGCTTTTGGCATCAGGTGATTGGGAGTATAAAAAGAATAAGATATGGGAGAAAAGATTAAGGGGTGAGGATAGCGATATAATGAGGGTTATTGAACTCATCCTCTCCGCCTCCCTTCCTCAATTCGGTGATACCCTCTTTACCCCCAATTCTTTTTTTCTTGACCCAATAACATCTCTCGGGTCGGCCAAGGGACAAATCACTTATCGAAAAGGCAAGGTAGGGGAAATAATCGTTAGCGATACGATAAGGGATGTCTACCTCCGGATTAGATTTTCTAATTATAATAGACCAAAAAAGATTAAAATACCCCTTAGACCAAAGGTGAGGATAATATTTGCCTTGCCCGAAAAACAAGGACCAGAGCACAAAAAGATGAGAGAGACCACCTTCGCTTGTTTGCGCCAGCGGCTCGAATGTCTCAATATTCACTATGAGTTAAAGTTGGGGCGAAAGAAGCACATCTTAGATTTAGCCGAAGAGATAGAAGATGAGATGCTTGACCTCTTATTTGCCTTGGGGAGGTGTTCACTTTATCTGGGGAAGACCGAAGGCTCTTTTCCGCTCGCTCCCTTGACTCGAGTTGGCAATGCAATCTTTTTCCATCTTGCCGACTCAATAGGCGAGGCCTTATCCCTTCGGACCGGAGGAATCAAAACCGACCTTCTTTTGGGGATAGATAATAAAATCTTTTTTCCGCTCACGGTTGACAAATTGGGAGAAGGCGGTAAAATTGAAGTCTTAAAAATGGAAGTTTGGGATAAGAGAAGAGAATTAGTCTTCTCGGTATTGAAAGACCCATTGCCTCAGCCGATTATTATATTAAGGGTGCGCCGGTTATGATTGAGTCCTTTCTATTTTCTACTTATTTAGTCTTCCTTTTGATTCTCTCCCTCTATTCAATTCACGCCTATTTAATCCTCTATTACTACCTCCGCCTCCGAAAGAAAGGGCGCAAAAGAGAAAGCCCACCCAACAAAGATTATCCCTTTGTTACCATCCAGTTACCGATTTACAATGAGAAATATGTCGTGGAACGACTATTAGATTCGGTCGTCAAAATAAATTATCCAAAAGAGAGATATGAAATCCAGGTGCTTGATGATTCAACCGATGAGACGACTTTTATTCTTAGTTCACTAATTGAGAAATATTCCTCTCTTGGGTTTAACATTAGTCTTATTCATCGGACCGAGCGGAAAGGTTTTAAGGCGGGCGCCTTAGCCGAAGGGTTAAAGTTGTCAAAGGGAGAGTTTATTGCCATTTTTGATGCTGACTTTATTGTCAACCCGGATTTCCTCCAACGGACACTGCCTTATTTTACCGATAAGCGAGTAGCAGCCGTCCAGGCCCGCTGGGGTCATTTAAATCGTGATTATTCAATTCTTACCCAGGGACAGGCGTTAGCCTTAGATGAACATTTTCTATTTGAGCAAGATATAAAATCTCAAAAGGGGCTTTTTATAAACTTTAATGGTACCTGTGGGATATGGCGGCGCTCGGCAATTGAGGAAGGCGGTGGGTGGCAGGATGATACCTTAACCGAAGACCTTGACCTTTCCTATCGGGTGCAACTTAAAGGCTATCGGATAGTTTTTATCCCGGATCTGGTATGTCCCGGTGAGTTGCCAATTGATGTGAATGGATTTAAGAGACAGCAGTTTCGTTGGACAAAGGGTGGGATTGAAGTGGCGAGGAAACTTTTCCGGCGGGTAATGACCTGCCCTCTCCCGGTGGGGAAGAAATTTTTTGCCTTTACTCACCTCACCTGTCCTTTTGTCTACCCTTGCCTTTTCGTCCTCTCGCTGCTTTCTTTGCCGCTGACGATGACTAAGGTAAAATATACCGAGGTAATATTAAATCCCTCCCAATTTTCTGATTACCTTTTGGTACAAAATCGGGCCGTAAGTTTCTATTTTTTCCTCTTGGCGGTTTTTACCATTTTTGTCCTACCCTTTCCGATACTTTACATCTTAGCCTATTACCGGGCGAATCAGTTAGAAGGAAAGAAAGCTGAGAAAAAGGCAAAGTGGTTTTTCATCGCCTTTCTTTTAATCGGTGGATTTGTTTCGCTTTCTATTTTTAATACCAAGGCCTGTCTGGAGGCACTCTTCGGTATAAAGACCGAATTTACCCGAACGCCAAAATTTTCCGTAATTGATGGGAAGGTTAGTCTGCGAGATAAGAAATATTTAGAGCCCATTTCCTTTTGCACCTTTCTTGAGATGGGGATGGGCTTCTACCTCCTCTTTACCATCATCTATTCGCTTTGCCACTTTGAATTTGGGCTTTTGCCATTCCTTTCCCTTTATACCCTGGGATTTTTCTTTCTATCTTTCTCATCAATTCAGCAGCACATAGAATTCAAATTAAATCCCCGGACCCGGGAGGCGACCCAACCTACGGGCCCAGCCAATTAGAAATCTCAATCCCGATTGACAGACAAATGATTATTAGTATAATGACTTAGTTGGGCCCGTAGCTCAGTTGGTTAGAGCAGCTGACTCATAATCAGCTGGTCGGAGGTTCGAGTCCTCCCGGGCCCATCCGTCTTTTCTTTATTTGACCTGGAAAGTCCATAAGGCGAAAGAGAACCCCAAAAAGACAATACTCGTCTCTCTCTTCCTTTTTGCCTTGCTCTTATTTTTTTTCATCTTTTATGGTCTTTTCTGGACAATCCTTGCCTTCCTCTTTTTATTTATCACCCTTAACAGTTATTTCCTTCCGATAAGATATATCTTAACCGAAGAGGAGATAATTATTGACCGAAAGATATTTAGGTCGAAAAGAGCCTGGAAGGTTTTTAGAAGGATAGTCCCAACCAAGGTCGGGGTTGTCCTTTCGCCCTTTGCCCAGGGGTCATTTCTGGATAATTTCCGGGGGATTCATATCTTTTTGCCTGAGGAAAAAGAAGAGATAATTAGATTTATTGAGGAGAAGATTAAGCCAAAAGACCAATAAGGGCTAAATTCCGCCCGGTTATCCCATCCCGTCTTTTCGAATAAAAGAGTTCTTCTTCACAGTGGGAGCAATATTCTAAGGTGGGATATTCTTTTAAGCCAACCTCCTTTAAGGTAAGAGAAACGAATCTTCGCAAATCCAATAAATAACTACCGCCTCTTAGGGTGAAGAATTCCTTAAATGATTTTGGGTATCTTTCCTTAAAGGAACGAAAGACATCTTCACCTACTTCATAACACCGGCCGGAGATAGAAGGGAGGAGGGAATAAAATATTTCTCCCTTTCTAAATTGCTCGGCCATCTTTTCCGCTAAATTAGCCAGCGCTCCCCGCCAGCCGATATGACAAATCCCGACTTGGCTTCCAAGACGATTGAAGAAAGCCACCGGCAGACAATCGGCAACTTTGATTCCGAGATAGAGACCTTTCTCTTCAGTGATAAGCCCATCACCCTCTTTAAGGGACGAGTTATTGCGCTCAACCGCTTGCTCTCTATTCACAACGACTATCCGAGTGGAATGGATTTGGGTTAAGGTAAAAATCCTCTCAATTCCCAAGACCTTGCGCAATTTCTCATAATTCTGGTCAACCGTCTCTTTCTTATCGCCCACATCATAAGAGAGGTTAAGGCTTTGGTATTGCCCAACGGAGTTCCCACCCCGGCGGGAGGTGAAGATTATCCTGATATTTTTGAATACCGTTTCAAAATATTTAACTCCTCCCTTCTCTTTTATCTGCCACATAAAGACATAATTAGTCTCTTATCCGGAGGTCCTGGCAGAAGATTTTTATTTTCTTCTTGCCGAAGAAGGTATCTTCATCAAAGGTATAAGCGATATCAACACAATTCTCTTTACCCGACTTTAAGTTCAAGATATCGGCGGCGCGGCCAAAGGCGATGACATCAAAGGTCTTTGTCTTATTCTCCCGCACGGTAAATTTCAGATGCTTCTTACCAACTATCTTGGGGATGCCAACCACCTCCAGGGAGGTAGTAGCAAAGAGGGGGAAGGGGTTTTCCATTCCGAACGGCTCAAATTTCCTTAAAAGGGCTAAGAGTTCGGGTGATATATCCTTCAGGGTAATCTCGGCATCAATGAATAACTTTCGCTCGCGCAAATCGGCGGAGATTTTCCCTTCGGCATATCTTTCAATATCGGAGACGAATTGACTTATCTTTTCATCCCGGATGACCAGTCCGCAGGCATACTTATGTCCACCGAAGCGCAAAAGCAAGGGACTGGTTTCTATTAAGGCATCATAAAGGGAGAAGCCCGGGATACTCCTTCCCGAACCTTTCCCTAGGCCATCTTTTATCGTAATCAAAATTACCGGGCAATAAAACCGGTCACGCAACTTTTGGGCAACAATCCCAATTACCCCTTCGTGCCAGTCTTCCTTTTTTAAGACGATTATCGGTTTGGTATCCAACCGCTCTTTCTCCACAATCCGCTCGGCCTCGGCAAGAATTGACTTCTCAATCATCTGGCGCTTTTGGTTATGCTCATTTAACTCCCTGGCTAAAATCTCTGCTTCCTCTTCATCCGTAGAGAGAAGGAGGCGGGCGGCCTTTGTGGCATCAGCGATGCGCCCCGTGGCATTGATTCTCGGTCCTAAGATATAGCCGATATGATAACTCGTTAAATCCTCTTTTCTGATGCCGGCGACGGCGCAGAGTTTCTTGATGCCAATATTTTTCGTGCGCCGCAATCTCTCAAGTCCAATCTTTGTTAGGATGCGATTTTCACCGGTTAACGGCACAATATCGCAGATTGTTCCCAAGGCTACCAAGTCAAGGTTTTCTAAAAGAAGTCTCTTATCATAATTAAAGAGCGAGAGAAAAGCCCAGGCCAACTTAAAGGCCACCCCACATCCCGAGAGATTGGCTGGTTCTTGGGCAGCGCTTCTTTTTGGGTTGATTAAGGCAAAGGCCGAAGGGAGTTTCTCCTGTTTCTTTTCTATCTTTGGTTGGTGGTGGTCGCAGACAATCACATCAATCCCCAATCTCTTCGCCAGAGAAAGGGAGTAAAAATCAGTAGTTCCGCAGTCAACCGTAATAATCAGTGAGATACCATTAGCGACAGCATAAAGGATACCCGTCGTTGATAAACCATAGCCCTCTTTTTCCCGAGAAGGAAGGTAAAATGATACCCGGGGATAAATCTTGGAGAATATCTTAGTGAGTAACACGGTTCCGGTAATACCGTCAACATCATAATCGCCATAGATTAAGATATTTTCACCTCGGGAGATTGCTCTTTTTATCCGCTGGCAGGCCTTCTCCATATCGGGCAAAAGGAGGGGGTTTTTTAAGTTAGAGAGTTTAGGTTCTAAAAACTCCTCAATCTCTCCTTTTTGCCGAAGACCCCGATTGGCCAGTAAGATAAGAATTGGCCAAGGGAGAGAAGTTAAGTTCTTTAATTCTTCCAGTTCTTTATCGGCCTGGGGGAGTGAAGAGAATACCCATTGGGGTGGGTTTGTTGTATTCCTATCCATCTCTAAGAATACGGCAAAGATGGTATTAGTCAAGGCGGTTGCAATGCTCGGGTAGCCTTTCGGAATTAGGCTCTCGGTTAGGCTCGGAATATCACCCCCAATATCACCTTCTATATCGCCCTCTATATCACTCTCTGTATCACCCTCAATATCACCCAGGATATCGCTCTCTATAACATCCGGAATATCACCCTCTATAATACCCCCAATATCACCCAGGATATCGCTCTCAATATCACCCGCTATATCGCCCTTTATAACATCCCCAATATCATCCAGAGTATCACCCCCTATATTACCCCCTGTATC
>CAYRLZ010000022.1:0-23981 GCA_964425275.1 uncultured bacterium | reverse complement strand
CTATTGAGAGGTCTATTCCCTTACCTATTGGGTGTTCTATTCTCCGCCCTATTCAGAGTGCTATTGGGGATGCTATTCTCTTTCCTATAAAGAGCCCTATTCAGAATCCTATTATTGGTTTCATCCTCATCGTAGTAAAGGTTAATATCCAGATTCTAATGGATAAAGTTTCCTGTGGAGAAACCTTTTTATCAGGTCATTTTGCCTTTAAGTTTTTGATTTTACAGGACTTATCGGATTTTTCCTTTCTTTTAGGGTATCGTTCCCTCTACCGCTTACCCTATCCCTTACTTAATGCCTTACTTGGTCTCTTACTCTGTCCCTTACTCTATCCTTTACCTAATCCCTTTCCCTGCCTTCTTATCTTGCTCTTTCTCTTACCCTTTCTTAGTCTCCTTCTCTATCTCTTCCTGTTCGGCTCCCTGATAGGCTCTCTAATCATCTCCCTGTACCTTTCCTTGTATCTCTCCCTTAATCCTATGGGGGATGGTATTAAGTGCCTTAATTCTATTTTCGGGGTTCTATTGGGAATCTTATTATTGGTTCTATTTCAGGTAGAAAGGTTGGACGATGGCCCAGACTGACATTTTGAGAGATTAGAGCAAATCCCCATTCGTAAGATTGACTTCTCTAACCCGAAGAGAAGATACACGATGATTTGGAGTTGACTTTTCGCCAATTTTGCTGTATAAATTTATTATGAAGAGATTGTCGCTTATTTTTTTATTTCTTATCGCTTGCGCACCTCTTCATATCGTTAGCCCACCAAGGTTTGTTATCCGACCGGTTGAAAAAGAACCCCAGGTATGGCAAGCGAAATTCTTAGGAAAGTTCCGGATAACCTTTTACTGGATAGTCCGAGAAGAGGATTATCGGGGCAGGCGGACGGTTCCCCTTTATACTGTTGATGGAAAACTTTTGTCTTACTTCCCCTATTCTTTTGTGCGCGACTTCAAGATTGAATCTTGTGCCCGCCTCCGGGACGGAAGGCTTATCAGTTGGCTTAAGAAGCAGAAGCGAGTAAAAGTGGTCGACCAGCCCTTAGGAAAGGGGTTTTCTCTGATGCCCCTTAAATCGGTAGCGGTTGACCCCCAAGTGATTCCCCTCGGGTCAAAGGTCTTCATCCCCAAGGCCTGTGGGATTAAAACGGAAGAAAAGACGCTCAACGGTGTTTTTTATACGCATGATATTGGAGAAAAGATTGTTGGTAAAAGCCTGGACATTTTTTTAGGAGAAAAAGAGAATATTAAATACTTCCTCTCAGGGGGTATTGGGAGTGGGCAAAAGGTCGAGGTCTACCTTTTGGAATAACCGGAAATCTTTTTCCCCATTAGTCAATAATTGTTTTTTTAACATTTCCTGCCACCACCTCTGAGCCATTTCCGCCATCGTTAGGAATTTTATATTGGGTAATTTCTTTAAGGCCGAGATTAAAGCGGTAAAATCGGCAACCCCGTAATCACCGAAGAACTTTGGGTTGGGCACGACCCGATGAAAGAGGAGGATGGTAAAACGGCTCCTTTTGACTTGTTTCAATATTTGGGAAATTGGCACCCCCCGCCGAACCTCTTTCACGGGCAGACGATAGGGCAAAAAGAGGTTTACTTCACCCCATTCCACCGAACGGGCCAGGGAATAACCACTACTATGAAGTAATCTTAGCACCGCCCGATTATAGCGCCCGTAGGGATAAATAAATACCTTCACCTCGGTTTGGAATATTGATTCCAGTACTTTTTTAGAAGTGAAGATTTCCCGTGCCAGTTGGAGAGAATCTAAGTTTTGCAGGTTGCGGTGAGAGACGGAATGGCTGGCAATTTCGCATCGCCCCAACTCCTGCATCTCTTTAATCTCCGGGATTGTTAAGTAGGAATAGGGGGAGGATTGCAAACGTTTTGGAGAGAGAGTTGAGGTGATTATCCCAAGGGTAAAAGGGATGCTCTCTTTTGCGAGCAGGGGATAGGCATATTTATAAACCGCATAATAGCCGTCATCAAAATTAAGGATAACATAATTGGTGTCGTTAGGCGAAAAAGAAGAGAAGGTAAATAGTAAAATGGCTATCACCATCAATATTTTTAGGGTTTAATCGGGAGATGAAAGTTTTGCCTGTTTCAAAATTTGGAGATACCGATAAGGGATGCGGATTTCACCAATGAGTAACTTCCCTTTCCGGCCACCATGACAATCGGACCCACCGGTTATCAAGAGGTTATTCTTCTTGGCCAATTCTAAGAAAAAATCACTAACCGCTGGCGGATGGTCGGGATGCCAAACTTCAATCCCCATAACCCCCTTTTCAATTGCCGGATAGACAATTTTGTTTATATCATAAGTACCCGGGTGAGCTAGGATTGATATCCCGCCGTATTTTTTGATTAAGGCGAGCCCTTCGGTCAGTCCAATTTCCATCTTTGGGACATAGGCCGGGCAATGGTAACCGATAAATTTCATAAATGCCTCGTTTAGATTATTCACATAGCCAGCTTCTAAAAGCACTTGGGCGATATGGGGTCGGCCAACACTACCCCCACCAGCAATTTCTAAGACGCGCTCAACATTGATTTCGACCCCTTGTTCCGATAAACGTCCGATAATCTTTTTTGCGCGCTCAATTCGTTTCTTTTGCACTTGCCCCAGAAAGGCGAGGAGGTGAGGGTTCGCATAGTCAATGAAATAAGCGAGAATATGGACATCAATGTTTTCTACCAGGCAACTCAACTCCACGGATGGGATAACCTCAATCTTTAGGCGCTTACCAGCCTCTTTGGCCGGTTCAATCCCGCCGACCGCATCGTGGTCAGCGATGGCGATAGCCGAAAGGTTTAATTCCCGGGCAATTTCCACTATTTGCTCTGGCTCTAAAAGACCATCCGAATAGGTGGTGTGAATATGTAAATCGCAGTCCATTCTCTTAACTGCCCATCCTCTTCAAGACAATCTCCTCCACCATCTTTTGCCATTCTTTGGCCTCTTGGAGTAAACCCTTCGCTATTTTCTCCTTATTTGATTTATATTCCTTATCTCTTAGGGAAAGGAGATTCGTCAGGATATTAAGATAAGCCCCCTGAGCGGCGTTAAAAAGGAAATTACTGCCACAGCCGGCATCGCTCACTGAGTTCTTATTGCATTTTTCGGCAGTTGGTTTTGCCAATCTCAGTCCCTCCACCGCCTTTTCTAAGACCTCCAAGGGAACTTGGGCCGCCCCTTTTAACGCTTCTTCAATTGCCGAATCTCTTTCTTCTTTCTTCTCTTTTGGGATTTTATAGGCTTCAATTACTCGGTTGAATGCCTGGTTATCAATTTCCATAAGGTTATAGAAGCGACTGACCAGGAGGTCTAATTTATTTTTTATCTCCTTCATTTCCTCCTGGACTGCTTCTTGCCCCTTTTTCCCAATTGTTAGGTTAGCGGCCATTAAGAGCAGGGCAGCACCAATACATCCGGAAAGGGCGGAGGCCGCACCACCGCCGGGGGTTGGGGATGCGGAGGAGAGTTCGCTGATAAAAGATGCCAAACTTTTTGTGACCGGCAGGCGATTTTCTAATATCTGGGTGGGGGAGAAGGAATTTAATTGGAGATAATAGATTGCCGAATCTAATAAGGCATTTTTCGGACAGAGGCCAACGATTTCTGATTCCTTAATTGAGACACCGTATCTTTTCGCCTCCCGCTTCACCGCTTCAAATACCCGATAGAGAGGAGTTTGGGAGTAATTGGTCATATTGATTGAAACCTGAACGCAACCCTTTTCTTTTATTTCAAAGCCGAGCGCCTTTACATATCGGAAACCGCCGTCTTTGTAACGAATCGCCTTGGCAATCTTCTTGGCGATTTCTAAGTCAGTGGTAGCGAGATTGATATTATAGGCAATCAGCGGGAATCGGGCACCAACGATGGTGGCACCAGCAGTCGGATGGATTTCGGGCTTTCCAAAATCCGGGGCCCGGGCCGGTTCTTTTTTTATTTCCGTTCGCAGACCTTCAAACTCTCCTCTTCGGATATTGGCTAAGTCAACTCTTTCCGGACGGGTTGCGGCCTGTTCGTAGAGATAAACAGGAATACCTAACTCATCAGCAATTCTTTTTCCTAATCTTTTGGCCAATTCGACACACTCTTCCATTGTCACTCCGGAGATCGGGACAAAGGGGATGACATCGGTTGCCCCGATTCGGGGGTGTTCTCCTTTGTGCTGGGTCAAATCAATAAGTTCGGAGGCAGTCTTGGTTAATCGGAAAGCGGCTTCTAAACAGGATTCCGGCTCACCGATAAAAGTGATGACCGCCCGATTATGGTCCGGATTCATTTCGGTATCCAAGAGAAAAATATCCGGGACGGTAAGAATGGATGATACTATTTTATCAATTACCTCTTTCCTACGACCTTCACTCACATTCGGCACACATTCAACAATCTTTGGCATATTTAAATATAGCCAATTTTAATCCGATGTCAACGCCCGCAGAACCTTGGATATGTGGTGATAAGGCTTGACAGTCAAGGATTGGGAGTTATACTCTAAGGCAAGGAAATGAAAAGTCGGACAGCAAAAACCTATAGGACAAAGCGGAAAAATAATGGGTTCTCTTTTTTATTGTCGGCTTTTTATTTTCTATTTAGTCTCTCTTTGGCCGAGCCAATTGCCAAGGTTGTCTTTTTGGGTAATAAGGGGATAAAGTCGAAACTACTATCCCAAATTATTGTTAGTCAGAAGAAAAAGGAGTTTCACAGTGGTCTCTTAGAGGAGGATGTTAGCTCTCTATTGGAGTTTTACCGAAATGAGGGTTATTTTTCCGCGGCAATTCAGGGGGAAGTGAGGAGAGAAAAGAAAGGGGTGGTGGTTACTTTTCGGATTCTGGAAGGAGAGAGGAGCCGAATTGATTCTATTCTCTTTTTGGGAAAGAAAGAGCCGAAGGTAACAGAGTTATTAAAGAAGTATGGCTATGGTTTTTATTCCCAAGGGAGAGTAAAGAAATTGGAGGAGGAGATAGAAAGACTCTATCAAAACTCAGGATACTATTATGCCGACTTAAAGATTGATACTCTCCTTTTTGTGGGGAATCGGGTAAATTTGGTTTTACGGATGGTGGAAGGACCTGTTTGTTATCTTTGGGAGATAAGGTTTCGGGGTTTACACCGAATTCGTGATAAGGATGCCCTAAGGACCACGGAATTAAAAAAAGGGGAGAGATATTCTCAGAAACGGATTTATGAGGCGGTAAGAAAACTCTATGCCACCAATCTCTTTGAGAATATTTACTTTAAGGTCAATCCCTTGACTTATGGCGCTGAAAGTGGAGACTCGGTCCTTGTTTCCCAATTAGAGGTGAGGTTTGATTGTCAGGAATTAAAAGAAAGGATTTTTGGTTTTGGCTTAGGGTATTCTTCACCGCCGGCCAGAACCTACCATTCAATTAACTGGCAGCACCTCAATCTTCTCCGGAAGCGCCACCATCTCAATCTCCTGGTGGAGGTGAACCCGGACTGGAAGGGTAGTTATCGTTTATTGGTGAATGCCACATATCGGGTTCCTTTTATCTCTTGGACAAAGATAAATTTTTCCTCCCGCCCCTTTTTGATTTTGGATGTTGACCAGAAGGCCGGAAAAAGGATTTGGGAAATCGGGGAAGAGACCGGGTTTTATTATGACCTAACCAGTAATCTTCAGGCAAATATTACCAATAAATACCGACGGCTCTGGGGAGAAAAGGAGTCCAGGGTAGAGATTACCAACTCTCTCGCCTTAAATTTATTGTCTGATACCCGAGACGATTTCTTTTCACCGACGAGTGGTTTTTATTCCTTTTCTCTTGGGGAATATGCCGGAGGTCTTTTAGGGGGGAGTAATGATTTTTACCGGCTCTCTTGGGAAGGGCGAATTTTCTTTGGCGGCAAGTCGGTTTGGGGTGGACGGTTTAGTGTCGGAAAGATTATCCCTTATGGGCGGACTAAGGAAATTCCGAATTATGAGAAGTTCTATCTCGGGGGGATGACAACCCTGCGGGGTTATGATGAAAGGGCTTTCGGTGGTAATGGCTTCTGGCTGATGAATTTGGAGAATCGCTTCCCGATTTATAAGATTTTAACCGGAGTCGTTTTTTTTGATATCGGTTCAATTGAAGGACTGGAATACGATACCGGAATTGGTCTGCGTCTACTGACACCGGTTGGTCCACTGCGGGTTGACTATGCGATTGCCCCAAAACGATTGAAGGAGAAAAACTGGTGGAAGATAAACTTGGGGTTAGGAAATGTCTTCTGAGATAAGATAATGGGCAAGAAGGTTTTTTGGGGTGTTCTCTCTTTTATGATTTGCTTGCTTGCTTTTCTTCTTGCCCTGCGGTTTGTCGTCCCGCCATTAATTGTGAGTGAGATTGGGAAATTAGCCGGAGGAACTTTGACGATTGGGAAGATTGAGGGTTCGCTCTTTTCCGATCTCCGTTTGAAAGAAATACATTTCAAAATCCCCAATCTGGGCGACCTTTTGCTGCGGTCAGTTTATCTCCGCTACTCGCTCTTTTCTTTACTGAAAAAGAAGAAAGAGATTTATGCCTTGATAATTGAAGAGCCCCGGTTTGCCCTGGGGAGGCGAGAGGGAATAAGAAGAAAGAGAGGCAAAAATCAAATATTCTTAAAAGTTAATAAACTAACAATTTTGGCAGGGAGGATTTCTTCACCGCCCAATCAGTTAGGGGTGATTTACTTTTCCGGGGCGATAACCATTGAACCGGATTGGGTTAAAATTTCTGAGGGTCAATTAGTTACCGCGAGCGGCGAATGGAACGGCAATTTACATTATGAGGTGAGTAAGCAGAAATTAAAAATAGATATTCTTTCTCTATCCAGCAGGTTAGGGGATAGTCATTTTAAGTTGCAAGGTCTGCTTTCCTTGGTTTTAACCAAAGAGTATATATTTAGAATTCCGGCAATTGAGGGAGAGATTTCGGCGCAGATTACCACCGGGCACTATAAAGGCATTTCCATCCCTTCGTCTTCGTTAACGGTGAAGTTTCAGGATAGCGTGGTTCGTTATCAGTTAGCGACGAGTGCGCAAGGGATGGGTGATTTAAGAGTTGATGGTTTCTTTTCCCTCCGGGATACTTCTTATAATCTGGTTTCTAACTTTTCGGCACTAAATCTAAGGAGGCTTTTTTTAATCGGGAAAAAGGAATTTCCGCTTCGGGTTGTATCAGGTGAGCTATCTCTTTGGGGAAGGGGGAGAGGTCGGATTAATTTCTCTTCAACATTTACCTCCCCCGATTTGAGGTATGACCAGTTTCAAGTAAAAGGCGCAGTAAAACATCTATTCACCAAAGAGGGGATTCAAGTCGTTTGCCAAGGAAAGGTTTTAAAAGAAGGGTCGGTTTTACATTTTGCCGGAGAATTTGCCAAAAATGGATTTGCCTTTCATTATCGGGCGGAAGACTTCTTATTAGAAGATAATTTGCTAAATGGCGAAGGAGAAATAAGAGGCAATTTTGACTCCTTAGCGCTAAGGGGTAATTTGGCGATTAGTCAATTTTCTCTCCGTTCTTTCTCTGTCGATTATGCCCGTCTTAATTTTAACTTCCGCAATCTTTTTACCCTAACCGGTGAGGGAGAATGGTGGTTGCGCCATCTAAAAGTCGGCAATCTTACTATTGATTCATTAAATCTTACTCTTAGAGATGATTTGCTACATCTTATTGCGGCCATTGGTCGGGATACAGTGCTTTTGTTGAACGGCGAAGTTGTTCAATTTATTCTACCGGTGGCAAAGCCAGGGCGGCGCCCTCATTTTTCCTTTCGAATTTCCGACCTTTGCCTCCGTTTAAGAGACGATTCAATTTTTAGTCCTCAAGAATTTACCGTCGCGTTCTCTGGGGATTCTTTTATACTTTACGGTCTTCTTCTTTCTTTGGCGCAGGGGAGTATATCGTGTGACATTAGTCTCGGTTTTGGGAAGTGGCTCCGGGGACAAATAAAGGTGAGTAATGTTGAGTTAGGTCAGTTGCTGAAAGACGATGGGGTTAAAGGAATTTTGGATGCAACAATCAATTCTGATACAGTGGTGGCGGCGGAGATTAGAATAAGAGATTTGGTGGAGAAGAGATATAATGTGCAATTGCCGGAGGTTAAATCCCAAATAATTGTGCGGGGAAATAGAATAGAAATCGCTGAGTTAGCGATTTATAAAAATGAGAAGGTTTCTCATCTCGCCGGTTATATCAATTTAAGTAAAGGGAAGGTAGAAAATTGGGAGTTGACCGCGACGCTTAACGACCCTGGTCCTTGGGTTTTATCTTTTTTGCAAAATATCTTTTCTTTTCAAGAGGGAGAGGTATTTGGTAAGGTCGTCCTGAAAGGAAATATCAAAGATGTGCAATTTGATGGGCGGGTGAGAATTTACAAAGGGCGGTTATTTTTTCTGATTCCTGGGATAACGGTATCCAACTTAACGGCGGAATTGTCTCTGGTTAAGGATGAAATTATCCTCATTGAGGCGAAAGGGAAGGTGGATAAGGGTGAGATTACCGGAAGGGGATTTGTCAATCTCAAGGATTTCCAAAAAGTGGATACCCTACACTATGATATTGATTTTGACCGACTACCATTAAGATACGAGGAAGAGATTTTTGCCCTGCTTAATGGTCAATTATCAATTGACTACACGCCTTATATTCCGTTGAGACTATCGGGCAATTTTTCCGTAGTGGAAGGTTTGATAACTACCCCTTTTGGTAAGGGTGTATCCGGGAAGAGAGGCGAAGAAGAGCAGGATGAAGTGGAATTTAATTTTAAGGTGAGTGGGGAAAAAGGGATATGGCTGAGGAATAAAAATGCTGATTTGGAATTGGGGGTTGATTTACGAGTGAAGAAAGAGGGGGCAAAAACCACTTATGTTGGAGAACTGGTGACCCGAAAGGGGGAACTTTATTATCTTGACCGAACCCTAAAGATAAAAGAGGGTGAGATTGTGTTTGATAATATTACCGAGATTAACCCGCGCCTTAATTTAAGAGCCGAGTTGGAGACAAAGCCAATCAAGATTGGCGAAAATCCCAGCCAGGTGTTTAAGATAATATTCCTCCTTCAAGGGACACTGGCGCACCCGGAATTTAAATTCCTTTCCGAACCACCGCTCCTTTCGGAGAAGGATATTATCACTTATTTGAGTCTTAATATATCACCCGAAGAATTGAAGTCGCTTCCGGAACGGGAAGAATTCTTTCGGGCAATCTCCGAAAGAATCCTTTCTTATTTTGAACGGGAGGTGGTAAGAAAACTCCGGGGTTATCTCACATTAGATTATCTCTCCTTAGAAAAGGATATTGAAGGAAAGGGAACAAGGGTCACGGTTGGTAAATATATTGGTAAGAATTTATATCTTACCTATTCTCAAGTGTTGGCCCGGGAAGAGAGCGATGAGTTTAAGGCTGAATATTATCTTACTCGGAAACAGATGGTGGTGGGGGAAAAGACCAGGGATGGAAGATATATTGTAAGGTATCAGTTCCAGATACGATATTAGTGCGATAAATTTGATGTTTTATAAAGTAGCCGTTTTGGGGTTATCCCTTCCACCACTCACTTATGCGGGCGCGGAAGGGATAAAATTAGGCTCTCTGGTTAAGGTGGAGCTGAGAAATAAAAAACGGTTAGGAATTATTTGGCAGGAGGATACCTCACCCCCAGAGAAGGAGATAAAGGAGATAGAAGAGATTATTCTTCCCGAACTCCTCTCCAGTCGGCAAATAAGATTTTACACCTTTGTCAGTAGTTATTATTTTGTTCAGCCGGGAGAGGTATTATCCTTTGCCTTACCCTTTCTTGGTAAATTAGATTCTCGCCTTTCTTTGATTAAAGAGGGAAAACCTCTATTGCCCAAAATCACAAGGGGGGTAAAAGGCGGGTCTTGGGAAAAGGCCGGGGTTTATCTCTTTTTGGAAAAAAAGGAAGAAGATAAGATACGGTTTCTTTTGAGGAAATTGGCGGAAAGAGAAGGGAGTTATCTATTTCTCGTTCCGGAATTAATCATTGGGGAAAGGTTATTTACGCAATTACGTTCCAAGATAAATGAGGCGATAATTTTTTATCACTCGGCACTTAAGAAAATAGAGAGGATAAAAATTGGTTGGGCGATAATGGAAGGGAAATACCGGGTAGTAATTGGGGCTAAACAGTCGGTATTTCTGCCTTTACCGAACTTAGCCGGCATATTGGTTGATGAAGAGGAGAGTCATTTTTACAAAGAAGAGGTCAGGCGTTTTCACTACCATGCCCGAGACTGTGCCGTAATCCGCGGGAAGATTGAAAGCATTCCCGTTTACCTCTTTTCTTCTACCCCATCTCTTGAATCATTTTATAACTCTCAGATTGGGAAATATAAACTTTACGGTGGTTTTAAGCGGCGGGCAATAAGGGTAATCATTGCCGATAGCAAGAAATCAAAGGGGATTTTAAGCTCTCCCCTGCGCAGTTTTTTGCATCGTTACCGAAAGGGGGAGTGTTTTTACTTATTTGTCCAACGCAAAGGATTTGCCCGTTATATTATGTGTGAAGACTGTGGTTTTGTCTCGAGATGTTCCGAATGCCGATTTCCCCTTTTTTATCATCGGGCAAAAACTATCCTGGCTTGCCATATCTGTCAGAGAGAAGAGAAGGTCTTTGACGAATGTCCGAGTTGTCACGGGGTGAATTTTCTCTTTGAGGGGATTGGCTTGGAAAAAGTAGAAAGGGAATTAAAGACTGCTTGCCCAACGATTTCACCGATAAGATTAGAAAAAAATAAGGGGCAAGAAAGAGTAGGGATGGTTAAGAGACATGGTGTCTTTCTCGGGACATCCTTTGCCCTGAGTAAGTTTTTGGATGGGCAACTGGATTTAGGCGTGGTTATTTCCCTTGAGCAAATACTTTCCCTTTCCGATTTCCGAACCGAAGAAGAGGCATTGAGAATAATTCGCAAACTGGCAGCCAAGGTGAAGAGCGGTGGTTTTCTAATTATCCAGACAAAGAATCCTTCTCATCCGCTACTCGGCAATATCTTTAACCCACCCTTATTTTACCGCCGGCTATTAAAAGAGCGCGAAGCCTGCCGATTTCCTCCTTTTGCTCATATTGCCCTCCTTAAAATTTATGGGGGGGAGGAAGTGGCGCAGAGAAAATATGAGGAGTTATTAAAAAAGTTTGTCCAAAGGCCAGAATTGCAAATTTTCCCTCCTTTTTCTATCCGGGTAAAAAAACGGAGGAGCGCCCCCTCAATAATCCTGATTAAAGTAATCTCCGGGCAGAGATTGGATAAAATTCTCAGCCAAGAGGACTTAATTGTTGATGGCGGTTCAGTAGAGATTGATGTCGACCCGATTGAAGTATTGACCGGAATGATTAAATCGGTATAATCTCTAAGATGCGTGATAATTCCAATATCATTAAGTTATCTTTTATATTTATTAGCGTAATTCTTTTTACCTGCATTCCCCGAAAGACGAAGATGGTCAAACCCGCGCCCTTTTCTTTTACGATTCTTTATTTCAGCGATTTCGGCTATAAAGATTTGCCGCGCTTTGCTGATTACATTAAAAAATTAAAGAATACCCCGGGTCTTTCTTTTACCTTTATCAGTAGTAAAATTTTTACCGGCGATTTTATCCATCTTGACGAAAGATTATTTACCTTAGAACTGATTAAAATTCTCAACGATTTGGAGATTGACGGGGTAGTGGTTGATGGTTCCTTCCTTCCTTTATTTCAAAAGATGGGGAGAGAGATTTTAGTAAACAGTCGCTTCTTCTTTCTCGGGTCAAATCTCTTCCAAAGGGAGACGGAGAAATCAGTCTTTCATCCTTTCCTAATAAAGAGGATGAAGGGAGAAAGAATCCTTCTGATGAATATCTTATCTGATTGTCCGATTAAACGATACCGGGACGGTTATCGCTGGGAAGAGCCAAAGACTTATCTTGGAAAAAAGATTCCCCTGCTTAAAGAACGGGCTGATTTTATCGGTTGTTTTATTGACTCACAAGTTCACTCCCATCTCCCTCGTTTCCTTGGATTTTTCGTTTTGCCCGATAGCGGAAATTGGTTGATTAAAGGTATTGGTAGCGCCGGCGGTAATATTGTTGAGATAAAATCGGAGCCGATGATATTGACCGGCGAAGAAGTAGGAATAAAAGAAAGGGTTCAGGCCTTGACGGAGAAGATAGATTCGATACTGGATATAAGGATTCAAGAGATAAAACGACCAATTACCCCGGAGAGAATACGGAAGTTGATTTTGGAATTTATCTTAAAGAAGACGAAGGTCGATTTTATAATTTTTGACCAATCGCTCATTAAAGAAGGGATTGCGAAAGGACTATTGACTAACCGTGACCTCTGGGAAATTCTTAATGAAAGAGGGTTTCTTTTTGCTGGTGAGATCGAAACCAAAAATTTGATTTCCCTGTTAAGAGATAAAAATATAAATATATTTCCACTGGTAAAGGGGTTGACCAAAAAATCTTATTGGGTAGCCAGTCCGGAGAGTATCTTTCGGGCAAAAGAAGCGGATTTTAAGGACGGTTATTTCTGCTTACCGCTTTCTCTATTTGAATATGTGAGGGATTTTTTCGGAGGAGGTAGTGCTCGGTTTTAACACGAAGTTCAAATTGCTCCGTTTTCTCTGGTGTATCTTTTTATTCTTTTATTTCTATCACTTTCCGAAGAATTTCTTTGCCGATGCCATCCCGGAGCGGTCGTTTCCGCCGACCATTTTTTTTATTGCCTTCTGTTTCTGGTTGATAATTGAATATTATTTCGCCTCGCCCTTTTTTCAATCTGGGGTTTCTCTCACGGTAATCGCGAGTCCTTTAAGGACCTTCTTCTCTCTCTATTTTTATCCCTATTTAATCTTTTTGGTTTATGATTATGGGTGGTGGGGGAAGGGGCAGATTAAATTTCTTTATCCCTATATTAATATATTGGGGATAGCTCTCTTTTTTCTTGGGACATTTCTCCGGCTTCTGACGCTATTTTTATTCCTGACCAAAGATTTGTCCCATCTGGTCAAAGGAAGATTATTTCGGCAATCAAGACACCCGCGTTATTTGGCAACGCTAATCCAGTTGTTATCCCTGCCGTTTGTTTTTTCTTCTTTCCTCGGTATAATCCTTTTAGCCCCGGGGGTCTTCATCATTAAAAAGGAGGCGGAATTTGAAGATCGGGAGTTGAAGGAATACTTAAAGAAGGATTACGAAAGATATCTGAGGGAGACACCGTTATTATTTCCGAGAAAGTTTTGGGTTAAGTTGTAAGAATTTCTAACCGAATTATCCTTGATGAAGCGGATATATCGGGTAAAATTACTTATGGCTAAAAAAATATTAATTTTGGTTATTCTAATTTTTGGTATCGGGTTTGCCTTCTTGAATATTAGGGTTAATCACGATGCGACAACGCAATTACAGAATGAACAGCAGATTGTGGTTAACCCCTTAGATAGTCTTAATGTCGTTGCTGTCTGGCGCGATTTCCGTCTTGGCTATCGTCAGGTGGGGGTTGGTTATTCAACGGACGGTGGGCTTACCTGGCGCGATACGCTTTTCCGGGAGACAAGTTATGTCTGGCAGTCCGACCCGGGTCTAACGGTTGACGCCAACGGCAATTTTTATGCGGTTATATTATCTTTCAATTCAACATCGGAGCCGAATGGACTATTCGTCTTAAAGTCAACTAATGGTGGAAGAGATTGGGGAGCCCCGGTGGCCGTCGTTAATCGGGTCCCGGGGGTTTTTGAGGATAAGGAGTTAATTGCCTGCGATAGAACTCAGAGTCCTTATCGGGGAAATCTGTATGTTGTCTGGACACGTTTCTATTCAACCCAGATTATGCTCAGTCGTTCTACGGATGGTAATCAGAGTTGGTCTTCTCCTATAGCGATTAGTGACGGTTCGGCTTCGGTCCAATGGCCGGTGCCGGCGGTCGGTCCAAATGGTGAGGTCTATTGTGCCTGGGTGAGGCTATCAAGCCCCAGGTCAATTAGGATTGATAAGTCAATGGATGGTGGTGTCACTTGGGGAACGGATAGAACGGTGCAAGATGTCGGTTTTGGTCAAGGCTATATCCAGCCCAGTGTCTTGGTTTTTTCCTATCCAGCGATGGATATTGATATTACTGATGGTCCTCACCGGGGAAATATTTACATCGCCTATATGGATTACGGACCAACTACTTCGGAGACCGATTTGTATTTTACTAAATCTACAGATGGTGGTGCATCGTGGTCACCAAGAATTAGGCTGAACGATGACTCATTGGGTAATAGAAGAGACCAGTTTCATCCCTGGTTAAAAGTGGATAGGGATGGTGTGATCAGTGTCATCTGGTATGATAGACGACTTGACCCGAATAATATGCTGATGGATGTCTATCTGACACAATCCACCGATGGTGGAAACACCTGGTCGCCCAATGTCCGGGTGACAACCGTATCTTCCGACCCACGACTCTTTCCCCCACCGGCGGAAAAATGGTCAGGAGGACAACCGCGGGTTCTGGCCGGTCGCCTCGGTGAATACAATGGTCTGGATGCCTGGAATAGAGAGATGATTTTTGCTATCTGGTCCGATACCCGAACCGGAAATCCGGATACTTATGTCGGAATTAAAGATACCGCGTCAGCAATTAGGGCAAGAGATAATGTAAAGGTAAGAGAGGGATTGATTAAGCCAAATCCGACAAAATCATTTCTCGTCGTCTCTGCTTCCGTGGGGTCGGAGATAAAAATCTATGATTTCACCGGTCAATTGGTTGCGGCTCAATATATTAACCATCCAGGAAACACCGGGGCAAAAATCTCTCTGCCAGATATAAAACCCGGTGTCTATTTCTTAGAGATTAATGGAGAAAAAGAAAAACGAAGGAAGTTTATAAGGAGGTAACAATGGCTCGATTCCTTTTCTTTGGCAAAGCCGGCTGTAGTGTCTGTAAGAAGGTTTACAAAAAGATAGAGTATTTTAAGAATAATCATCTGCCTGAGGCGGAGATTCTCTATTACGATATGGAGACGGTTGATGGTTTAGCCGAAGGTGCCTATCACGATGTCTCAGCCGTGCCCACAATAATTTTAGAGAGAGATGGAAAAGAATTAGGACGCTGGCAGGAGATTCCGCCAACATTCAAAACTTTGCAACAAATTCTTGGTCGGTAAAAATTTACCCCAAAAGAGAGGGAAAGTGGAGATTTACTCACTGATTGAAAACTCCCTAATTGATTGGGATGGGAAAATAAGTGCGGTAATCTTTGTCGGCGGTTGTAATTTCCTCTGCCCTTTTTGCCAAAATTATCCACTCACCGTTAAGCATCCGGCTCGTTTTGGATTGAAACCAATTGGTGAGGAGAGGATAAAAAATTTCTTACAGGAAAATAAGCGATGGATTGATGGGGTGGTAATTACGGGTGGCGAGCCATTGATGCATCCCGAGATATTTCAATTAGCCGGTAATATAAAAAGATTCGGTTTGCCCATTAAGATTGATACCAACGGTAGTTTCCCTTATGTCCTCATCCAATTGCGAAAAGAAGGATTGGTTGATTATTGCGCCCTGGATATCAAGACCGCCTTAAATCCCCAAAAATACAAAAAGGCAGTAGGGAAGAGGGTAGAAATTGGTTTGATTGAAAGGACGATTGATTTTCTCTTGAATGGGGATTTAGATTATGAATTCCGAACGACCGCGGTAAGGAATCTGGTTGGTGAAAAAGAAATGGTGGCGATTGGGGAGCGGATTAAAGGAGGGAGGCGATATTACCTTCAGCAATATCGGCCGCGACAAGCCCGGAAAAAAGAATATCGGAATATTCCCCTCTACACAAGGGAAGAGGCCGAAGGTCTATTGGGTATCGCCAGACGATATATCAAAGAGAGTAATTTGCGGGGGTTTTAAGTAGAACTAACCTTATATATTATCTCCCCTTGACAAGGTTAAATATTTGTGGTATAATAACTTATATGCCGATAAGAGAGTTTCAGTGCCAAGATTGTGGCGCGATTTTTGAAGAGTTGGTTTTAAAGAAGGACGAAGAGGTTATCTGTCCGAAATGTGGCGGAAAGAGGCTTTTTACCCTCTTTTCCGTTTTTGCCTTTCAAGGCAAGGGAGGCGCTGTTTCCACTTGTGCTACCTGCCATTCAACAAATTGTGCTAAATGTAAATGAGAGGAGGATTATTATGACGATAACCAGAATGGATTTTGTTGATACGATAGAGAGGAGAATAAAGGAGATTTATCCCCATATTAATATTTCGCGCAAGGAGATAGAGAAGATACTGGAGTTATTTATCCAGGGGTTTATCAAAAATTTAACCGATGGGCACCGGATTGAATTGAGGGGGTTTGGTGTTTTTTCAACCAAGATGCGAAAACCGAAGATTGCCCGTAACCCGAAAACGAAGGAGGAGGTTAGACTACCGCCGCGCCGGGTGCCAATATTTAAGGCATCAAAAAATTTAAAGGAGATGATTAATCAATGGAGGTAATATGCCTTGTGGTCGTAAGCGAAAGTTGCGGAAGGTGAAAAGGCATAAATTCAAAAAGAGAAGAAAGGCGATGCGCCATCGCCGAAAATAAAAAGGCGCACTTTTCGTTAAGCGTTATTATTTTTCGCTAAAAGGGGTAATATTTTTTAGTTAATTTTGTTAAAGATTAAATAAAATGCGAATGAAAAAGATTAGAAACTTTTATATTGCCCGATTGGTTAAGGGCGAAGAGATTATTGGCACTTTAACCGATGGTTTGAAGGAAAAGCAGATAAAAGGCGGGATGATTTTTGGTATCGGTGCCGGGAAGGAATTCGTCATCGGGTATTACGATTTATCCCAAAGGCATTACATTAAAAAATTTATTACCGATGAGTGTGAGATAGTTTCTCTTTTCGGTAATATCGCCTTGGTTGAAGGCGAGCCATTTATTCATTGCCATATAACACTCGCCTTGCCTAATTTTACTTTACTTGGCGGTCATCTTTTTTCCGGAGTGGTGACCGCTACCGGCGAGGTCTTTATCTACCCTTCGGCGCTGAGGATTTTAAGGAAAAAGTCCGAGGAGATTGGTTTGCATCTCTTGGATATATAGAATCAAAGAGTTCTTTGGTTTATTAAGCAGGGGTTAGAATTTAACCGCTATTTTTTATATTTTGCGGTGGGGAGGGAGTTGGACTTTTTGGTTATTAGAGCCAAAGCGAATTTTGGCCGGGACGACAGATTTTTCCGCTCTCTTTAATCACCATC
Organism: uncultured bacterium; assembly: GCA_964425275.1. GTDB lineage: Bacteria > Hydrothermota > Tepidihabitantia > Tepidihabitantales > JBDRVQ01 > CAYRLZ01. The sequence continues at coordinate 6,738 of CAYRLZ010000022.1, read as the reverse complement.
AATTCGCTCATAAATGAGTGGTCTTTTAAGGATAGGGGTGGGGGAGATGATTATTTTTTCTTCTAACTTATCTTTAACCATTCGTCCTTTTTCTTGTTCATTGGCATAGATTTCGGCAAAGGCTTCGCCTTTTTTAATTTTCTCGCCTGACCTTTTTAGAAACTTAAAGCCAACACTATGGTCAATAATATCTTCTTTCTTTTTCCGGCCGCCACCTAATTCTAAGCATAGTCTCCCGACCGCTAAGGCGTCAATTGCCTTTATTGAGCCGGTCCGCGGTGCCGTGGCATAGAATTTATATTTGGCATTTACTAATAATTGGTAGTTATTAATAATCTTTTGGTCGCCGCCCTGTGCCTTTACCATTTCTTGAAACTTTTTTAGCCCCGCACCGTTTTTTAATTTCTCTTCTAATAATCTTCTTCCCGCCTTTCGGTTTTTGGCAATTTTACTAAGAAGGAGCATCTCTTCACCTAAGGCAAAGGTCAATTCTTTGATATTGGACTCAATTTCTCCTTTTAATGCCTCAATCGTCTCAATAATCTCTAAACCGTTTCCCACATAGCGGCCAAGGGGTTCGTCCATATTGGTTAATAAGGCGACAGTCTTTACCTTGAATTCTTTACCCAATCTTATCATCATCTTTGCCAATCGCTTGGCGGTTTTTATATCTTTCAGAAAGGCACCCCTCCCGACTTTTACATCCAAGACTAAGCCTTCAACCCCTTCGGCAATCTTTTTACTCATTATGCTGGCGGCAATTAAAGGTAAGGATTCTACGGTTTCGGTCGCATCGCGCAGGGCATAAATCTTTTTATCGGCAGGACAGATTTCCGAGGTTGGCGAGGTGATTACCAGACCAATTTGTTGCAATTGCTCAATTATTGCCGATTCGGTTAAATTGGTGCGGAGGTGAGGAATTGCTTCCAATTTATCAATCGTGCCCCCCGTATAACCCAAACTCCTGCCGGAAAGCATCGGCACACATACCCCACTGGCGGCGACGAGTGGGGCAAGGATTAAGGAAATCTTATCGCCAACACCGCCGGTAGAATGTTTATCAATTTTTGGGGATTTGATTTGCGAGAGGTTAAGGATTTTTCCGGAGTCAATCATCGCCTTCGTTAAGGCTCTCGTCTCGGTGAAGTTAAGTTGATTAATAAAGCAAGCCATTAAAAAGGAGGCGGCTTGATAATCCGGGATTTCTCCTTTGGTATAGGCAGAAACGAAGTATTCTATCTCTTTTGAAGAAAGTGTCTCTCCTTCTCGTTTCCTTCGGATGATATCTTTAAACAAGAGTTGGGACATTGGGAGAAATAATTTTTCTTATTGGGCTTTAACCGACGCGCCGGCCTTTTACCTTCATTCCCTTCATCAATCCCTCGTAGTGGCGCATTAAGAGGTGGGATTCAATCTGCTGGATGGTATCCAGGGCAACGCCAACGATGATTAAAAGGGTTGTGCCGCCAAAGTAGAAAGGGAGGCGAAAGGTGGACATTAAAAACCAGGGGATTAGAGCCATCAGGGCTAAAAATATTGCCCCGGGCAGGGTGATTAAAGAAAGGCTTTTATCAATATATTCCGCGGTCTTTTCTCCCGGGCGGATCCCTGGTATAAACCCACCGAAGCGCTGCATATTCTCAGCTAAGTCCCTTGGGTTAAAAACGATTGATGTGTAAAAGTAGGTGAAGAAGATAATCAAGCCGGCAAAGAGGAGATTGTAAAGCCAGCCCCCAGGGGCAAGAATTTCCTGGACAGTAGTCATAAAGGGAACTTTGAAGAAAGTGGCGAAGGTTGAAGGGAAGACGATGAGACTTTGGGCGAAGATTATGGGGATGACACCGGCTGTATTTATTCGTAATGGGATATGGGTTGTCTGTCCACCGTAAATTCTTCGCCCAACGATTCGTTTCGGATACTGCACCGGAATCTTGCGCATCGCCTGGGTTATTAAAACAACCCCGGCGTAGATGCCAAAGATTAAACCGGCAATGATTAAAAGGGAAAAATAGGATAATTCCCCGGCCCTAATCATGCCAATCGTTCGCCCGAGGTCCTGCGGCGTACTGTCAAGACAACCGACGAAGATGATAAAGGATATGCCATTACCAATTCCTTTATCGTTTATCTGCTCACCGAGCCACATTACAAGTATTGTGCCGGCGGTTAAGGTGAAGATGGTGATGAGGCGAAAGAAGAAACCAGGGAATAAGACAATTGGACCAGCCGCGGTTGGTGGTTGAGCTTCTAAGTAGGCGGCGATGCCAAAGGCCTGCACCATCGCTAAAAGAACCGTGGCATATCTCGTATATTGGTTTATCTTCTTTCTCCCCTCTTCATCCTTTTGCAGTTTTTCTAAGGCGGGAAATACGGAACCGAGGAGTTGGAACATAATTGAGGCCGAGATATAGGGCATAATCCCTAAGGCAAAGACCGAGGCCCGGGAGAGGGCACCGCCAACAAATATATCATAGAGACCGAATACCGTTCCTCGTAGTTGAGAAAGGAGAAGACCTAAAGCCGCGGCGTTGATGCCCGGGGTTGGAATATGTCCGCCAAGGCGATAGACAATGACCAGACCGAGGGTGATGAGAATTTTTCTTCTTAAATCCGGGATTTTGAAGATGTTGGGGGCATTGGTTAACATCGGGTTATGCTAATCCACTTTTTGGCAAGACAAACTTTTGATGATGACCGCTTTGCCGCCAGCCTTTTCAATCTTCTCAAATGCCTTTTGAGAAAAGGCGTGAGCATAAATCGTTAAAGGATTTTTAATCTCGCCGGCGCTAAGAATTTTTACCCGCTTGCCTTTCTTGACTAATCCCTTTGCCACAAGTAATGCCGGGGTTATCTCCCTCTCTTCAATATCTTTTAAGGCGGCGAGGTTAACAATTTCGTATTCAACACGGAGGGGATTTTTGAAGCCGCGTTTAGGGATTCTTCGGTAGAGGGGCATTTGGCCGCCTTCAAACCGGGCATCAAATTCCTTTCCGGAGCGAGACTTTGCCCCTTTATGACCACGACCAGCGGTCTTCCCATGACCGGAACCTGGACCACAGCCAACTCTTTTCCGTTTTTTTGTTGCCCCTTTGGGTGGACGCAAAAATGATAAATCACTCATTAATCTCCTCCACGAGGAGCAGGTGTTTAACCTTTTCAATCATACCGCGGATTTGCGGTGTGTCCTTATGAATTTTCGTTTGCCGGATTTTTCGCAAGCCTAAAGCCAAAACCGTTCTTTTGTGCCTTTCCCATTCGTCAATCAGGCTTTTTTTAAGAGTTATCTTTAACCGCTTCATATTTTTTCTCAATGATTTGGGATATTGGTTTATTGCGGAGACGAGCCACTTCTTCTAAGGTTCGCAATTTGAGCAGGGCATTGATTGTCGCTCGGGCTAAACTTAATGGATTACGGGAACCGAATGATTTAGTCAGACAATCCACAAGTCCGAGGGCTTCCAGAGGTGCCTTTACCTGTTGGCAGGCGATGATACCGGTTCCCGGTGATGCGGGTTTAAGGATAACCTTAGATGCGCTATATTTTGCCTGGACTTCGTGGGGGATAGTTCTTCCCTTTAATGAGATTTTTACCATATTCTTTTTTGCCCTCTCGGTTGCCTTTTTCACCGCGGGCATTACCTCTGTGGCCTTGGCGTGACCAAGCCCGACCATTGATTTTCCATCACCAACTACCACGATAGCCTGAAGCCGGAATCGCTTCCCACCCTTAACTGTCTTAGCGACCCTCTTGATACTGATGACCCTTTCAATAAATTGGGGTTTAAGTTCGTCTTCTAAAATTTTAGACCTCCTTCTCGGGCGCCTTCGGCCAGCGCCTTTATCCGACCGTGGTATTTATAGCCACCGCGGTCAAAAGCGACTTTTTCAATATTTAACTTCTTTGCCTTTTCGGCGATTAACCTTCCCACTTCTTTCGCTACGGCCACTTTACCCTTAAACTCATTTCTCTTAGTGAGCAATTCTTTCGTTAAGGAGCCGACCGAGGTGATGACCTTATTTTTGGTATCATCAATCAGAATCGCGTAGATATGTCTATTACTTCTCATAACTTTTAGCCGCGGTCTTTCTGGTGTTCCTCTTACCTTCTTTTTAATATGAAGGTGTCGGCGAAGCAACCTATCTTTTATCATAAATTTTTATTATAAAGATAAATTCAAAAAAGTCAAGGATACAACGTACTGTTTCTAGACCTGGTATCTACCATAGAGAAATCTTCAGTATGAATACACCGCTCGGGATGTCGTTACCGGAACGACAGAGAGGAGTAATATAGAAACTATGTTAACTCCGAGGGGAGTAGTTTTTACTAAAACCGATGTAAGAGATAATAACTTCTTTAATATTTTTCCTATGGTCTTGGATAATTTAGAACTGTTTAGTAAAGACCTCATTTTTAGGGACGATGTCCCCGAACACTACACGGTATTCATCAAAAATAATCTCATTCTAAGAACAGGCACTTTCTCTGCAATTCTCTCCCTTCAACTTCAACCCGCAGGAGATAAACACCAGAACTTAACCTTGACAGATTCTTCTCATAGAAAGAAGTTCCCTTTTTAGCAGGGATGTCAAAAGAGAAGACCTTTCTACCAATGAGATTATAAAGGGATAGATTGATTTTTGATGGTTCATAAAGGGAGAACGAAAACTTAATCTACTCTTTTGTGATACTTCTTAATGTGAAGAAAGCACCTTTCTTAACCTCCCTTTGCTCCTGCATACCAACTACTGGATTTAGACTGATGACGGTAAAATCATCATAAGTGCCAATGCCATAACTTCCTCCTGCGGCATAGATATTGCCATCCGCACCATAAACAAGAGAATTAGCCCAGTCATAACTACTTCCCGGTCCATTATACCGATAGACCCATCTTTCAGTCTGAGCGGAAGTTATTCCAAAAAGGGATGAAATAATTAGGACAAATACAAAAGGTTTCTGTTTATTCATTATTCCTCCTTGGCTTTTTTGTTTCCCATATAAAAAACCTCTTGTACTGTTTCACCCAAAATGAGAATTTTTGACCCTTTAATTTTAGGAGTCTTTTTACCTTCATTTTATCGCTCTTTCTCATTATTAAGTTGAATCCCGAAGAAGTCAAATTAATCTGTTTTCGCTCCTCACGCGCTCGCGCTATTTTCTCCCTCCGCTCTTCTAATAAGGACAAAGGGTCGCCCCAATAATAGTCAATCGGACGGAGATAATGAAGGTTTGAATGGCGCCTCTCCTGATTATAATACTCTATCGCCTTTCTCATCTCATCGTAAGCGGAACGATTGTCCAAAAACTCAACCCCCGCCAATTCCTTCACGCTCCGAATGCCACGCTCAATAAAACCGTTTTGCTCAGGACAATGGGGGTAAATCCGTCTCTGGCTAATACCCCGATGGGCAAGATACCGCTTAAACTCCCGGCTCCGAAATACCGCTCCATTGTCGCTCTGAATAATCGGTTCTCGCTTTCGCCCCGGAATCTCTAATGCCCGCTCAACCGCCGCACTAGTTGTCCACCTGTCCATACTCCAGAGCAATTCCCAGTGGACAATATAACCTGAGCACTCATCCATTAGAAAAATTAAATACCACCAGCGCTTTCCAATCCAAACATAGGTAAAATCAATGAGCCAAACTTCGTCTGGCAGGTGTGCCCGTTCCCGCTCACTTCGGCTTTCTTGTTCTTCGTCCGAGAGCCGCCACTTGGGAATTAAACCCTTTTCATCCAATATTCTATACACGCTTGGGGGAGAGGTACAGACAATCCCTTGGTCGACCATCCTCCAGATTAACTCGCGGTGGCGGGGATTCGGATAGGTAAGGGCATAATCAACAAAAAACATCCGTTCTTTGGCTAAGAACACAAACAAAATTCATCGGCTCGGATGCACCGGAGAAGAATTACCGGTTTGCCGACAAATGCTTTTCCTAACTCCATAATAAGTGCTCGGAGCGATATCCAGTTTGCGCAGGATATCCACGATTGGCAACCCGCTTCATTCATTAACTTCTTTCACCCACACCTCGACCTGCGAAAATGCGTCCCAGAGGATACGGGGATGGCTTCCCTGCCCAGCGCCCCTTTTTTAGCACAAGATACACCTTGGGTCAGCTCTGCGAAAACCAAAACATACTTCCCCAGAAGTTCTTCCCGCCTTACAAAATGCCTACGGACACGATTACAGAATTGATACCGGAAAATCGCAACCGCACATTAGAAAAAACGGTCCTTCCACAGAAAAAAGAGAAAAACCCTAATCCCTCGCCGTCGGCAGGACTCACCAACATTCCCTGAGGCAAAAGTGTATTCCATATTTTTAACACCTTATACAACATTAAAACCCTCCTAAAATCACCTGTCAATTTTTTCTCACTTTCTGTGAAACATTTCAAAATTGGTCTTCTGATTAAGCCCAACCCGACAAGAGGTTTCACTTCGGTCTATTATAACCTACCGAAGGGAGAAGTGGCGACCTTAAAAATCTACAATATCTTAGGTGAAATTGTCTATAATGAGAAGAGCGATAAAGGTTTATTTACCATTAGAAAACTCCCAACGGGAATCTATCTCTTACGGTTTAATGCCAAGGGTTATAAGGAAGAGAGAAAACTTGTGGTTATAAAATAGCCCTGACTTAAAAGGAGACGCCCCACTTTTTGGTGGGGCGTTTTTTTATCCAAATGGTTTCTGAATACCATAAGGGAATACCAGGAAAATATTAC
>CAYRLZ010000021.1:0-43025 GCA_964425275.1 uncultured bacterium | reverse complement strand
TTTCACCTGGGCGCAAGCACCCAATCGCGTCTATGTCAGTAATACCGCCGGGTCATCGGTCACAATCATCCGAGATTTAATTGGAATTAAAGAGAAGAAATCGCCAAAACGTCGCTCCCATTTAAGAGTCTATCCGAACCCTTTTTCGGAGTCGGTAACGATAAGACCCGAAGGTGAGGGAATAGTAAGGATCTATGATAATAAAGGCGGGCTAATCAGATATATTTCGGCTAATTCTCCCTTTTTTTGGTGCGGGGAAGACATTAAGGGGAAGAGACTCCCATCAGGGATTTACTTCCTCGCCTTAGAGGGCATCCAAGGGAGACAAACATTAAAAATCGTTAAAGATAAATAAAGAAATATTGAAGGGGTAGGAATTCCTACTTTGCAATTGCTCTTTACTAATCCTGGCTTTTTAATTGGGGCTAAGACGAAGGAGTTTTTTTACCCTCTTGTCGCTACCTCGGTCTAAAATTAAAAAATAGGCCCCGACCGGAATTTCTCTCCCCCTTCCATCCTTACCATCCCAGGAAATAGAGCCAGCGGTGGGCGGCGGGGAAAAACTCTTTATCGCCCTCCCGGTGGATGAATAAATCTTTATCTCTTTTAAGTCTTTAATTTCACCCGGGCTAAAAGTAAAAGTAATTGTTGAGGTAAAGGGATTGGGTGAAATTTTATCGGAGGTGAGGGCAAATCTATCTTGTCGGTCTCTAATTGCTACACCTCCCTCGGTCCAGACCGGTGAAGATACGATATAGTCGTTGTCTTGCTCAATAACCAAAACAAAGAAATAGCACTTATCGTTAGGGGAGGTATTAGTTCTCGTTTGCCAAGTTATCTCATTGGTATCGCAAATCAAGGAATCAACTATTCTATTATTATTGGTGATAAGGTTAATTCGTTTGATTCTTTCCGACAAATCCGGGTCAAATGCCCAAATCTCAAATTCGATCTCCCCATTAGGTATTACTGACCCCATCCATTGATTATTTGCCTTAAATGAGAGTTGGAAGTTTCTATCCAATGTCCCAAAGGTGCGCATATTTTGAAGGGCGGAAATGATTGAACTCAAAGTTAAGGATTCGGCCCAGATGCCGGTTAATTGATTACCCAGGCCCCAGTTGGCGGTGTGGTTATCCTGATTAGCGGCAATCCCCACCCGCCAACCACTGTCTAAGGCAATATGAAACCTTCGCGCCTGGTCTCGATTCTGTATCTCAAAAAGGGTTAGGGAAAGGTCGCCAATCGGGTCATAAGCGAAGGAGTTATAATTCTGAGGAGTGGGGTGATTGAATTGACCGATTGCTCCTTCCCTTAACGCCAGCCACTGATAGATTAACCTCATCGTTGGGTTTTGGAGGCAGTTTGTATAATCAATGGTATTGAGGACATTAAGGTGACCAAGGATTGGACTTGACCATTCAAAACCGGCTAACCCCAAAAATATATCGGGGCGAGTTGCCGAGTCGGCTTGGATTTTAGTATCTTCCCACTCGGCGGCGGAAAGCATCTCACCGTGGTCGGTTATCGCTAAGACTTGAATCCGAGCGGTATCCCGGGCATAGGCAAAGGCATGACGCGGAATACTTTGCCCGTCCGAATAACTGGTGTGCGAATGAAGATTGCCGTAATAAAGGTTATAACCGAATACCAGATGACAAGAGAATAGTCCACCAAGAAATAGCCGCCGGATTCCCATTATGAAACCCTAAATTCAAAATCAAAAATAAACAAAACCACAGGTGAACACCAATAAACAGAGAATTAGAGTTTATTCCTCTTCTTTCTCTTTTTCTTTCTCTTTCTTTGTCTCTTTTTCTTTCTTTTCAATCACTTCTGGTTCGGTCGGTGTCGGCGGTGCCACCTTCACTTCCTCCACTTTCTTCGGCGCTAAAATTGAGACGACTGGGGTATCCGGGGGCAAAAGAATTTGAACATTAGGAATCTTTATCTCCGAGAGGTGAATACTATGTCCCAATTTCAAATTGGATATATCCACCTCAATCTTTGGCGGAAGAGAGTCAATTTTTCCTTTAATTGGACAATCGCGCAGGTGGTGGTCAAGGGTGCCACCTGCCTTTACCCCGGGGGCTTGTCCCCGAAGGAAGATTGGGCATTTTATTGTAATCTCCTCTTCGGGGTGAATTTTTTGGAAATCAATATGGATGAAACGATTTTTCACCGGGTCTTTTTGGATTGCCTTCACAATACACTGTAGGGGAGTATCTTGGAGCCAAAGGGTTAAGATTGGGGTTTTCCCTTTAAGGAGAAGGAGTTGGAGTTGGAGTTCTTTCTCTTCCACATATAATTTAATTGGCTCTTCCCCCCAACCGTAGAGGATTGCCGGAATTTTTCCGGCGCGGAGTAATTTTTTAGTAATCTCCTTACCCTTTTTTTCTCTTAGGTAAGCCTTTAGTTCCATTGTATCACACTCCTTTTTCCATAATTTTTTAATTGAATAATGAAGAGACCGACCGCCCTTTATGAATTCTTTTTATCACTTCGGCAAAGAGTGGGGCAACCGAAATGACCTTTATCTTGGAATTTAATTTTTCCGGAGGCACATTTATTGTATCGGTGATAAAGACCTGTTCAACCGGGGAGGCGAGTATTTTCTCTGAGGCACCATTGGTTAAGAGGGCATGGGTAGCACAGACGATGACCTTCTTTGCCCCTCTTTCAATTAAAAACCTCGTCGCCTCAATTATCGTCGTGCCGGTGGAGATGATATCGTCAAAGATAATGCAGGATTTGTTTTGGACATTGCCAATTAGATTAAAGACCTTCTTCTTATTCTTTTCCCGTCGGGCATCAATAATCACTAAGGGTATACCCTTTCTCAATCGTTTGGCAAAGGCATGGGTGCGCTTTACACCTCCAGTATCAGGTGAGACGACAACATAATCCGAAAGGGGGAGATTTTTAAGGTGGGGAACAAAAACTTTTGCCGAGTAGAGATGGTCAACCGGGATATTGAAAAAACCCTGAATTTGCTCGGCGTGGAGTTCCATCGTTACTACCCGTTCGGCGCCGGCGGTCTGCAAAAGGTCGGCATAGAGTTTTGCCGAGATCGGCACCCGCGGCTCATCCTTTCGGTCCTGACGGGCATAACCAAAATAAGGGATAACCGCTGTAATCCGACCCGCCGCGGCTCTTTTTAAGGCGTCCAAGATAAGCAAGAGTTCCATAATATTATCCCCGGGCGGAGGCGTTGTCTGGATGACGAAGACATCATCGCCCCGGACACTCTTCTTAATTTTTACCCAAATCTCACCATCCTCAAAATTTTCAATCCTCACTTCTAATAGTGGGCATTTTAATATCTTGGAAATTTTTTTGGCTAATGGTAAATTTGCCCTTCCCGACATTACTTTTAGTTTCATATCTTAAACAAAGAACTGGGACGGGAGGATTCGAACCTCCATTTAAGGATCCAAAATCCTGTGTCCTGCCCATTAGACGACGTCCCAATCTAAGCTCTGGACTACTTTTCCTCTAATCCCTTCTCTTCTTAATTTTTTTATTATCTTCTGCTCTTTTCCTTCGTCTCCTTTCTTGCCGATAATCCCAAAGAGACCACTGCCACTGCCGGTTAAGCAAGCGCCCAAAGTATTTTCATCAATCTTCTTTTTAATGGAAAGGAGTTGGGGGTAATAATTAAAGACCACCGGCTCAAAGTCATTTCGCAAGAAGCGCCGCATGTTGGTTAAGTCGCCCTTTTCTAATTTCTTTCTCAAAACTATAAGGGAGAAATCCGATTTTGTCAATCCAAAGATTTTGGAATAAGCCCAGGCCGTTGGAATCTTTATTTCTGGGCAATAAAGGAAGAATTTTAGCCCTTTCATCTTAAATGGTTCTAAGCAATCACCGCGGCCGGTCGCGTAACTGGCACCGCCGGAGATGAAAAATGGGCAGTCGCTACCAACGAGACGAGCCATTTTTATTAGGTCTTCTTTCGGAAATGGTGAGCCAAAGAGAAAGTTGAGCCCCTTTAGGGTCTGGGCGGCATTAGAGGAGGCGCCACCCAATCCCCGACCGGGTGGGATGTGATTCTCAATAAAAACTTTGGTTCCGTATCTTTTCCCTAAGTGGTGATAAAAGACTACGCACGCTTTATATACTAAGTTCTTTTCGTTAGAAGGAATCTCTTTATTATCTGATGCCACTTTTATCCCCCGGCCGACAAGCGAGATAGAAAGATAGTCAAAGAGGTCAATCGTCGTAAAGATTGTCTCAATGTTATGATAGTTATCCGTGCGCCTTTCTTTAATCAAAAGACCGAGGTTCAGTTTCGCCGGCGAGGGTATGGAGATTTCCGTCATAATGAAGTGTGGCGGAAAGCGCTCTCTTGCGCCGTCAAGTTCCTATTCCCATTACGGTTTGATATAAGAGTCGATTGGTGAAAACCGCCAATCTTTATCAAAGAAGCCCGTGGCCAAAACACCTCCCCAGCCTTTCTTTGTCACCTCGGGTGAAAACAGAATAAAATCCGGAAGCCCGGCCGCCGAATGGAGAGTTGAGAAGAATGTTGAGAGGGTTAAATTTTTGAGGCTCGTCCCTCCCGAGAGCAAGAGGAACCTTTTGGGATTTAAGGGATTGGGATAGATATAGCGGTAAGATAAATCACCACCTAATTCTTTATTAAAAAAGAATAACTTGTCAACCCTTTCCTTAATCGGCAGTCTCTTTTCCATTCTTTCGCTTAAATAATTATGAGTCTTACCGCCGAAGATTATCAAATTATACCTTTCAATTTCTTCTTCGCCGATTGCGGTATCCGGTAAGACTGCGCAGCGTCCATTGCCAATTCGCCAAAAAGTGAGTGCCTCTCTCTTTGCCAAATGGTAAGTGATTTTGGCCGCGGTATCCGACTTTGTCCCATAGACCAGAAGGAAGGGAGAGAAATAAGCCTTTCTCATCGGACCCCGTATTCTCGGGCGAGGTCGCTTATTCGTCAGAAAGAAAAGTCCACCAGGTCGTTTCTCAAAAATCAGTGTCGGGCTTGCCTTTGGTTTACTTCTTATCTTCTTTACTACCCCGTTTATCTTTAAGATAATCTCTGGTAGAAAGAAAAACTTAGGTGGTAGGGTAATCTTAAATGCCTTAATATTTTCTGTGTTCAGGACAATCGTCTCCCCTTTTATCTCTCCGGCAATTTTACCGGTTAGGTGTTCTCTTTCTAATTCTAAGAGATTAAGCCAATAGGCCTGATTGGTAATATCTAAATCGGAGGTCTTAAAGATAACCTTCTCGGGAAAAGGGTTTCTTTCCTCTTTTTTTAGGAATTCCATTATCTCCGGGTCATCAACGCAGACGATATTGGTTGTATCCAGGTAATACCAGTGTCTTTTTCCCGGGACTTCCTTATAGTGATAGTGATAGCCAAGTGTCTTGAGATGAGAGGCAAACATCCGGGCAAAGAGCGTCGGCACATTATCATCTAAGGCACCGTGAAAGATAAAGATTGGTAGATTTAAGGCATTATCAAGTAAATTTAATGGATTATCAATTCTTAACACCCGGTCCCTAATTGTTAAAATTGGCCTTTCGGCAAAAATTTCTGACCTCTGGAATGTCCAGGGGCAATAGAGTTGATGGGATGGCCAGCCAGCACCGGGGGCGATGGCGGCAAAAAGTGAAGGATAAAGTAATCCAATATGCCAGACCCCGTGCCCGCCCATTGAATGACCGGTGAGATATATCCGATTGGTATCAATTGGGAATTTACTCTTCATATATTCAATAACTTCTAAGGCATCCAGTCTTCCCCAATCCTGCCAGTCAAACCCGTAGGGTCTTCGGTTGGTCGGGCAGGCGATAAACGCCCAATCCTTTGGGGAATAACTCCTTGCCTGATTATAAGCCTCAACCCCGGCACCATGGAGACTAAGAATTAAGGAATATTTCTTATCCCTAAGATATTCCTTTGGGTAGCGAAGGGCAAAATATTGCACCGAAGAATCAATGCCGGAGATGAAGGTAATCCTTTGCACAGAATCTCTCTCTTTTACCTCCAGATTAAAACTGTCAACCGTTAAAATGAAATTTTTCTCTTCAACTTCGGCGTAGACCAAAACTTTGCCTTCTTTCTCGGGTCTTAGGGTAAGTTCTACCGGGATTTTCTTAATCAACTGGGGAAGGAGTGAGAAATTAGTTACCACTTCTTTAATCCCTTCTCCCCAGAGACGGAGTTTTAAGTCTTTTTTAGCCTGCTCGTTATTATTAGCAATCGGGATTCCGATAAGGACCGATTGACTCTCTTTCGGGATAAGGGTTGGTGATGTGATATCTTTTACTATGATTTCTATTTCACTTTTAACCGGCAGAAGGGCAAATTTGAAACGATGGGGCGGAAAACCCGAGACCTTTAAGAGGATAGAATTCTTTCCTTTCCTTAAACTGACCGGCGGGTGAAAAAAGCCATGCCCATAAGGGTCGCCCGGATAAGATAGACCATTAAGAGTAAAGGATGAGACCTTTTCCACCAAGACCTTTGCCAGGTAAGATGTCTCTACCTCCACCTCGGTCCAAAAATAGGTGAGGGAAGAAATTAGAGAAAAGCCGTAAAAACTAATGAAGGTATCCCAAAGGATTTCTTTGTATTCAATATTTACCAAATTTAAGGAATCCGTGGTTATCCTTTGCCATTTTACCTCTCCCTTTTCGGTAAATATTGAGAGGTAGGTCTTTGTTGTGTCGGGTGAGAATTTAATCTCCTCTTCGTCAATTCCGGTTATTCCCTCCCGGGGTGCTACCGGAAATGGACCGAGATAATACCAGAAGTGAGGGATTATTGTGTCGGATAACCGAGGCAATGATGCCTCAATCGCCCCAAGGGTTAAAAAGAAAAGGAGAAGATACCTCATCTTTTATCAATGATTACTGTATCGCCAATCTCTATCCCCTTCTCCTGAAAAAATCCCCTATTCACCTCTAAGGCATAAAGAAAGGGTAAGGATGGGCTATGGGGCAAAGTAGAGAATGGCTCCATAGATTGAATATCAATAATTACCCCGGCCTTATTTATAAAGGCAATATCTAAGGGAATCTTGGTATCCTTCATCCAGAAGGGATAAATACCTTCTCTCTCAAAGATAAAGAGCATCCCGCTCTCCTTTGGTAAAGAATCACGATATTTTAACCCCTCGCTTCTCTCCTCTTCGGTTTTCGCCACCTCTACCTTAATTTTTATTCCTTTTATTCTTACTAAGTAAGTCTCTGGTTTTTTCTTCGGAAGCGCACCCTCTGGGGGAGTCTTTCGGGCGCAGGTGGCAAAAAAAAGACTTAGGAGAATAAGGAGAGCGATTTCTCCCCCAAATTTTTTACTTTTCTTCATCCAAAACAATGAGCGAAAGGTCGCAGAATTGGTTAAATAGAGATTTGATATAAGATAATAGAGCAAGCCGGTTCTGCTTCAAGGCAATCTCTTCAGTCATCACCAGAACCTTATCAAAAAAATTATCAATCGCCTCCCTTAAAGATAAAAGAAGGGAAAGGCTCTCTTCATACTTTCTTTCTGTTACTGCCCTCATAAGTTTCGGCTCTAACTCCAATGCCTTTTGATAAAGAACCTTCTCTGCTTCCTCAATAAGAAGAAGAGAACCTACCTCGGATGGATATTCAATCCCTTTCTGCTCCGCCTCCCGTAAGATATTTGCCACCCGCTTTTGTCCGATGACTAATCGGGCAAACTCCTCTTTTCTTTCCTTGCGGTATTTTTCCAAGGCACTCGCCCGCAACTCTGAATCCTTAGGAACCAAAGGCGAAATCCGACAGCAGGCCTCCGCGCAATCATAACGATAACCCCTTTCCTGTAAAAAGAGCCGAAGCCTGTCGGTAAAGAAGTCAAGAATCTTATTAAGTAAATTATTCTCTTCTTTGGAGTTAAATTCTTGAATTAAAAAACCAACCGGTTCATCAATTCTAATAAAGAGATTATGGTGAGAAAGGATTTCAAGGATTGTATCGGCCATCCGCTTCAATCCGAATGGGTCATAAGAACCGGTTGGTATTTCACCTTTTAAGAAAGAAGCCACAATATTATCCAGCCTGTCGGCTAAGGCGAAGATTGCCCCTTCTTTTGTCTGGGGTAAGGGAAGATACTGCTCGGCAATTATTTGGGCGACCCCTTCTTTTTCACCTAAGAGCGAGGCATAGATACCACCGATTATTCCCTGCAGGGAGGTTAATTCCTTTTCCCGCACCATATTGGTTAAGAGGTCAGCCTTTGCCAAAAAAGAGGCACGGCGCAGCAATTCCAAATCTATCCCTTCACAATAACCGGCAAGCCTTTCTCCCAATCTCACCAACCGCTGGGTCTTATCATAAAGACTTCCCAGCCCTTCAATCCAGATTACCTTCTTCTCCGCTTCAACTAAGGGCAAGAGTCCCTTTTTTAAGTCCTCTTCAAAATAGAACTGGGCGTCCTCCAGACGGCTTCGGGCACTTTTCTCATACCACCCCTTCACCTCAGAGCAATCTAAACCGGGGTTATTGGCAAAGACCAGAAAGTAGGGGAGAAATCCTTCGTTTCTTACCACAAAGGCCCGGAGGTGTTTTTTTAATACCGTCGTTATCACCGGGAAGGGCAATGAGAGATACCTCTCATCAAAATGGCAGAGAAGGGGTACAGGAAACTCTAAGGTATTGGCCACCTCATCAATCAATTCCCTGTCTTCCACAAATGAACCGTCTAAATCCTTTGCCAAATTATGTAGTTCCTTAATTATAAAATCCCTCCTCTCCCAAAAAGAAGGGATGACCTTATATTCTTTCAAGATTTCCTCGTATTGGGCAGGATTTTTTAGGACAATCTTCTTTTGGTAATAACGATTGCCAAAAGTGAAATTAGATACTCTGAGATTAGGGAAATCAAATTGCAGTCTCCGATTTCCTAATAAACAGCATAACCATCTAATCGGTCGGGCAAATAAAACAGCCGGCGCATCTTGCCATCTCATATACTTAGGAAAGGGGATAGAAGTAATCAAAGAAGGTAAGAGCGATTTTAGAAGGGAGGCGGTCTCTTTTCCGCCCTTGGTCTTCTTAATAAAAAGATACTCACCCTTTGGCGTCTCTTTAACATAGAAATCCTTTGCCTTATTGGTCTTCAAAAACCCCTTTCCCTGAGTTGTAAGCAAACCATTTTCATTGACCGCGACCTTCTTCGGTGGTCCGATAACCTCCTCCTCCCAGACCTGCTGTCTTTCCGCAATCTCTTCAATCAAAACCGCAATCCGCCGGGGAGTGAAGAAGACCTTAATATCTTTATAGCCAACCCTTTTTTCCGAAAGAAGTTTTTTGAAAGAATTGTTTAAGAATTCCGCTGCCGGAGCCAGATAAGATGCCGGAATTTCCTCAGTGCCAATCTCTAAGAGAAAATTAGCCATCCTTTTATTTTAGGAAAGAATTCAATTGTGTCAACCCTAAGTAGATAAAAATTACTTGACATTTGGGTAAATATTATAATAATAGATTATGAACAGGGAGGGTTTATGATGAGGTTGATTAAACTAACCTTTTGTCTTTTTATAATACTGCCGATATTCGCCGAAGAA
This sequence comes from uncultured bacterium, assembly GCA_964425275.1. GTDB lineage: Bacteria > Hydrothermota > Tepidihabitantia > Tepidihabitantales > JBDRVQ01 > CAYRLZ01. Next base: position 33,468 of record CAYRLZ010000021.1, on the reverse strand, counting down.
GGACTCCCCGAGGGGGCAACTCCTGTCTCTACTGATAGAGTTGAGGTAAAAGACGAAGCGATACTCGGATACCCAATATTGAAGGGCGTGACCATAAAGATTAAGGGAGAGATTGGTACTAATCTTTATGTCGGCCGTGTCTGTTCATCTTATTTTTACATTGGCCACACCCTAACTACGGCTCATTTCATTGATGTCTTTGCACCTTATCGCATAACAAAATTAGACTTTGACCGTCTCAATTCCGGGTCTTCACACAGTGATTACAAACACAATGATGACTCTTGCATCGTGGCCGACAGCGATTATGAGGACTGGACTCCCGATGGTTTTAGTAGGGTATGTCGAGCACCAACAAGTCATCTCTGCTACTGGCAGAAGACTCCTGGATACACGCCATTACATTGTTTCACAACTGGATATGTAGGGCACCCAGATTGCACAGTGAGAAAGAGCCCGTAATAGAAAGGCAAAAATTTTATAATGGTGAGATTGATAATTTTAGTTTTATTCTTACTTTCATTTCTTCAAGGAAATGACTCATTAAATGTAAGGACATTCTCCCGCTGGCCCTATTCTTGCTTTAGGAGTCCGATTCAACTGAGGGATACGATAGCCATCCTTGGAGCAGTCGGCGGTCTCTGGTTTATAAACATCTCTGACCTTCGGAATCCGGTAAAAGTTGGGGAATATGTGACCGAGGGGTTCATAAGCCGGATGGTTTTGAAAGAGAGCCTTCTTTATGTTGCCGACGCGCATAATGGTTTAAGAATTTTTGATGTCAGGTCTTTAGGTGAGATTCAAGAGATAGGGAGATTAAGTGGTCCGGGAGGAAAGTTCTCCGGTTATAGGCGAGTTTTTATCCAGGAGACACTCGCCTTTATTGTCAGCACCTCCGGGTCTCCTGATACCCTCCTGATAATTGACATTAGCGACCCAAGAAATCTTATAAGAATTGGGAATTTTGTCCTGGGTGGTCGTTGTGAGGAGATTTTTGTCTCCGATAACCGGGCATATATTGCCACTGGTTCCAGAGGTCTAAAAATTATAGATGTCTCAAATCCATCCTCTCCTTATCTGATTGGTGAATGGCGGCCGAGAAGGAGTTTCGTTACCTCGGTGATGGTAAAAGATTCATTCGCTTATGTTGGCAATTACGATACCTTACAAATAATTAACATTTCTAATCCAGGGAGTTTAAGGGAATTGGGAAAACTTAGTCTTCGGATGGATCGTTACTATGAGGCGGAAATTACCGATATTGTCATATCCGAAACCCTTCTCTTCGTTGGGGTAGCGGCGGTAAGGTCACCACAGGTGATTAATATTGCAAACCCCTTATCACCTTATCGTATCTATTATCCACCACCCGACGAGTCGCCAAATGCCCACTACCTTCAATTGAGGGGGCAAATACTTTTTATGGGGTCATCTGTCTATGGATTTTCAATATACGACTTCACAAATCCTTCTTCCCCAGTATTTCTCAGTTACTTGCCGATGCCGGCTTATCTCGTTAAGGTGGCGGTAAAGGATTCCCTGGTTGTGCTGGGAACTGGTGGGACCGGTCTTTTTATTTTAGATATAGCAAATCCTCTTTGCCCGAAGGAAAGAGGAAAATATATGTTTACCAGCCGACCCTTTTTTTATCGCTATATACCCGGTATTATCGTTCGGGATACATTTATCTTTGCCGGACGTCTGGGAGGCAATCTCCTTTATGTCCTCAATTTTTCTAATCCCGATTCTATCTTTTTAGTCGCTACCTGTAGCGTTGGACTATCGGCTCCTTATTCTGTTGAGATAAGGAGTCTTTTTTTGAAAGACAGTTTGATTTATGTCGGTCTGGGTCAAACTCTCGGCGGGCAGGGACTCGTTATCTGTAATGTAAAAGACCCCACCCAGCCCCAGATTTTGGGTCGGGTAGCAATGAGCAATGTGGATATGTATGGGGTTTATGTCGTTGGCAACTACTGCTATGCGGCTGGTGGTGCCGGGGGTTTTTCGTCTTTGATGTTTCTGACCCAAGAAATCCCTATCTGAGGGGTCATATCCCAGTTCACCCTCCCGAAGGAGTAATGATTGACCTCTGGGTAGTTGATACCATTGCCTATGTGGCTGAAAGTTTTGACGGCTTAGGAGTGATAAATGTTAGAGACCCTGATAACCCACGCCGGATTGCCCAACATCCATCGGTCCAAGGAGCACAACTTATCGGTGTGCAGGTTATAGGAAACCTCGCATTTATTGGTAATGGCTATGCGGGATTAAGAATCTGGGATGTCTCTGACCCAATAAATGTAAAGGAAGTTGGCTATTATGTTACCGATGGTATCGCAGGTAGTGTTTGTTACAATAATGGCATAATCCATCTTGCCAATGACGCGAATGGCTATCGGGCATTGGAGTATTATGGAGCAGGGATAGAGGAAAGGGAAAAGAGGGAAGAGGTCTTTTTTGAATGTCTGCCTTTAATTGGCCGGGGGAAATTTGAAATCCGGGCTAATAATGATAAAGGACTATTTATTAGAGTTTATGATACCCAAGGGAAACTGGTTAAAAGGGAGAGACTTTCCGAAGGTAATAGGATTTTATCTTTATCGGAGAAGCCTATCGGTATCTATTTCCTGGTATTGGAAAGCCGAGAAAAATTCCCAATGAAAAAGATAGTCAATTTGAAGTAAGGGCATTTCAGCAGTTGATAAAAAAAGGAGTTCTTGTCAATGTTTGGGAAAATTTTTAATCCCCATCTTTCCACCCATCTTTCCCGCTCGGGATTAAGTTATCTACTCCACCTAAAATAGCACTCAGGATAGAAAAGAGAATAGGATTGAGAATAGCATCCCGAATAGCACCCCCAATAGGGCGGAGAATAGAATCCTGAATAGGAAAGGGAATAGAACCCTTAATAGGAAAGAGAATAGAATTCCTAATAGGATACCGAATAGGATTAAGAATAGGATTTAGAATAGGACTTAGAATAGGGTTCTTAATACCATCCCCAATAGCACCCCCTATACCACCCCCTATCTTGGCTAAAAAATCCTATAAGTATTGTCAAATCAAAGACTTAGATAAAAAATTCGGGGTCTAAAAATATTACTGACAGTAATATTTTTCCAATTGACTTGTGGGGGTAGTGTCCCGAAGTGTATGGAAATTTCTCTAAGTTTATGTATTATGTATAATAAGAGGTTAAATAAAAAGAAAAGCCAAAATGAATGGTAATAATAACCTATAAAGAACAGAAAGGCAAGAGGAACATTATATAAAAAAGAGATTTTAACTGGAGCCTTACGTAACCAGAGGTAGTCTCCACCTTTACCTAAAGATATTGTAGATTTTTAAGGTAGTAATCTCGGTTGGTCTTTGTCAGAAGATGCGGTGTTTTATTGACTTGACTTATTTTCCGAGGTATAATTTGGGTTATGAAGATTTTTCTCACCTTAGGTTTTTTCTCCCTTTTTCTTTTCGGTCAAACCCAAATAAAGGTAAAGGAGATTAACTTTTCAAGCCAAGACCTGAGTTTTAGTCAAGCATTTGTTGAGGCTATTGGTCAATTTTATGATGTCCTTCTCCTTTCTGGTTGTGAGGTAACGGATGAGGTTGGGAAACCTCAACTGCCGGTCCTACCCTTAACTATTTCTTTGCCACCCAATTCACAACTGAGCAAGGTTAGGGTTTTACCTCTGGTTGGTGAGACTTTATCCGGAAGGTATTTAATTCTCCCGGCTCAACCGCAATCAATCCTCAGTCAAAAGAGAGTAAAAGATTTTGTCTTCCCAGTAGATGAAGTCTATCGCTCCACTCTTTTTTATCCCGGAAGGATTTTTGACCTTAAAGGTTGCGGAGTTTTCTTTTCAGCAGAGAAAGAAGCCGAGAAAGACTGTTTAGTAGAATTTTTAATATACCCGGTGCAGTATCAGCCGAGGGATGGGAAGGTTGTGTTCTATAAGAAACTAAGGTTAGAACTGGATTACGATGAAGACGCAAGGTCCAAAGCCCAAAGCCCAAAGCGAAGTTTTTCCTTTTCCATTTTGAGCCAATACTTTGAGTATCTTATTATTACCTCACCACCCCTGGATACAGTTTTTGGTAGGCTGGCTAACTGGAAGACAAAGAAGGGCGTGCCGGCGGTAATAAGGACGGTCTCTTGGATTGAGGCAAATTATCCCGGTAGGGATAGACCAGAGAAGATTAGAAATTATTTAAGGGCTCTTCCTGATTCCGGGTTGAAGTGGGTTCTTTTAGGTGGGGATGTTGATATAATACCATGTCGATATGCTTACGCGATGACCTGTAGTGCCAATTTCCATCCCCGGGAAGATAGGTTGCCCTGTGACCTCTACTATTCGGATTTAGATGGGAACTGGAATTTTGATGGCGATACCATCTTTGGTGAAGTTGAGGATTCGGTTGACTTATATCCGGATTTGTTCGTTGGTCGGGCACCGGTTAATACAATTTCCGAGGCGCAGGCCTTTGTCAATAAGGTTTTGACTTATGAAAAATCACCGCCGGCGGATTATTTACAAGATGCCCTCTTCTTCGCTGAGGTCTTGTGGCATGACCCTTATACCGATGGCGGCAAACATAAGGATATGATAGAAAGAGAGGCCTTTTCTTCTAACTTTAATATTACGAAGTTATACGAATCACGGGGCAATGAGACCCGGGAGGCGGTTATGGCCGAGATGCGGAGGGGAAAGAATCTCTTAAACCACGATGGGCACGGCTGGATTGATGTGATGAGCACCGGCATCGGTGCGCTTAGTAATCAGGATATGGATACGATAACCAATCAAGGAAAGTTTGGTATCCTCTACTCAATCGGCTGCTGGACTCAGGCTTTTGATTATGACTGTATCGCCGAGCATTATCTCTTAAATCCAAGAGGCGGTGGGATTGCCTTTATTGGCAATTCCAGTTATGGCTGGGGTTCACCAGGAAATCCCGGTTTTGGCTATTCGGATAAGTTTGACACCCGTTTCTTTTATGAACTCCTGAAAAAAGACCGACGGTTAGGAGAGGCCCTCTCTTATGCGAAGATGCATTATATCCCATTTTCGCGCTCACGGAACGTCTATCGTTGGCATCAGTATCAGTTGAATCTCCTCGGTGACCCAGAGTTAACACCTTGGACAAACAAACCCGATTCTTTAACTGTCTATTCGCCGATGAGTATTCCTCAGGGCGAAAGTAGGATTTTGGTTAGTGTCTCTTATCAAGGAAGACCAGTGAAAGACGCCCTGGTCTGTTTGATGAAGGAAGGCAGTTCTTATGACCGGGGAAATACCTCGGAGCGAGGAGAGGTATTTTTGCAGGCAAGAACTGATGATTTGGGTGATTTTTCCCTTACCGTGACCGCCAAGAACTTTTACCCCTGCGAGAGACAAATACCGGTGGTCAGGGGTGGTTATGTAAATTTCACCGGGTTTTTTCTTAATGATTCTCTTGGTAATAGCGATAAAATCCCCAACCCCGGGGAGACCGTATTCTTGTCTTGCGGTTTTAAGAACTGCGGCAGCGAACCAGTGGCCAACATCAATCTCTCTCTTACCTCTTCCGACTCTCTAATTATAATCACTGACTCGGTTGCCTTTCTTGGTTATCTGGGACCGGGCGAATCTTTGTTTATAAAAAATGGTTTTCAGCTCACCATTGGTGATGCGCCTAATGGACATTGTTCTTATCTTAATTTGGTGGTGAAGGCAGACTCGGAAAGGATTTATAAACCGACACTCTTGATTGGCACACCGCTTCTTAGTATTCATCACCCCCAGGTAAAAGATAAACCTTCTCTTCCCGGTCAGGAAAAGAAGATTAATATTTCGCTTGCTAATTCCGGTTTAGGTATTGGGCATAATACTTGGGCAAGTCTTTCTTCCCTTGACCCGTATATTACTGTCTTTTCACCGGAGAGTTTGTTTTATGGCGAGATAACCCCCAAGTCGGTCAAACAGATTCCTAATACATTTCTTATCTCTATCTCGCCTTTCTGTCCGGGTTCTTATTTAGGTAAGTTGCAATTAACTATCCGATGTGCCTCAGGGACTTTTTTTGATACCTTTTCGTTGCTGATTGGTCAAGCCGGAATGGCGGATGATATGGAAAGAGGAGACTCCCTCTGGCAAACGGGTGGTAGTGGTAATCTCTGGCACATCTCATCCCGGCGCGCTCATTCTGGCAATTATTCCTGGTATTGCGGTGAGCGGGGAACGGGTAGATATAATGATAATATGAATTGCTGGGTTCAGACGATTCCCTTTATGGTGGAAGAAAACTCTTATTTAAAATTCTGGCGCTGGTTTAAACTTCCCATCTATGGAGTAGATGGGGTATATGTGATTATCCTCAAGCGTGACCGAGCCTGCACCCTGGATTTTATTGGCACCGGAGGTGCCTTAGGGGAGGGAAAGCAGATTGAGAGTGATTGGTGTCAAGAATCTTATAATTTAGCATTTTTGCCCGCCGGTGAGACGATTCAGGTGAGATTTGCCTTTAAGAGCGATAACGACGGTCGGGTAGGTGAAGGATTTTATCTGGATGATGTTGAAGTTGTTCAGCGACTACCCGAAGTGCCTAATTTTGTGGCAAAAAAAAGCCAACCAATCCCTTCCTTTAAGATTCGGGTATTCCCTAATCCATTTTCTTCTAAGTTATTTATCCACTGGATAAATCCCCAGGAAGCCCTTAGTCCCTGTATCTATCAGATATACGATGTCAAAGGTTCGCTAATTAAAAATCTCATCGCCAAAGAGTCAGGTAGTATCTTTTGGAATCGGCGCGATGAAAAAGGCCGTAAGGTTTCTTCTGGTCTCTATTTCTTATTCTTAAAAACCAAAGGGAACTCCTACCCAATTGCCAAAGTTAAGGCTTTTGAATAAAGGGTTGAAAATGAGGTTCTCTTTTATCTATCCGGCCGGAGCGCAAGATACGGGGAATTTAGCAAGAGGTGCTGGCTTACTTTTATATCCTAACCAAGAGATTTTGCAGGTGGCGAATTTTATTCCCGAAGGAGATTTTTCTTATTTTGACGAAAGGGTGGAGAGACTACCCTGGGAAAAATTGGGTGAGGTGATTTTAATTTATACACCACTGATTGTCCCAAAGAGCAAGATAAGAGAAATGGCTGAGGCCATCAGGGCCAAAGGAAAGGTGGTGATACTTTTTGGTCCTCGGATATCAATTGACGAAGAGATGGCAAGGGGATTTAGCTTTGTCCGGGGAAATATCTTAAATTGCTTTGGGGAAATAAAGCAAGACCTAAAAATGGGAAGGTTGGCCGAAGTATATAATGCCAAAGATGCTCCTACTTATCTCCTGCCGCGCTGGGACTTAATGCCCCATTTCTTTTCCCGCTATCAATCAACTACCTTTATCCTCGGGTGTTTCTGTCCCAAGCAATTCCGACCATTCTGTACCCAGGCACTTTACTACAACAATAGAATAAAAAAACGAGAAAAGGAAGAGATAATTGGTGAGATAATAACCTTACCTCATAAAAGGGTCTTCCTGCAAGATGAAGATATTGCCGCGGATGTGGAATATTACCGGGAGATATTTTTTAGTCTCTGGTCTTATAAAAAGGAGTGGATCGTAAATGCCTCAATGGCTATTTTAGACTATCCGGACTATTTGACATTTCTGAGTAAGGTGGGTGTCCGGGTTATCTTTTTGACCGAGGATTTTATTACCTCCGATGAGTTATATTCATTAGATGAGAGATTAGCCAAAAAGAAGAGGAGAGAAGTGAAGAGAATTCAATCGGAGAGGATGCTTGTCGGATTGAGGATTGGGCTTTTCTTAAAAGAGGGGGTTTTCTATGAACCGATTGCCCGGAATCTTAGATTGATTGACCCGGATTTTATTGAGTTGCGCTTCTTTCAAAAGGATAAAGAGGCATCATTAGTTTATCTGTCCTATCACCCTTTAATTACGCCCCAGGAGCCGCTCTGGTTAAAATCAAGTTTTTATAGTTTCCGTCATATTTTATCCCGATTATTGAAGAGACCGCGGCGGGTTGGTTTATATACTACCCTTTTCTATTCCCTGCCTTTTAATCTTGCCTACCGGCAGAATTTTTTAGAGGGTATCCCTTATCCACCATAAAGACAAGACCACTTGCAATATTTATTTTATTCGTTAAAATAAGCCGGTGCAAAAGAAGATATTTTTCCTTATTCTCTTTTCGCTCTTCGCCCTTTTGCTCTTTCTCTTAATCTTCATTCGGGTGATTGATTCCGACGAACTGGCCTTTTTAACCGCGGCTAATGAGACACTTCTTGGCAAGGTTGCCTATCGGGATTTCTTCTTACCGCAGATGCCCCTCTCGTTTTTTCCCCTTTTGCCGTTTGCTCGTTGGGGGATGAGCGGATTTTTTGCCGGCCGGTTCTTTTTTGCTTGTCTCGGAATTATCTTCGGGCTACTACTTTTTTATTACCTAAATAAGCGAATTGCCCGCATCTCCCGGGAGGCGATAATCTTTCTCATTTTTGTCTATTTGGCTAACGGTCTATTTCTGGCTTGGATTCCATTGAATAAACCGCACATCTTGGTTAACATCTTTAATTTCCTATCTCTCCTTTTTCTTTATCAGGAAAGACTGTTTTTGTCCGGAATCTTTCTGGGGCTGGCGGGTGAGACGAGGATAATATTTCTTCTCCTCTTACCATTTTATTTATATTACATCCGGAGGCATAAGGGTAAAAAGGGAGTTATGCCTTTTCTTTTTGGCTTTGTTCTTACCCAGGGAATTGGTCTCTATTTTTTCTTTCTTGCGCCCAGAAATTTTTTAACTGATACCGTCTATTATCATTTAGTGCGGGGGGCATCGGATAATCTGGGACAAATCCTGGCTAATAAACTGGCAATCTTAGGGAAGGTCTTTTTCCTTCCTCAGAATCTATTGATAATAATTACAGCAATACTCGCTTTTCGCTATTATCTTCCCCGCCGGCAGGATTATCAATTTGAATTCTTCTCTCTCATCTTGGGGGGCATTACCTTTATTATCTATTACCTATTAATATCGCCCACCCACTTCCAGTATTTCATTCAGGTAATCCCGTATCTAATAATCTTTGTCCTCCCTTATATTTCTTCTCTTTCCTTTCCGGCTTTTAGTAATTATCGGATTAAACTTATCTTATTCTTCCTCGGCTTTTTCTATATTTTGAGTTCCATCTTTATTATTTATAATTATACGGGTAATTTTCGTCCCTTTTATCAAAAGTATCACCTCCCTTTGATTAAAAAGGTAATAGATGAGATATCACGGGAATCGTCACCCGGTGAGAAAATCTTGGTCTTTGGTCCCAATCTCCCGGTTTTAGCCCGGCGGCAAAATCTTGATGACTATGAAACCTGTCCGGATTTTCCATTTGCCTTAAGATTTTCCGAAAGAGGTCGTCGGTTATTAAATCTCTCCTCACCCGAAGAAATCCGAAGGAAAATACAAGAAGGGATTCCCCGGCTGGTCGTTGGGATATTGAGCGAACGGGATAAGGCATTCTATAAATTGGAAGAATTGGGTTATAAGAAGATAAGGGAGATTGAGATGTATGAGATTTATCGGCGATGATTGAAGAGGCATCTTTTCTTTTGACCAAATTAAAAAATTACGCCCTTTTTCTGTTGAGAAAAAAGAGTTGGACAAAAGAAGAGTTTCGCCTTCGTCTGTTTACCTATCTTTTGCGGCGCCGCAAGGAACTTACCGCCGAAAATAAAGAGTGGGTAGAAGCGATTACGGAAGAGATGACCGAGAGGGGGTTTTTAAATGATAAGGAATTTGCCCGGCGCTATATTAGCCATTCTCTTTCCTTTCGCAAAAAAGGAACCGTTGCTATAAGGAGAGAATTGAAGAGAAAGGGGATTCCCGACGAGATGGTTGATGAGTTATTAACACCGAGAAAAGAAGAGGAGATAGATTTGGCGGAGGCATTGATAAAGAAATATCTGGCGCATTATGAGGCACTGGCCAAGAGAAAGGGGATGGATAAAGAAATGAGGGAAAATTTTATAAAAGGCAAACTGAAAGGACTTTTAGCGAGAAGGGGCTTCAGTCGGGCGACGATAAAGAAAGTCTTTGGATGAAATAGATAGTGAAAAAAAGCATTGAGATTGACAATTGGCGAAGAAAGGTTAAAATTAGCAATGCCGGTTGGAATTGGCTTTGATAGCCACCCCTTAAAAGAAGGAAGAAAACTCTTTCTGGGCGGGGTTGAGATTCCCTACCCGAAGGGGTTAGTCGGACATTCGGATGGTGATGTAGTAATTCACTCAATTATTGATGCCCTGCTCGGGGCAATGAATAAAAAGGATATCGGCTTTTGGTTTCCGGATACCGACCCGAGGTATAAAGACATCCCGAGTATCCTTCTACTTTCCGAGGTGAGAAGGATTGTGGCAAGGGAAGGATTTGAGGTAAAAAATATTGATACGGTCGTCGTGTGTGCTGCGCCCAAGATTTCACCCTATCGGGAGGCGATGCAGGAAAAAATTGCCCAAGCCCTCGGCATTGAAAAGGATTTGGTCTCAATTAAAGGAAAGAGAGGAGAGGGTTTTATACAGGGAGAGGTAATTGTCAGTTATTCGGTTGTTAGTTTGGAAGAGACTTGATGGATGCTACCATTAAAGGATGATGTCCCGGCGGTTCGGGTTCGTTTCCCGTATGTTAACCTCGGGCTAATCGCGGCTAATGTCTTAATTTTTATTTACGAGATTAGCCTCTCTCGGATACAATTGGAACAGTTTATTTTTCGTTACGGGGCAATTCCCGTATTCATTATCAATGGTGAAAGATTGCCGGCGCTTTTCAGTTCAATGTTCCTTCACGGTGGATTTGACCACATAATTGGTAATATGCTCTATCTCTGGATATTTGGGGATAATGTGGAAGATGCCTGCGGGCATCTTGGTTTTCTGGTGATGTATCTTTTAGCTGGTCTTTCTGGTGCTTTTCTTCACATATTGACGGCGATGAATTCGCGGACACCGATGATTGGTGCCTCGGGCGCCATCTCCGGGGTTCTGGGTGCCTATCTGGTCCTTTTCCCAACCGCCCGAATTTTAGCCCTTATTCCTTTTGGTTTCTTTATTAGACTTGTCTATTTACCGGCTTATCTCTTCTTGGGCCTCTGGATATTGTTGCAATTTATTTATGGGTTTGCCTCTTTGCCGGGCATTGGTGGTGGGATTGCCTTTTTTGCCCACATCGGCGGATTTTTATTTGGTCTGATTTGGGGGTTAATCCTCCGTCCAAGAAGAAATAAGGGTCGCACCCTCTACTTTTAAGGAATTAGAGGATGCGACCCTTAGATTTTTTATTTTAAGGAAGTCCGACTTCCGACGATGATGAGTTTCTCTTTTTCTTCGTAACCCGAAACCGAAAATCTTAGGATGTAAATCCCCGGAGGTAGTTTCCGCACCGAAAAGAATCCTTGATTCGTTTTCTCGGAATAGACCAGTTCACCAAGGGAGTTATAAATCCGTAGTGTCACCACTTCTCGGGTTGGTAGATTATAGAATATGGTAACTGGGGTGGTGGGATTGGTTCGGCTCTTTACTCCAAATTCCTTCTTCACCTCACTTATCTCACCGGCGCTACCCTCATTGGGCAATTGGGAGAAGAGGCAGGTTGGCGGTTCAATATATTTCCAGATGCTGACGGTATTATTTCCTTTTAAGGCCCAGATTGCTTGTCCAAAGGTGACCAGGGCTGCACCACCTTTCACCAATTTTCCATCCGGCTCTTTCGGTATCATCGCCTTACCTTTCCAGGAATCGCCGATTGGGTAATAGACCCAGAACTCACCGGTATTGCCACCTTTGAAGGCATAGATTTTACCATCAAGAACCGTCAGGGCGGCACCTTCCTTCACCTTTTTATTTCTATTTAGTTGGGGATGAGAAAGGGGCATCGGTTTCAAGGAATCCCAGGTGTTCGTCTTGGTATTATACCGATAGAAATTATTATACCTATCGCCTAAGAGATAAAGGAGGGTATCGTCATAGGCAACAAGACAACTACCATCTTTGAAGCCCTTAGCCCGTGGTGGACCATTTCTTACTTCCCAGCGGTCTTCGCTGATAATATACCGGTAGAACTCTTTGGTGTTTGAGCCCTTCAAGAGATAGACATAACCTGGGGTATAGGCGATGGCCGTTCCATTTTTCAGTGCCTTGTTATTTGGTCCTGGGTCAACATCCAACAGTGTCTTCCAGATTGTCTCGCCGCGCTGGGTGTCGTAGCGGAAGAACTCTCGGGTATTACCACCTTTAACGATATAGATATAGCGCTGGCCATCGGAGGTGATACCTGAGCCCTTCTTTACCCTCTTATTTTTCTCACCAAGTGGCACGGTATCTTCAATCTGCGCCGCACTGGCTTCTGGGAGATATTTGTAGAAACTACGGGTATTATTGCCCTTTAAGATGTATAGATAATTACCGCACTTTGTCATTCCTCCACCACTCTTGATTCGTTTATTATCGGGCGCTCGGGGGACGACATCACCAACCTTTCCCCAGCCGAAAAGCACCGAACGAACAATCACCGTTCCCTTTAAAGAGTCATTGGTTCGGTTTTCATCCAATGACCATTGGGTATAGGTGAGGGTTTGATAATTGCCGATGGTCGCGGACCAGACCTTAAAACTCACTTTGGTCGCCCGGTCCGGGGCAAGATTGGTAACTTCGGCTGAGTCATAATAGACCACATCCAAGCCAGAGTTTATGATGAAGAAGACCTTAAAGTTGGCGATTCGGTTGCCGAAGTTATAAACGGTGCAGGAGGGTATCACATTGCCTTGTTGAATTATTCCGATTGGTGAGACAATCCGAGTTGGACCGACATCATAGTTGTAGCGGAGCACAGTGAAGGGCTTTCGTAAGGTATCATTTGTCGGATTTTCATCACCAGGGAGCACGGTATTAGCCACTCCTTCATAAGAACCGCTCACAGCCAGCCAAGAGGTAAAGGTCAGTTCGCGGGTTGTATTGGGAGGTAGTAATTCCACATCAACCGAATCGGTATAGAACGGCTCAGGTCCGGAGTAAATTCGGAAGTAAGCCTTAAAGGTCTCCGAGTTATCGCCGAAGTTATGGACTTTGATTCGGGGACGAACCTGGGTTCCCGGTTCAATATTACCGCTCGGATAGAGGATTTCGGTTACACCGCAATCCTTGGCATAATGAAAAACGGTAAAAGAACCACGCAGGGTATCATTCACTGGATTCTCATCTTCGGCGAGATAAGTAGAACATAGGGTTGTATAATTCCCCGGCAGGGCAAGCCAAGAAGTAAAGGTTGCGATATATTCCATCTGTGGGCTTAAATTCTGAACTTCTAAGGAGTCGGTATATTCTTGGTCAGGAGCGGTATGAATGAAGAAGAAGACCTTAAAGGAAGGCTCCTGAACATTTCCGTAGTTTTTCACCTTTACCCGTGGTTGGATATTCCCGGGCGGTACATTTCCGGTTGGATAGATAATGGAAACGACCCCGACATCCCGGTGAACCTCCGGCACAACCCTCACTTCTCCCTTAGTTGTATCATTGCTTTGGTCTTGGTCAGTGCTCAGGTTTGTCCAGGTCTTAGTATTGTAGTCACCAATAACCGTTGGTATCCAATCCTTAAATTCTACGGTATCGGTTTTACCCACCGGAAGAGAGACATTTTGGGTATCACCATAGACAATTGTCTCAGTGGAAAGAATCTGGAAGACTACGGGGAAGTTTTCATTCACACTACCCAGGTTTTTCACTATCGCCTTTGGAGTAATTGGGAAGCCAACGCCAATCTCGCCGCTCGGGGCAATAATCCCAGATGTTGCCACATCGTGCCGGATAACCTCAAATAGAGTAGTTGATGAATCATTCTGTGGGTTAACATCATCGGTGAGTCTTGACCAGGATGTTGCTTTATAGGCACCGAGCCCAGCATGCCAACTCCTAAAAGTTATCAGAGCGGAATCGCCCGGCTCAATTACCTCAGCGACTTTTACCGTATCGGCGTAAACCGGTTCTTTCAATTGTTCAATCCAGAAGATAACTGGGAAGTCGGTCTCGGTGAAGGCGCCGTAGTTTTTTACATAGACCTTAGGGTTGGTTGGACCAGGTGGGACTTCGCCGGTCGGGCAAATAATCCGGGAGACGCCAACATCGTGTTGCATATATATCACCCGGATAGTCCGGGTCTTCTCATCATTGGTCGGGTTGGCATCCCCGCTCAATTCGGTCTTGGATAGGGCGTTGTAGGTGCCGAGTGTTGCATTCCAGGATTTGTCAAAAAGAACGGTGTCCAACTGACCGGGCAGGAGTGATACAATCTCGGTATCCGCATAGGCAAGTTGTTTATCACTGCTGATTATCTGGAATATTACCCGGAAGTTTTCGGCATTGAGGCTCCCGTAATTCTTTACCTCCACGCTACACCGATAAGTTCCCGGTAAGATGGTTGGCTTTGGAGAGAGGATTTGGACAAGACCAACATCACGGACATTGATTAGGACATCGCCGGCCTGATAGTTATTGTCGGAGGAATCATCAGAGGCGAGATGGGTGGAGCAGCGCATCGGATAGGTTCCCCGGGTTTGTAAGACTTGCCAATTGGGAAAGTTAACCGTATCTTCATCTCCCGCCAGGAGGGTTTTGGAACGTAGTTCGGAGTAGAAATCCCCAATATGAAACCGGCAATCAAATGTCTCTTTATAGGTGCCAAAGTTTTTCACCCGGGCAAGAATTGGCACCGATTGCCCGGAGTCAACATTGGTCGGTGGTGAGTTGATTGCAATAACCCCAACATCGTGCTTGGGCGGCAGAACCGTAATTGTTTTTCTCTTTTCATCATTTTCTGGGTTCATATCACCGGTGAGTTCGGTTCGGGCAAGTGCCTGATAGGTTCCGGTATCGGAGACAACCCAATCCTTAAATTCAATTGTATCGCTTCTTCCCGGTAAGAGACTGCGAAATGAGGTGTCGGCATAGACTAATTGCTTTTCCTTAGAGATATGGCAGATGACCCGGAAGTTTTCGGCATAGAGGCTTCCATAATTCTCGACCACTACCTTTGGATTATAGGCGCCGGGTGGGATGATGCTATGAGGGGAGAGAATTGAACTAACACCAACATCCAGCAGACTAATACTTACATTTCCGGTTTTGTAGTTATTTACCGGGTTCTTGTCCGAGGCGAGGCGGGTAGAACAGCGCATTGGATAGGTCTGTCCCCGGGGTTGGGAGACCAACCAATCAGGGAAATTAACGGTATCTTCGGCATCCGGGGTAAGGAATTTACTCCTTTGCTCCGAATAAAAACTCCCGATATGGAACCAGACCGTAAAGTTTTCGTTATAGGTGCCAAAGTTTTTTACCCGGGCAATAATTGGCACCGATTGCCCGGAGTCAACACTGGCCGGTGGTGAGTTGATTGCGGTAGCGCCGACATCGTGGACATTAATCCATACCCCTTGCTCCCGTTCCCGAAAGTTATTATTAGGATTCTGGTCATAGGCACAATGAGTGGAGCATCGGACACTATGACCACCCCTTGGGCTTTGCACGGTCCAGGCAGGGAAATCTACTACCTCGGTATTTCCGGGGAGTAAGGTCTTCTCTTCAACCCGGGTATAGAAATCGCCAATATAGAAATAGACACTACAGGTTGCGCTGACCGTTCCGTAGTTTTTGACCGAACACCGGACCGGATAGGTGTATCCGGAATCAACGGTCAGTGGCGGCTGAGTGATTGTTTTAACGCCAACATCCCGGACTATCTGCCCGCCAACCTGAATCTCTTCAACCCAGAAGTCATTGCCTGAGAATCCATCACCGGTGAGTTTGGTTGTGCATTTTACTGTCTGATAGCCAAGGGAAGCCGAATCCGGAATCCAGAGCGGAAAGTTTACCGTATCTTCTTTTCCGGCGGCAAGCGTCTTAGCCCTTATCTCGTTGTAGAGATAAGGCGGGTCGCCAATGCGCATCCTTACCGAACAGGTAACAGTTGAGTTGCCAAAATTTCGGACACATACCCGCGGCACGATATTCATCCCTAAGGAGCAAAGTCCTCTTGGGGCAATGAGAGCGGTGAGACCGACATCAGTAGACAGCGGTGTATGCCAGCCATCCATCTTATAGATATTGTTAAGTGGATTTTGCATAATACCAATCCAGTAGTCGCCATTTCTTGGGTCCCAGGCAACACCCCGAATATTATTCACCGAATAGCCGCCAAGACCTGGTAATACCTGTCGGTGAATTACCTCGGCATTAAACCGGTTGAGTTCAAATAGGACGACACTATCAAGGATTCCTACTCCGCCGCTGACATCACGGAAGTAAGTGTATATCAATAAGAGGGTTGGCCAGTTGGGATTGGAATTGGTATAGTCAAAGTCAAGACACCGGGCACCGACATCACTATAACCAAGATTCAATGGTTTTCGCTCCAAGACATTTCCCAGGGTATCGGTAATATAGAGGGTGCAGGGGTATTCTCTCTCATACATTCGGTCAACGAGATAGAGTAGTTTCTCCCGCTCATTAAAAGCGATACCTGTTCCCCAGCGGGTAGCCGGTGTTGGGAATTGCCTAAGGAGTTGTCCAGTCCTGGCATCTATCTTATAGACCATTGGCGTAGGTCTTTTACTGGAGTGAAGCCAGATACTATTATCATAGTGGCAGTAGTACATATCCTGAATTGAATCCATAACCGGATAGGGAGGTCCGGTGGTAGGTATTGTCTCAGGGCGGAGAGGATTTGTTGAATCGGTTGAGCGATAACAATGGAGATAGCTATGCCAGACATATGTGGCATAGAGTCTATCGGTCAGACCATTGTAACCCAATCCATAGAGTCCATAGTCCAGTCCCCTTAAATCGGGTAGGGTATAAGGACCCCAGATAACACTCGGGGGCGGGTCTTGCGGTGGTCCTTCTATCTTACGAGGATAAGCCAACTGGTCAGAAAAGAGATAAAAAGGAAGAAGAGAGATAAAGAAAAATAAGGTTGATAAGTTAAGATATTTTTTAAGGTTAATCTTCATATAACCTCCTTGCAGTTTTTCATTTTTTTTATCCTTTACTTTATTCCAAATCTCTCCACAAAACTCCTCACCATATTTCTTACCTTATCTTTGGATGGATATTTTATCCCCCTTTCACCCTCCACCCGAGGTGAAAGGAGATTATTACAAATAATTATACCATAAAAAAACAATTTGTCAATAGCCAATGAACCTCGGCTGAAACATTTCCGTAGTAATTTTCTCATTGCCATTGACTTTTCGTTAATATTTGATTATAATAAAATAAAGATGAAAGAAAAAATCAGGGAGACCAAAGCCGGTTGGAATTTTAGTAAAAAGGCTCTCTTGCAAAGTTGGAAATCCGCCGTGGTGGAGCGGAAGAAAGTGAGCCTTATTTTCGCCGGAGACACCAGAGAAACCACGGAAGAAAAACTCGGTGTTTCTGGTGTCCTTCCGCCAATAGGAGGAATCAATGCTTAAAGGAAGCACAATTATAATACTCACTTTTAGTCTATTCAGTATCATTACCGCTGAGTTTCTCTACTCTACTTCTTACCAACTACCAACGGACAGAAGACCGGGATTTGAGAAATTTTCACCCGAACCACCAACCATTTTCGGACTGGACACGATTTTATTTGAATCCTTTACCGATACCACTTTCCCACCCGTTGGTTGGACCAGGTATAACTTTAATGCTGGCAATCAATGGACAAGATACACAACTTACTTTAACTCAACACCAGCCTGTGCCCGCTGTTCCGCTGATGCCCCAAACAATGACTGGTTGATTACCCCACAAATCGGACCGCTCAAGGTAAACGATTCTTTAATCTTCTATTACCGGGCACACACGACAACCGCCACCGAGACCCTTCGGGTGCGGGTCTCCACAAGTTCTGATGTCAGCGATACATCACAATACTCAGAAATCAGTTTAATCTCAACCGCCACTACTACTTGGACAAGAAGGGCACTGAGTCTATCAGCCTTTGCCGGCAATCAGGTCTTCATCGCCTTTTATTACTCGGCTAATAATAAACGGGGAATTGCCATTGACGATATCTTCTTAAAAAGACCGGTGATTGATGTCGGCTGTATACGGATTACCGCACCGACCGGAACAATTGACTCTGGAACGGCTGTCACCCCGGCCTGCACGGTTCAGAACTTTGGCAATGTTACCTCATCCTATACCGTTCGGATGAAGATTGGTGCCTTTTATAATCAGACCGCCTCGGTAACCAATCATACCCCAGGTGCAAAACTCCGAATTACCTTCCCCAGTTGGACAGCACTGGAAAGAGGGGACCTGTCAGTCTCCTGCTCAACCGAACTTATGGGTGATACCGTTCCGACAAATGATAAGGTAACTGGTTCGGTTACGGTCCGGGTGCGAGATGTTGGTTCGGTTTTTATCGTTGCCCCAACTGGAACGATTGACTCCGCAACGGTCGTTACCCCGGCCTGCACGGTCCAGAACTTTGGCACGACAACTGAGACTTATACGGTTCGGTTAAAGATTGGCGCCTTTTATAATCAGACCGCAACGGTAACCAATCATACCCCAGGCATAAAGTTCTATATTACCTTTCCAACCTGGACCGCGGTGCAAAAAGGCACCCATATTGTCTCCTGTTCAACTGGACTGGCCGGTGATATTGTTCCAACGAATAACAAGCAGATTGATTCGGTTAAGGTCCGGGTGAGAAATGTCGGGGTAGTGGCCATTGTTGCCCCAACTGGAACGATTGACTCAGGGGCTGTTGTCACCCCGGTCTGCACGGTTCAGAACTTTGGCACGACCGCTGAGACCTATACCGTTCGGTTAAAGATTGGTGATTTCTATAATGATACCGCAACTGTTCTCAATCATATCCCGGGCACAAAGGTTCGGGTTACCCTCCCGAACTGGACCGTAAATCAGAAGGGTCTGCATACCGTTACCTGCTCAACTGAACTTACTAATGACATCGTGCCGGCAAATGATAAGCGGACTGGTTCGGTGACGGTTCGCTTCCACGATGTTGGAGTGATTCGTATCACCGCTCCGACCGGAACAATTGACTCCGGAACGGTTGTCACACCAGCCTGCACGGTTCAGAACTTTGGCACCTATACCGAGACCTACACGGTTCGGATGAAGATTGGTGATTTCTATAATGTGAACGCATCAGTAATCGGGCACACCCCGGGCACAAAGATTCGGGTCACCTTTCCAAGTTGGACTGCGGTCCAGAAGTGGACGCATCCGGTTGTCTGTTCAACAGAACTCATCGGCGATGACCAGCCGGCAAATGATAAGAAGACCGACTCGGTGATTGTTCGGTTCCGGATTCGGAATGTCGGGACGATTGTCATTGTTGCGCCTAAGGGGACGATTGACTCCGGAACGGTTATCACACCAGCCTGCACGGTTCAGAACTTTGGCACCCATGCCGAAACCTATACGGTTCAGATGAAGATTGGCACCTTCTATAATCGCACTGCCTCCGTTACCAGTCATACCCCGGGCACAAAGATTCGTGTCACCTTTCCAAGTTGGACCGCGGTGCAAAGGGGAGTTCATGTTGTCACTTGCTCTACTCAACTTGCCGGAGATACCTTGCTCGCTAATGACCGGCGAATAGATACTGTCCGAGTCCGGTTGAGAGATGTCAGTGTCATTACCTTAGTTGCCCCAGTTGGCCGGGTTGACTCCGGAACGGTAATTACCCCGGCCTGCACCGTTCAGAACCTCGGCACAACGACTGAGACCTATACCGTTCGGATGAAGATTGGCACCTTCTTTAATGAGGCCGTGGTCATAATTAATCATCTCCCGGGGACAAAGGCTTATCTTACCTTCTCAACTTGGACTGCGACGCAGAAGGGCAAATTCCCTGTCTCCTGCTCAACCGAACTTCCGGGTGATGAAAGGGCGATAAATAATAAGCGAACCGATACCGTTACGGTTAAGATAAGTGATGTTGGGGTAATTACCTTACTGGCACCAATCGGTGTGGTTGATTCCGGAGCGGTCATTACCCCAGCCTGTTCGGTGCAAAACTTTGGCAGTGTCGCTGAGACCTACCCGGTGCGGATGAAGATTGGTAATTTTTATGATACGAGCGTTACCGTAAGTAATCATACCGCGGGAGCAAAACTCCGCATTACCTTCCCGACCTGGACTGTCCGACAAAAAGGGACGCACACCGTTATCTGCTCCACCGCACTGGTTAGTGATTTCCGACCGACGAATGATAAGAAGACCGACTCAGTAATTGTTACCGTCCGGGATGTTGGTGTGATTGCCCTCCTTGGACCGACCGGAACAATTGACTCGGGAACAGTTATAACCCCGGCCTGCACCGTCTATAATTTCGGTATTACGACCGAGACCTATCCGGTGCGGATGAGGATTGGTGCCTTCTATAATCAGACCGCAACGATAACCGACCATACCCCGGGCACAAAGGTTTATGTTACCTTCCCGACCTGGACGGCAAACCAGAGGGGAGCGCATGTAGCAAAATGCTCTACCGCACTAACCGGTGATGCTAACCCAACCAATAACTCAATCACCGGCTCAGTTGCTGTTCGGGTCAGAGATATTGGTGTCTTGAGAATCTTGGCACCAATCGGCACAATTAACCAAGGAAGTGTCGTAATTCCTAAGGCATTAGTGCAGAACTTCGGCACAACGACCGAGACCCTTTTGGTTCGGTTTAGAATCGCTCCGGCCTATCTTAACGAGGTCTTAATTAGTCTGCCACCGGGAAGGATTGATACCGCAAGATTTGCCCAGTGGACGGCATCAACCCCAGGGACATTTGCCACCCAATGCACAACTATGCTTGTTGGTGATATGAGACCGACGAATGATGTCATTAGGGATTCGGTAAAAGTGATGGCGGTGGGAATGACCGAAGAACCAACCTTCTGGCTAACGCAACCAAAGGTCTTTGCCCTGAATAATAATTCTCCCAATCCATTTATCTCTCAGACCGTCATCCGCTATGCCTTACCTAAGGAGTGCCTAATTAACCTTCTGGTTTATAATGCTAATGGAGGATTAGTGCGGACATTGAAGGCGGGTATGGAAAAAGCAGGATACTACCGGGTAATCTGGGATGGAAGGGATGCGCAAGGTGAAGAGGTTCCGAAGGGGGTTTACTTCTATCGGCTGGAGACTTCGGAGTTCAAGGCGACGAAAAAGATGGTGAAACTAAAATAAAAAAGAGGTTTGCCAAACAAGGAGAGGCGGGGAGAAATCCCCGCCCTTTAATTTTACCCACAGAATAAAAAGATGATTACGACGATAAGAATGATTACAGCGACCCAATTTCTTTTGGCCTTTTTGGTGGTTTCTTATAAAATTCTTAGCCAGTCGGATAAGAGGAAGTATATCCGACCGATAAGAAGCGAAACCCGTGCCATCACCGTATAACCAAAGGAGGCACCAAAGGCAACCATAATAAATATTATCCCTAAACGAAAACCTTGTCTTAATACCCCTTTTAACTCCTTTGAAAAATAGAAATAGAGGATAGTGGAAAGAACCCCGACGACTAATAGAAGATTATTTGGACTATTTAATGGTAAGAGGGTGGCACCAATCTGGGGGATTAAAAATCCCTGGACACTGGCGGTAATCCCTAATCCGGCACCCATCCCAATCGTAAAGGCAAGGGGAATCCGGGAAATCCAACTTATCTTGGGGAAGAAGCGGGTGAGCATTAAGAATCCTAAAAAGGCGGGCAAAATGAGTATCCACTTTTCTACCCCGGTCTCCTGGAGGAAACGGTCAATGAGCATCGGCTTTAAGTCAAATGCCCAGAAGTATATCACCCAGAAGGCGGCCGAAACACCGACATAGATATGTTCGGCTAATTTATAAAGGGGATTATCTTTATATAAGAAGGATAGGATGGCAATCGTCAAGGTGGCGGCGAGCCAGGTTCCGATTAGGTTAATCATATTGATAATGATTACAGCGATAATAATAAAGAGAGATGACGGCGATATTTTTATCTCCGTAATCGGTTAGTTTATCTCCGTAATCATCTACTACCATACGCGAAGTGGGACGCAAGTCCTGTTAAGGGATTCATCTCCTCTTTTTAGTTAACAGAAAGGCGATGTTAGAGATGATGATGAAGATGACAATTAAGCCGTGAACCGCTGACTGGGCCGGCATACCCAATATCCCGGTGCCGGCCTTTTTAACCAGTGTTTCGTATTCGGCGGCCCCTTGCAGACCAGCAATTATTCCGGCAATCTGTTTTGCCTGAAGGTAGGGATATAAATCCGGGGCAACGACTCCGGTCGCACCCAAGATTATCTTTTGATTAAATCTTGCCCCGGCATACATCACCCAGGCATCACCGGTCGCCCCCGCCTCCAAACCGACTAAGATATCAATATCGTTGTAGTTATGAACATTCCGCATAAAAGGAAAACTATCAAGGGGCATACCTTTATAATCGGTGGCATAAAAATCTCTTATCTCCCGGCCGATACCAACCATTAAGGCGGTGAGCCCGGGGCGATAGCCAATATTCACATAATCTTTACCGTATTCTTTTTTATATTCTTTTGCCACTTTATTGAGGGCAATCTCACCTAAGGGAAGCCCTAATGCCCACTGTCCAGAGAGGATTACTTTTATATCCTTTTGGAAGCAGTGCCTTAATAGGGCAATCAGCATCGGTTGGAGTTCTGGTTCGGAGGCGGCGTCGTAGTCAATGGAGATGAAGACGATGGAGTTGGGAGGAAGTCGGTCAATCTCATTATAGGCCATCTTCACCTCTTCGGAAATCCTAATCGGCATTACCACCTTTAATAACAAAAGGGTCGTCACCACCAAGCCAACCAGAAGATAGATTATCCGTCTATCTAAATTACTCAGCCACTCAAAGAGTTTCATACTTGTAGATTACCAAGAAGCCGAAAACGGATGAAAATGAGCATTTCGGTTAATGATTACTGCGATAAACTAACCGATTACGGAGATAAAAATATCGCCGTCATCTCTCTTTATTATTATCGCTGTAATCATATTTCTTTCATTTCATATAGGTTCTTTCAATTCCTAAGATTATTCGGATTGACATTGCGATACCACCGAGTGCGGTTCCAATGAATATTCCGCGCTTGGCCGCAGTCTGGGGGATATTCATAATCCAGTCCGAGATAATGGCAAAGAGTTCTATCCTATTTAATTGCGGATTACCAAAGAGGGAGGCGATTTGTTTCCATAACCAGGAGCCGAGTGGCACCCGACCGAGCATCACCAGAACCGCGGCAATGAGCAGTAGGGTCGCTTCAAATGTTCGGGCGCGAAAGGCCCGATAAGCCGCCGAGGCAATAAAGAAGGCCAGTAAAGCAAACATCGTTCCCTGTAAGGGGATAATCGTATAGGTATAAAGGAACATAAAGGGCGAGCCGAGGGCAAACGGGCTCTTATACTTCGCCCAGGAGAAGAAGCCTAAAAAGAGGGTTAAGAAGAGACTGAAGAGAAGGAGGGCACTGTAAAATCTTCCTTGTTTTTCCCAGCGGATTTTATGCAGGTGGTGGGCAATTAAACTGTCTAATCCCAAAAGGACGGCAAAACCCGAGATTATTGAATACCAGACCAAAAATCTCTGCTCCAATCCGCCAAAAGGCTTATGGGGAATAAAAAATGTGACGATTAATAAAAGACCAGTAATAAAGGTTAAAAAGAGCGGGAGTTGCCGTTTCATCTTACCACAAACCAATTATTTATCTTCTCAACGATACTATTAAGCACGGGAAGATTAAAGAAGGCATTAGCGGTAGTGAGGATGACAACGGCAATAAGGAAGATATTAATCACCGCCTTGGCTAAATCCTCGCCTTTTAGCGAACCTAACATATGGGGTTCGGGTTTCAGATAGCAGGAGGCGGCATACATCTCTTCGCCAATCAGGGTATAATCACAGGCGGCGATGAAGAAGGGAAGTTGCGTAATGGCGACGGTGCCGGCAATCTGAATCGCACCCACCCGATGCCCGGTCTCGGCTAAGATTAAAGATTCGGCAAAGAAATATCCCTGCCAGAAGACCGCCCCGGGCCTTTCCCGCAGGATAATGCCATCCACCCCGGCGGCATAACCAAACTGGTCAGCGGTTAGATAAGTAATGTCGCCTTCCTTATATAAATCCGGACGCCCGACCTCGGAATATGCCTCCTTTACTGTCTCCTGGGCCGCGGTCATCACAATCGGGTCATAATTGGGGATTAAAAGTCGGGTTGAATACTCCGCTGCTTTCCGGGCAATCTTACCCAAAACGGCTAGGGCGGCAATTGTCACGACATCGGTGATATAACCCAGACCAAAGGAGAATAAAATCGGTCGCCCCATTTCGGTTGCCCGGCCCACCGCATCATCAATCGCATCCAGTCCAGGAATTGAACGGATGAATAACTTCTCCCCCTTCTTTGCCCTTTCAATATACCAGATAACGATAAAACTAAAAAGAATAACGACGAGCAAGACATTTAACCGAGAGGTATTGAACCACTGCGGCGCACTCTTCACCGGACCGCTCACTTCACTTTTTGCGGTATCTCTTCCCACCACCTTTACATAATAAAAATATTCCTTACCATCTTTGACTCCCTTATCCTCATAATAACTCTTACCTTTTATATTAAAGCCGACATTTTCAAAAGGACCTTCTTTTTTTTCTGCCCGATAGATTTCATAACCCTGGATTAAATTTAAAGTATCGCAATCTTCCTTGGGCAACCGCCATTCAATTGAGATACTTCCGCCTTCATCATTCGGCGTATCAAAAACCTTAATATTGGTTGGTGGCGCTATCTGAGTATTAAGAAAGATAATTAAAAAAAACATAAAGATAATGCTACTGGAAAAAAACTAAAAGTCAACCGGGTTTTCAGTAATGTTTCTAAACACGGTATCTACCATAGAGGTTTTTTGGTCTCAGACTTGAAAAAGGTTTGGTCGTCTCTCTTTGAAAGCCAAATGAATAAGTTAAACGGAAGGATTGGGTCAAAGAAAGAGAATATTTAAGGTTATTTTGCGAATAAATTATTATCTTACAGCAACTTGATGGATTTTTATATCTCCTACAGGTTTAGGGCTTTTATTGACAGATTAGCACCTTATTTATTTTTGAGTGGTTGGCATTATTGCGGATGAAATAGAATCCGGGTTTAAGGTGGCTTATATCGTTTTTGCCTGGATTTAGTTTGCAAACCTTTCTACCGGCGATATCAAGCAAATCGGCTTCTTCGGTAAGATTTAAGAGATTGGAGGCAAAGGTTGGTATCTTTCTCTCTTTTCTTAGGGAAAAATTACTTTCCTCTATTCCAACACCATAAAACTCAATAATCCTTAATCCAGAACCACCATCAGCGACATAGGCATAGTTATTTGCTATTGCTACACCAAAAGCATAACCTGGGGTATCATAATAGCCAATTTGCCGACAGTTCAACGAATCCTGCGCCCAAATTAGAGAAAAAAGGCAAAAAACCTACCAAAACCTTCTTCATTTTGCACCTCCAATATAAATCATCTTCACTATAAAAGTATAGCAAAGAAAGGGTGATTTGTCAAGGGATTTAATCATAATTAAGTTATTGAAGTTTAAGGATTTAATACGCTAATTATTGGGGTTTAACTTCATACTTTCTTAAATCTTTTAGGTTCTGGCGAAGGAGGGGCGATTAATCTCCAAATCCAGACCTAACCCTTCATATCTTTCGCTCACTTCTTTTAAGGCTTCTAATTGCTTCTTCTCTTCTGTTTGCAGTGCCTTCCCTTCCAATTCTGAGAAGAACCGGCTGTAAGGGATACCGAGTGTGTGCAGGTAAGAAAGGATAAGTGAGATAGGCGGGTCTTTTAACCTCCCGCTTTCCAATTGCGAGATTGTTCCTTTTGTCTTTCCACAGGCTTTCGCTATCTTCTTTTGCGTCAAGCCGACTTTTTCTCGGTGCTCTTTCAGCAATTTGCCAATTGATTTGCCAATCATAACTTAATATAATATATTATTTCTTTTTCGTCAATTTTAATTCAAATGAGTAAAGTTTAGTAATACTAAACTTTTTTATCGCCTGATTTTGCCTCTAACCCTATGATTTTACAGGACTTATCGGATTTTTCCTTTCTTTTAGGGTATCGTTCCCTCTATGCCTTACCCTATCCCTTACTTATTGCCTTACTTGGTCTCTTACTTTACCCCTTACTCTTTTCTTTCCCTAACCCATTTCCTTACCTCCTTCTCTTGCTCTTTCTCTTACCCATTCTTAATCCCTTGGTCTATCTTCTTCTGATGGTCTCCCTATTAGACTCTCTAATCCCCTCCCTTTGCCTTCTTCTCTCTCGCTCTCTGGGGCTCTTTCGGAATTAGGTTCTCAAGAACATTATATCTCTATAATAGTTGACTTTTGGGAAAAATTCCGTAAACTATAAGGATGAAGTTATATGAATTTCAGGCGAAGGAAATCTTTCGGCGATACAATATCCCTTGTCCGAAAGAGAGATTGATTACCTCAATTGACGAAGGTCTTAGGGTAATTTCCGAGATTGGATTCCCTTGTGTCCTGAAGGCTCAGGTTTTGGTTGGCGGCAGAGGGAAGGCCGGAGGGGTGAAACTGGTAGAGAGAGAAGAGGACTTGCCAAAGAATTTAGAGGAAGTCTTTTCTCTAAGAATTAAGGGCGAGCTAGTGGAGAAGGTTCTAATCTCGGAAAAGGTGGAGTATGAGCGGGAATTATATTTGAGTGTCGTTTTAGATAGGAGTATTGCCAAGCCAATAATCCTTGCCTCACTGGCTGGTGGTATGGATATTGAAGAGATTGCCCAAAAAAAACCGAAGAGTATAATCAAAGAAGAGATTGACCCTTTCTTAGGGCTTTTGCCTTATAAGGCTCGGGGTATTATCTTTCGCCTCTTTTCCGAAGAAGTGGTTCCGGGGGATAAGGGAGATGCCTATTCGGAACAGTTCTTGTCTATCCTTTCTGCCTTAGTTAAGGTCTTTTTTGATTATGAGGCTAATTTGGTAGAGATTAATCCCTTAGTATTGACTAAGGGATTTGGGAATTTTATTGCCTTAGATGCCAAAATCCTCCTGGATGATAATGCCCGATTTCGGCATAAGGATTGGATGGAATACGAGATACAGCAAGACCCGACCGAGTTGGAGGCAAAAAGGGAAGGGCTCTCTTATGTCAAATTAGAGGGTGAGATTGGTTCAATCGTCAACGGCGCCGGATTGGCAATGGCCACCTTGGATTTGATAAATAAATATGGGGCAAGGGCGGCCAATTTCTTAGATATCGGTGGCTCTTCCTCACCGCAAAAGACAAAAAAGGCCTTAGAGATAATTAGCCGAGATGATAAGATAAAGGTAATCCTAATTAATATCTTTGGCGGGATTACCCGTTGTGATGATGTGGCGCAGGGGATATTAGATTTCTTAGCGGAGAAAAGAAGTATACCGCCGATTGTCTGCCGTCTCGTCGGCACCAATCAGGATAAGGCAAGGGCAATGCTTGAAGGTAAACCGGTCTTATTTCTTGACACGATGAAAGAGGCGGTAAAAAGGGCAAGCGAATTGACTCACCAGTAATATGGGTATTCTTAATTCATAAATGAAACCACCCAAAAGAACGATGTCAACGATAGAAGGGCGGTGGCGATGACAGCGATGATAAGGTATCGCCAACATCGGTTGTTTTTTAATCGTTGTAATCATCTTTTTTATTATCGCCGTAATCATTTTTTCATATGGGAATTTTAATCAATAAAGAATCAAGGGTTTTAGTTCAAGGGATAACTGGTCGGGATGGCAGTTTTCATACCCAAGAGATGATAAGGTATGGGACAAATATTTGCGCCGGTGTCAGCCCAAAAAAGGGTGGCAGTAATCTTTTTGGTATCCCGGTATTTAACACGGTCTTTGAGGCAAAGAAAAAGGAAGATGTTGACACCTCAATAATTTTTGTCCCGGCGCCTTTCGCCGCGGATGCCATCTATGAGGCGGCCGATGCCGGGATTTCCCTGATTGTTGTGATTACCGAAGGTATCCCAGTGCATGAGATGATGAAGATAAAGGCCTATTTAGGCACAAGGCGAACCCGTCTTTTAGGACCAAACTCCCCGGGGGTGATAAATCCGGGTGAGGCAAAGGTTGGGATTATGCCGGCCCAGTTTTTCAAAAAGGGGGGTTGTGGTATCGTCTCGCGTTCTGGGACATTGACCTACGAAATCGCCTATCATATCTCGGAAAGTGGAATAGGATGTTCATCAGTCGTTGGGATTGGTGGCGACCCAATTAAGGGGATGGATTTTATTGACTGTCTGAAACTCTTTGCCCAGGATGAGGAGACGAAGGCGATTGTTCTGGTCGGTGAGATTGGGGGCGATGATGAAGAGAGGGCGGCGCGCTATGTGGCCAAATATATTAAAAAGCCGGTCTTCGGTTTTATTGCCGGTCGGACCGCCCCACCCGAAAAGCGGATGGGACACGCCGGGGCAATAATTATGCAGGGGAGAGGAACCGCAGAGGAAAAGATTCAGGCATTTCAACTCGCCGGCATTGAGGTCTTCTTTGAACCGTCAGAAGTGGTGAGGCTCCTCCAAGAAAGACAGCCGTGAAAAAGGTCTACCCAAAAGAAAAGACTACGCTAACCAAAAAGGGGCATAAGATATTTATTGTGAAGGAATTTTGTAAGAGTTGCGGGATATGTATCAATTTCTGTCCGACCCAAACCTTAGGATTGGGTGAAGATTTAAAGGTTGAGGTTCTCCGACCTGATAATTGTATCGGTTGTCTTGTCTGCGAACTTCTCTGCCCGGACTTCGCCATCTCAGTAGAAAAGGGGAAGAAAAAAGAAGAGGTAGAAGAGAAGAAATAATGGGGGAGAGGCGACTACTTTCCGGAAACGAAGCCGTAGCCTTAGCCGCGATAAAGGCCGGGGTGAGGTTTTTTGCCGGCTATCCGATAACCCCTTCGACAGAGATTGCCGAGTTTATGGCCCGAGAACTACCTAAGCACGGCGGTCTTTTTCTCCAGATGGAGGATGAGATTGCCTCGGTCAATGCGGTGATTGGGGCACGGGCCGCCGGAACAAAGGCGATGACCGCTACCTCAGGACCGGGTTTTTCATTAATGCAGGAAGGGATTGGCTATGCCTGTATGGCGGAGATTCCTTGTCTTGTGGTCAATGTCCAGCGCGGTGGACCGGCCACCGGACTACCAACCAAACCCGCCCAAGGTGATGTGATGCAGGCAAGATGGGGGACCCACGGTGACCACCCAGCGGTCGTTTTATATCCGGAGGGTGTTGAGGAGTCTTTCTACTTCACGGTGAAAGCGATTAATCTCTCAGAGTACCTTCGGATGCCGGTGATTTTACTGACCGATGAGATTGTCGGGCATATGCGGGAGGTGATTGATGTTCCGGAAGAGGTAGAGGTTTATTCCCCGAAGCGAAGAAAGAAATCAAAAGAGGAATATCTCCATTACGGCGATGAGACCAATTACGGTGCCGAGTTTGCCGCTTTTGGTGAAGGCTATCGGATTCACATCTCCGGTCTTACTCATCGCCCGGATGGTTTCCCCACCAATGACCCAGAGGTTATCGCCTGGAAGATGGAGCGACTGCGGCGCAAGGTTTATGATAATTTGGCGATGTTTGTCGGCTGGGATTGGGAATTTTCTGATATCGGCTCTGAGGTCTGCCTTATTTCTTATGGCAGTGTGGCACGGGCGGCAAAGGAGGCCAAGGTTATTTACGAAAAGGAAAAGAATAAACCGCTTGGTCTTCTCCGATTTCGGGTCATCTGGCCCTTTCCCGAGCGAAGGCTTAAGGAATTGCTGCGCAGTGCTCTAAAAGTTGTCGTCTGTGAAATGAATCAAGGGCAGTTGCAGGGTGAGATTGAACGGGCAATCAGTCCGGATATTCAAGTTATCCCGGTGAATCGGGTGGACGGCGAGATGATAACACCCGAGGATATTCTCTCGGTCTTATGAAGGCAGAGGTTCTTAACTATCTAAGGATGGATGGCCGGTTTCCTCATATCCTCTGTCCGGGTTGTGGCATCGGGACGATAATGAAACAGCTAGTCTTTGCCTTTTCCGATTTGAAACTACGAAACGAAGATATCTGCGTTGTCTCAGGGATTGGCTGTTCTTCAAGGATTCCAGGCTATTTAGACTGTGATACATTTCATACCTTACACGGTCGGGCGCTTCCGGCCGCGACCGGCGTCAAGTTAGCGAGACCGGATATGGAGGTTATCGTGATTGGTGGCGATGGCGACATTCTGGCGATTGGTCTCTCCCATTTTA
Organism: uncultured bacterium; assembly: GCA_964425275.1. Taxonomy (GTDB): domain Bacteria; phylum Hydrothermota; class Tepidihabitantia; order Tepidihabitantales; family JBDRVQ01; genus CAYRLZ01. The sequence continues at coordinate 3,115 of CAYRLZ010000021.1, read as the reverse complement.
TCCACGCCGCAAGGCGCAACATTGATTTGACCTGTATCATTGTCAATAACTTCAATTACGGAATGACCGGTGGCCAGGTATCACCAACTACCCCCCAAGGGAGATTAAGCCTGACCACACCTTATAAGAATCCGGAGAGGGAGTTTAATATCTTTGAATTGAGTAAAGCGGCCGGTGCGGTCTTCTTTGCCCGGACAACGACCTATCATACGATGCATCTACGGAGTATGATAAAAAAGGCAATTACCAAAAAGGGCTTTTCCATTGTTGAGGTTATAACCCAGTGCCCAACCTTCTTCGGTCGGGTCAACCGCATCGGGGATGGGGTCGCGATGTTAGAATATTTTAAGAAAAAGGCGGTTGAGATAAAGACCTTAAAAGAAGGGAAGACCCCAGAAGATAAGATGGTGATTGGTGTTTTGTATGAGACCGAGGCCAATGACTTCTTAAAGAGTTACAAAGAGCAAACCGGCATTCATCTTAATGGGAGCGGTCGGCGATGCGAATTGAGGTGAGGTTAGCGGGCGCGGGTGGTCAAGGTTTAATCCTGGCCGGGATAATCTTAGCGGAGACCTGTGGTGTCTATGAAGGGAAATATGTTGTCCAGACCCAGAACTATGGACCGGAGGCCAGGGGTGGTTCTTCTCGTTCGGATGTTATCATTAGTAGTTTGCCGATTCTATTCCCCAAGGCAAGAGATATTGACCTATTGGCTTGTCTCTCCCAGGAGGCCTATGATGATTATCACAAAGAGGTGAGCGAAGATGGGTTAATTCTTCTGGACAGTTTCTATGTGAGGCGATTTGAAATGAATAAGAGAGTGAAGGGTCTTCCCTTTTCCCAAACCGCCCGAGAGCGATTCGGTCAAGAACTCTTCGCCAATGTCATCCTCTTGGGGGCTCTTTCTAAGATTTTCTCTTCCGAATACCACATCGCCCAAATAGATTTTTTAAAGATGGCGGTCGGCAAGAGGGTTCCGCCTCATCACCTAAAAACGAATTTAACCGCCTTAGAAATTGGTTATGAGATGGTAACTTAGAGGATTGATTGCGGTGGGGATTGCTGTTGACTTTTCTTAAATTTTTGTTATAATAGATTTTAATAAAATAAGACCGGGAAGGACCGAAGAGATGAATAATAAATTACGGAGATTATTTTGCCAAGAAAGAGATGTTAGGACTTTTGTCCCACTTTGGGTTAGGAGGTGGCAATGCGAGAAGTAGTCCTCTATCCCGGTGAAGACGGTTATTGGGTAGCTGAGTGCCCAAGTTTGCCGGGATGCATCAGTCAAGGCAAGACTAAAATGGAGGCGATTGCTAATATCCAAGAGGCAATCCGAGGATATATTACGGCTCTAAAAGAAGATGGACTGCCGATTCCCGAAGAGCGATTTGAAACCTTTGTGATAGTTGTATGAACAAACTCCCGGTTATCTCGGGACAGGAGTGCATCAAGGCCTTAAAAAAAGTGGGCTTCTATCTTAAACGACAGGAAGGGAGCCATATTATCTTACGACGCGATGAGCCTTTTACTCAATTAGTGGTCCCTGACCATAAAGAATTAGACCGTGGCACATTACGGGCAATTATAAGGCAAGCCGGGCTGAAAGTTGATGAATTTATCAATCTTTTGAACCAATAAGGCGATGCCCGTATCACTCGTGAAACTGCGTGTGGAAAAAACTTAGTTGACTTTTTTAAATCTTTTGCTAAAATAGAGTTTAAGCATAAGACCGGGAAGGACCGAAGAGATGAATAATAAAATACGGAAATGAGAAATTTGGGATAAAACTAAAAAAGCACTTGACTTTTTTTTATTTTATGGTATAATAAGCCAGACTGAGATTTTTCTGAGTAGGAGAGAAAATGGTTGACGGCAGGAAAATAGACCGGATAAAAGCCTTAAACTCCAATCCCCTTGACTTTTTATTTGGTTTTTGTATAATAAGGGTTAAAACAAAACTGGGAAAAGAGGGATAATGAATTTAAGAAAAAGAACCGGTAAGAAGAGAGGTGAGGATTTCTTTATAACCTTCGGGCAGAAAATTCCGGATGCCCGGTTCACTTTTCTCTTACCAGCGATTGCCTGTCTTGGGGTGGCAGGCATTCGGAGATTAATTTCTACCCTAGGCTCTCTTTCAGTGGTGGAGGGAGAGAGTTTTATTTTCCAATTCCACCAAAATAGGAGGAAAAGATGCTTAAAAGAAGCGCAATAATTATAATCCTTTGTGGTCTATTTGGCATCCTCAGCGCTCAAATCCTCAGCGGTCTATACGAAGAGTTCATGAGTGCTCCCTTTCCACCGGTTGATTGGGATACGATGCAATTTGGGACTAATACCACAGAGAGGTGGACCACATCTACAACTAACCACTCACCACCAGTCTCGGCTTCCTGTCCGGGGACAACGGCTAATACGGACAATGACTGGTTGATTACTCCAAGGATTGATACGATTCGGGAGGGAGATTCACTCATCTTCTGGACCCGCGGCTACTCTAGTTCCTATTATGAATCCCTTGATGTAATGGTCTCAACCAGTTCCGACCGAAAGGATACCTTACCCTATGTGCAAGTTGCCCAGTTCGTGTTCGTTGGTGGAAGTTGGGCAAGAAGGGCGGTAGACCTCTCTCCTTATAAAGACAGTGGGAAAATCTATATTGCCTTCCGCTACCGGGGTGGAACTTACTCATTGTGTTATGTCCTCCTTGATGATATCTCCCTGAATCGGAATGTCGGTGCGGTTAAGATATTACCATTCACGGCAAAGGGTGATACCGTAGATTCGGCCTTTGGAGCGATAACCCCGAGATGCTCAGTTTATAACTACGGAGGATTTGATAGTGCCTATACCGTCCGGATGAAAATCAAATACGGTGGCACGGCCTATTATGATAAGACCGTTACTGTTTCCAACCATACCCCTGGAACAATGATTCAGGTTTCCTTCCCGGATACCTTTGCGCATTTCCGACTTGGCTGGATTGGAATGACCTGCTCTACGGCAATGAACGGTGATGAATACTATGCGAATGACAAGTGCACTACTGGATTATTCGTAGCGATGCGGGATATGTCCTGCTCAACCCTTGCCTTCCCTAAGGGTCAGATTGATT
>CAYRLZ010000020.1:0-12387 GCA_964425275.1 uncultured bacterium | reverse complement strand
TCTTTTAGGGTATCGTTCCCTCTATGCCTTACCCTATCCCTTACTTCACGGCTTACTTGGTCTCTTACTCTGTCCCTTTCTCTATCCCTTCCCTAATCCCTTTCCCTGCCTCTTTCTCTTGCCCTTTCTCTTACCCCTTCTCTCTCCCCTTCTCTGCCTTCGCCTGATAGGCTCTCTGATGCCTCCACCCAATGCCTTCCTTAATCCTCTCCTCTATCCCTTACCATATCCCATCAACAGTTGCAAGATATAATCAAATTATACAAATTTATGATACTTATCTTAAAGCAAAGCCCGATTTCAGAGGCAGGGAATTTTATAAGAAACCCCAATTTTAATTTGGGTAAAATTTTGATTCTTTTACTATTGACCAAGGGTTTATTTTTGATAAAATTAGATATGGCAAATTGTCGTTATTATCTTCCTGAGATTGCTTATCCCTGTCCTAAAGAGTTGAGGAATTATAAGGTTCAATGAAAAAATGACACTTATGGAAAAATTATTAAAAAGCCCTTTAGTCAATAAGGTGAGGGAGGCATTAAAGAGGCAGATAGGACCGCTCACCAATAAAAAGAGAATAAAAATCATAGTTGGATTTTCTGGGGGAAAGGATTCTACTTTTCTCCTTTGCGCCCTAAATCTCTTGCAAAAGAGGTTTAATCTGAAACTCTTTGCCTTTCATCTGAATCATCAGATAAGGGGTAAGGAGACGAAAAGGGACGAAAAATTTTGCCGCTCCTTTGCTCAACGGTTAAAGATACCAATCATCATTCAAAGATATGATGTTAAGAAGTTTGCCAAAAAGAAGAAGATTTCATTAGAAGTGGCCGGTCGGATTGTCCGGTATCGTTTCCTAGAAGAGACAAGAAAGAAAAAGAAGATAGATTTTATTGCCCTGGGTCATACGGCAACCGATAACTGCGAAACGATGCTTCTCGCTTTAATCCAGGGAAAGGGACTTTCCGGTATCGCCGGTATCCCCGAAACAAGAGATAAAATTATCCGACCCTTGATTGATATTAAAAAAGAGGAGATTGAAGAATTTTTGCGCTCCAATAATATCCCGTGGGTCTTTGATACGACAAATCTTTCTTTATCCCATCCCCGGAATTATATCCGGCATATTATTCTACCCCTTCTTAAAAGGATAAATCCCAACTTAGAAACGACGATGCGTCAGACCGCCCGGATCCTGCAGGAGGAAGACGCTTATCAGAGGATGATGACAAAACGCCGGATGGAAGATGCAAAATGTAAAATAAGAAAGGTTAATGGTGGTTATCTGATTGACAAGCAGACATTTTTATCCTATAATTTAGGTACAAGAAGAAGGTGGCTTAAGGAGTTATTTAAGGATATGCCCTTTGAAGATATTGAGACCGTTATCAAGATTGGTGAGAAACCAGCGGGCAAATTCGCCACCTTAGGGCGGGGGCTAGTGGCCATCAGTGAAAGTTATAACATCTTCATCGGAAGACCCCAGCCGGTTAAAGATATTGAGGCAAAATTGGCAATCGGAAGGGAAAATAAGGTAAAAGAGTTAGGTCTAAAAATAAAGATACGGGTGAAAAAGAAGATTAACGGTTACCAATCGTCTGGGACGCAACCAAATCGGGAATACTTTGATTGGGAAGAGGTCTTACCTCCTTTATACCTCCGCACCCGACGACCCGGGGATGTAATTATATATGAAAAAGGCACAAAAAAATTACAGGATTTATTCGTTGATGCCAAAATTCCCCGACGCTTAAAGGATTCAATCCCGCTAATTCTTGACCAAAAAGGAATCCTCTGGGTCTTGGGTCTGCGCCGGGCGAACCGGGCCAAGATTACCGAGGGGACAAAAAAGATTTTGGAGATTAAATTCTCTAAGGACCTCCCAGAAGAAATAGGGAGTTGAATATGGAAAGGGGAAATAATAAACAAAGCATCGCATCATCCCTTCTCCTGTGGATATTAATCTTTGCCTCCATCTGGATGCTCTGGCATTTTATCGGCAACCGTCGCAAAGAGAGGGTTTTAATTGATTACACCCGATTCATCAGAGAGGTAGAAAAAGGTAATTGTCTCTCGGTGGTGATTTCTGAGAAGGAGATTCTCGGACAGTTGAAAAAAGAAGCGGAATTAGAAGAAGGGAAAAAGGATAAGAAATTTACTGAGTTTAAAACCTATCTACCTTTTCCTGACCCTTCCTTGGTGGAGTGGTTGGTCAAAGAGAAGAAGGTCTTGGTCTCTTCCAAACCCTCAACTCCTTGGACAAATATTATCCTCGGTGCCGCCCCCTGGATTGTATTTCTTGGCCTCTGGTTTCTTTTTATTCGGCGATTGACCTCTGGACAGGACCGGGCATTTACCTTTGGGAAGAGCCGGGCAAAGATTGCCACTGAGAGTAAGATGAAGGTAACCTTTGAGGATGTGGCCGGAGTTGACGAAGCCAAAGAAGAGTTAAAGGAAATCATTGAGTTCTTAAAGGCGCCCCAAAAGTTTCAAAAACTCGGCGGCCGAATTCCCAAAGGTGTCCTCTTGGTTGGACCGACGGGCACGGGAAAGACCTTGTTAGCCCGGGCAGTAGCTGGTGAGGCCGGAGTCCCTTTTATCTCAATCTCCGGTTCTAACTTTGTTGAGATGTTTGTTGGTGTAGGTGCGGCTCGGGTGCGTGATTTGTTTGAACAGGGAAGGAAAAATGCCCCCTGCATCATATTCATTGATGAGATTGATGCGGTCGGCCGGCAAAGGGGAGCTGGTCTGGGTGGTGGGCACGACGAAAGGGAGCAGACCCTAAACCAACTCTTAGTGGAGATGGATGGCTTTGATACCTCAGAAGGAGTGATTATTATGGCCGCAACCAACCGACCGGATATCTTAGACCCTGCCCTCCTCAGACCCGGGAGATTTGACCGACAGATTGTTGTTGACCGGCCGGATGTGAAAGGGCGGGAAGAGATATTAAAGGTTCATATAAAAAAGATTCCCTTAGATAAAGATGTTGATTTAAAGGTAATTGCCCGCGGAACTCCGGGTTTTTCCGGAGCCGATTTAGCAAATATGATAAACGAGGCGGCATTACTTGCGGCCCGCCGAAACCGTAACAGGGTTACAATGCAGGACTTAGAAGATGCCAAGGATAAGGTCTTAATGGGTGTAGAGAGGAGAAGTCTCTTACTCTCCGATAATGAAAAGCGATGGATTGCCTACCATGAAGCCGGTCATACCTTAGTCTCCAAGATGATACCGGGAACCGACCCAATCCATAAGGTGACAATCATCCCCCGGGGAAGGGCGTTAGGCACAACCCAGCAGTTACCAATTGATGACCGAAGAATTTATTCTAAGACCTATTGCCTAAACCAATTGGCGGTAATGTTGGGCGGGAGGGCGGCTGAGGAAGTGGTCTTTTCTGATATCTCAACCGGTGCCCGAGATGATATTGACCGGGCAACCCAACTGGCGCGGATGATGGTAACCGAATGGGGGATGTCAGAAAAGATTGGTCCTTTAACATTAGGGAAAAGGGATGAAGAAATCTTTTTGGGCCGAGAGATGGGGCTCCACCGAAATGTCTCGGAGGAAACCGCCCGGTTGATTGATGAAGAGATTACACGATTTGTCGATGGGGCCTACGAGCGGGCAAAGAAGATAATAAACGAAAATCAGGAGAAATTAAACCGAATTGCTAAGGCACTCTTGGAAAAAGAGATATTAGAAGGACCAGAGATTGATAACCTTCTTATCTCATGATTAAAAGTTCTGAGCTTTCTGGTTCTTTTACCGCCTTAATCACCCCATTGCACAATGGTGAGGTTTCACTTGATGGCTTAATAAAAAATATTGAATTCCAGATTAAAAATAAAACAAGGGGATTAGTTCCCTGTGGGACAACCGGTGAGGCACCAACTCTTACCGAAGAGGAGTGGGAACTGGTTACAAAGACAACAATTGAGACCGCCAAGGGTAAGGTGTTAGTAATTCCTGGGACTGGAACCTATGATACAAAAAAGACGATTAAAAAGACGATGCGGGCGAAGGAGTTAGGGGCCGATGCCTGTCTGGTTGTCTGCCCTTATTACAATAAGCCAACCCAAGAGGGGCTCTATCGCCATTTTGCTGCCATTAGTGGTGAAGTTGACATCCCAATCATTATCTATAATATCCCGGGGAGAACCGGAGTTAATATCTTACCGAAAACGATTGAAAGACTACTTCGGGAATTCCCGAATATCATTGGAGTAAAGGAGGCGTCCGGGAGTTTAGACCAGGCCTCTGAGATTATTCAGCGCTGTGGCGAGCGGATTAGTATCTTATCCGGCGACGATTCCTTAACTTTGCCAATTCTTTCGATTGGCGGAAAGGGGGTGATTTCGGTTTTATCCAATATCCTGCCCAAAGAAGTAGCGGAATTGGTTGAAAGTTTTTTAGCCGGAGATATAAAAAGAGCGCAGGATTTACATAAGAGATTATTCCCCTTAATGCGAATTTTGTTTATTGAGACCAATCCAATCCCAATTAAGACCGCAATGAATATCTTAGGTCTTCCCGCTGGTGACGTGCGTTTGCCACTCTCACCACCAAGCGAAGAGAATTATAATCTAATAAAAAAGGAACTCCTAAATTATGGACTTAAACCAAAAGAGTAAAAATAAGATAAAAGTGATTCTGATCGGCGCCTGCGGTAAGATGGGGCAGGTCCTAACCGAGATGATACAGGAAGAGGAAGATATGGATTTAACCTACGGCATTGAAAAAAAAGGGCATCCAAAAATTGGCTCTCCCTTTGGCAAGAATTTTATCTTAGACGAATTAGATACGGTAGTTGATGAAGGAGATGTCTTGGTTGACTTCTCCGAAAGAGAGGCGGTGATGGCTAACTTAGATAAGATAAAAGAAGGAAAAAGACCTTACGTCTTGGGTGTCACCGGTTTTAGCCCGGAGGAGTTTGAGAAATTGAAAGCGCTGGCTAACTATCTCCCCTTTCTCTATGCCCCAAACTTCGCCCGGGGCATAAACCTTCTCTTTCGGGTGGTGGAGGCAATCACAAAGATTCTTCCCCAGGATTACGAGATTAAAATCGTTGAGACCCACCACCGTTTTAAGAAGGATGCACCCAGCGGCACCGCCAAACAGATTAAAGTGATAATTGAAGGAATCCGAAGGGAATTGGTAGAAACCATCTCCCTGCGGATTGGTGAGGTCACCGGTGAGCATAAAATTATCTTCGCCGGTCCCGGCGAGTTGATTGAATTGACCCACTCCGCTCTATCCCGAAAGGCATTCGCCCGCGGGGTCATAGAAGGAATAAGATTTATCGTGAATAAGCCAAAAGGGTTCTATACCTTTGAGGATATTCTAAAATGGCAATAATATGAATCAAGAATTGGCAAGCGTGATAAAAATATATTCAACCGGAACCCATAAAGAATTGAGTAATTACTTGATTGGAAAATCAAAGGATACCCTTATCGCCATATTGGTTGATTTATTAACGATGTATATAAACGATAAAAATTCGTCAACGATACGGGAGTTTATCACAGTCACCTTAGCTGGCTACCAACATAAAGAAGGGAAAATCGGTTATAATGGCTTCAAGCAAGATGCCTTTATTCCCGGAAGAACTATAAAGTGTGAAGCAAAACCTAAAAATATTAGTACGGAGAAGTTTGAAAAGTATAAAAGCGGTGAAAAAAGAACAAGTCCAGCAAAATTGAACGGCGGGGGAAATTTTACGGACTATACTCCGGCAAGATTAGAAAAAGATTTAAATATGTTGGTTAGTGGATTCGTTGATGGAAAACTTATTTATATTATTGAATTCCCTTTTGCTTCTCCCGATTTTATAAGAAATTTGGAAAGAAAAATAGGAAAGTGGCAGAGAAAATTAAAGGGGAGTAGAAGCATAAAGGGGCAATTTTTAAGGAGCGCCGATTTTGATTACAACAATTTTATTAAAAGCCCAGGATTAAAAGTGGTCTATCTTTTGAGTAAAGATGAATTGACAAAATATAAATCGTACATATCCAAAGGGTTTTATGAATTTTTAGAAGAAAGGGCAAAATGAAATCAAATGAATATCTAAATAAAATAATTCAAGGAGACACCTTAACCGTTCTGAAAACCTTACCAGATGAAATTGTTGATGTGGGTGTAACATCACCGCCCTATAATAAAGGTGAGAATCAAAAAGGTTGGCTTGTTAGGAATGTTAAATATTCTGGTGCTACTGACCGACTCCCAGAAGATTTGTATCAGAAAAATCAAATAGAAGTTTTAGATGAAATTTATCGGATTACGAAACCTGGTGGGTCTTTCTTCTACAATCATAAGATTAGATGGGAAAGAGGGGAATTACTTCACCCAATGGATTGGCTAAGAAAAACAAGGTGGGTAGTTAGACAAGAAATAATCTGGGATAGAATGATTGCCGCAAATATCAGAGGATGGCGATTCTGGCAGGTTGAAGAAAGGATATATTGGCTTTACAAACCGAAGGGGAAAAATTGATTGGTGAAGATTTAAAGGCAAAACACGCTCTATTAACTTCAATCTGGCGATTTCAACCAGAACAGAAAAATCCCCATCCGGCACCTTTTCCCTTAGCACTTCCCGTGAGAGCAATTTATTCCATTATGGATGAAAGAAAGGGAATAGTAATTGACCCTTATTGTGGGAGCGGGACGACATTAGTGGCGGCGAAGATATTGGGCAATAATTTTATCGGGATAGAAATATCCGATGAATATATTAAATTTGCGGAGAAGCGGCTTTTGAATTATAAGGATGAGGTAAGATATGCCAAAGAAGAGATGGCTAAACATATCGTCCGGAAAACATTTAGAGAAAGAAAAGAAAAAGGGGAATTTACCGGTAAATATGGAAAGATTACCGGCAAAGAATTGAAAACATTAGATTTGTTTCGGGATAGGAAATGAATAAAGTGTTTCTTGCCTTAGGTTCTAATTTAGGAAACCGGAAAAGGAATTTGGAAAAGGCGGTGAAGTTATTAGAAGAAATGGGAATAAAAGTTTTGCGCCGGTCAAGGATTTATGAGACAAAACCGGTTGGCTTTCCCTTTCAGCCCAAATTCTTAAACCTGGTAATTGAAGGGGAAACGGAAAAGAGCCCAAAGGCAGTTCTTTTGTTGATAAAAGAGATTGAGCAGAAATTAAAAAGGATTCGCCTCTTCAAAAACTCGCCCCGCACCTTAGACATTGACCTTTTGTTCTATAACCAGGAGATAATTGAAGAAAGCGATTTGCAAATTCCCCATCCCCGAATCCAAGAAAGACCTTTTGTCTTAAGACCATTATCGGAGATTGCCCCGGAACTTTACCACCCGAAATTAAAAAAAAGAATAAATGAGATATTAAAAGAACACGCTAATGGAAAAGGAATTAAACTATATTGCGATTGAAGGTGTTATCGCCTTGGGAAAGAAGGAATTAGCGGAGAAATTAGCCAAACGATTATCCGCTCGCCTTCTTTTATTTGATGAGGAAAACCCATTTCTTCCTTTATTCTACGAGGACCAAAGTTATGCCTTTCAGACCCAGGTCTATTTCCTTTTAGCCCGTTATAAACAGCAGATTACCTTACGGCAATCCGAACTATTCGCCCCGAAGGTGGTGAGTAATTACATCTTGGAGAAGGACTGGATTTATGCCCACCTCAACTTAAAGGATGAAGAACTGGCGCTTTACGAAAAGATTTATGAGATATTAAAAAAGGATGTGATTAAACCCGATTTGGTCGTCTATCTGCAAGCAGAGGCGGGAACGGTCTTGGAGCGGATTAGAAGAAAGGGCCGACCATACGAAAAGGAACTATCCTTGGATTATATCGTCTCTCTTTTGAACGAATACAATAACTTTTTTATGCATTGGGATTCCTCCCCGCTTTTGATTGTTCGGGTAGAAAAGGTTGACCTCTTAAACTCCGAAGAGGACTTTGAAGGTTTTTTTCAGGTAATGTTAGAGACAAAAAGGGGGAGGAGGTTTTTCTCTAAGGTATGAAAATCACCACAAAGACCTTAATTAAGATGAAGGAGAAGAAGGAGCCGATTGTCGCCTTAACCGCCTACGACTATCCGATGGCAAAGATCTTAGATGAGATTGGGGTTGAGGTAATCCTAATTGGTGATTCCTGTGCCAATGTCTTTTATGGCTATGAGACAACCCTGCCGATTGGTATGGAAGAGATGCTCTATCATACCCGAGCGGTGGTGCGCGGAGTAAAAAGGGCCCTGGTCGTGGCCGATATGCCTTTCCTCTCTTACCAGACCGGAATTGATGAGGCGATAAAAAATGCCGGTCTCTTTTTGAAGGCCGGTGCCCAGGCGGTAAAGATTGAAGGCGGTGAGATTTGCCTTCCGATAATTGAGCGGTTGATTAAATTCGGGATTCCGGTGATGGGACATCTCGGTTTAACCCCCCAGTGGGTCAATCAGTTTGGTGGCTATCAACTCCAGGCAAGGACCGAGGAGGAAAAGACCCGCCTCTTAAAAGAGGCGAAGGAATTAGAGCGGATTGGCTCTTTCTCCCTGGTCTTAGAAAAGATTCCGAGCCTCGTGGCAAAAAAGGTGAGCGAAGAGATTAAAATCCCAACGATTGGCATCGGCGCTGGTCCTTTCTGCGATGGACAGATTTTGGTCTTACAAGACCTCTTGGGCATCTTTGAGAAAAAATTTAAGTTCGTGAAACAATATGCTAATCTCGCTGAAATAATAAAGAAGGCGGTGAAGGATTATTTTGAAGAGGTAAAAAGAAGGGAATTCCCCGATGAAGAGCATAGTTTTAAGGAAGATGAAGGTTGTTAGAAAAATAAAGAGAATGCAGAGCATTGCTTGGGAGGCAAAAAGGAAAGGAAAAACTATCGGTTTTGTGCCAACAATGGGCTATCTCCACGAAGGACATTTGAATCTGGTAAGAATTGCCCGAAAGAGAAGCGACCTCTCCGTTGTCAGTATCTTTGTCAATCCGCTCCAATTTGGACCAAAAGAAGACTTTAAGGAATATCCCAGGGATATCAATCGGGACAAAAAATTATTAGAGAGAGAGAAGGTTGATATCCTCTTCTATCCGGACGAGAAGGAGATGTATCCGGATGACTTTGCCACTTATATCAAAATTGAGCGGTTAACCGAGGGCCTTTGCGGGCGCTCTCGCCCCGGTCATTTCCAGGGGGTGGCAACCGTCGTTGGCAAACTATTCAATATCGTGATGCCGGACTTTGCCGTCTTTGGTCAGAAGGATGCCCAGCAGGCCTTGGTGATCAAAAGGATGGTTCGGGATTTGAATCTACCAATTAAGATAATCGTCGCCCCAACGGTTCGGGAGAAGGACGGTCTGGCAATGAGTTCCAGAAATATCTACCTTGCACCAAACGAAAGGAAGGAGGCAACGGTTCTTTACCACTCCCTAATGATGGCAAGGGAGATGATTAAAAAAGGGGAGAGAAACCCCAGCCTAATCATCGGTAAGATGCGGGAGATGATTGAAGAGAAAAATGGCAAGATTGATTACATCTCAATCGTTGATACCAAGGAATTGAGGGATTTAGATTTAATCAAAGGCGAGGTCTTAATTGCCCTGGCGGTCTATTTTGGCAAGACCCGCCTGATTGACAATATCATCTTGGAGGTCTAAGGAAATAGAGGGGTTAAGAAAATTGCTCCTTTCTGCTTTTTCGTAATCTTACAATCTTCCCTTTGGCGATAAGACAGCGCTTTAAGCGATAATCGTCTATTTGCCTTCTGGCTTTAAAAAGACCTTGGGCAGTAATCCCTCAATTCCCATCTTGTCCAACTGGGAGAAGAAATCTCCCTTTGGAATGCCAATGGCTTGGAGATAAGAGAGGAATAAAAGGATTGATGGTTTTTTAATCTTCCCCTTTTCTAATTTTGAGATTTCTCCTTTTGTCGTTCCGCAGACCTGGGCAACTTCTTTCTGGGTCAAGCCGGCTTTCTTCCGGCACTCTTTAAGTAATTTGCCAATCAGTTCTCTCAGCATAATTCAGGTTAACCAATTCTTCTTTTCTGTCAACCATCCTCCCGATAAAAAAAGTTTCCTCACAGGAAACTTTTTCCTCGCCTCTTCTTGCCGATAAGTTATTATCTTACAATAACTTAGCGCCTTTTTCCTGATTTTATCCCCCTTTGTCCCCTCTACCCTTTACTAATTTCCCCCAAGCCCCACTCAATCTGGGTTATTCCCTCCTCTTGCGGAAGAGAAAGCCCTAGGCTTTTTTCCCTGTCACCCCGTTGGGGGAAATTAGTGCCTTTTCCAGCCAATTTTTAGGTCTCTCTCTTGGTCTATTCCCTTCTCTCTTTCCTTACCTCTTTCCCTTCCTCTTCCTTTACCTCTTTCCCTTTCTCCCTCCCTCTCTTTCTCCCTAATAATTTATTCCTAAAGCCGTTTCTTGGCGCCTTCCGCATTCTCTTCCCCAATCTCTACCCGATCTCTTTGGGAAGGTCTTTCTCATCTTAAAGAAAATGACTTTAAGGGAATTGCCATTATGCCCAAATAGTTGACTAACAGAAGAATTTAGGTAAAATGGAAGGAAGATGAATATCTTTGGGTTAAGGATTTCCCCGAACCTCTTCTGGACATTGGTCAGTATAATTGGTGGGGGGGTTAATCGCTTTGCTGATTACTACACTGGTGCGAGTTCGTCTCCAGAAAAAAGAGGAGGAGAGACTGAAACGAATTGAAAAAGAGGTAAGTCAAGCCAGGAAAGAGGTCGAAGAAGTGAAAAGAAAAGTGGATTTAGCTAATAAGAATATCGAGAATATAGAGAGGCGGCATTCTGGTATCCTGATTTACATCGATGGTTTACCTTTTGCTGCCCCACCAGTTTTGGACCCGTTTTTTGAAGGGACAAAACTGATGGCAGAATATAAATGGGATGAGGCGATAGAAGAGTTTAAGAAGGCGATGAAAGAGGCAAAGGGAGGTCATTTTGTTGGGCTTTATAATCTGATTGGAATTTGTTATTATACAAGCGGAAGGCTTTCCGAGGCATTAGAGAGTTATGAACAATCTCTAAGATTTGCCCGCCAGTTTAAAGATAAAATTGGCGAAGCGGTTGCTCTTGGCAACATCGGTTTAATCTATCAGAGAAAAGGCGATTTAGATAAGGCACTAAAATATTGTGAAGAGGCATTAAAGATTGACAGAGAGATTGGTAATAAGAAAGGTGAGGCACAAGACCTTCGCAACATCGGTTTAATCTATGCGCAAAAAGGCGAAATGGAGAAAGCCCTTGCTTATTTGAACCAAGCCCTTAAAATCTTCAAACAAATCGGCGCCAAAAGTGAGACTGAGATTGTGGAAGGATATATTAAATCGCTGACCGCTCACTACTGACTGCTCGCCGCTTTATCCCTAATAAAAATTAGTCAGAATTAAAGAGTCCCGATATTGCCAGTGAATGCCTTGACTTTCTATCTATTTTGACATAAAATAAAACATGTCAGAAACAAAAACCTTAGAACGATTAAACCGGCTTAAGACCTTAGTGAACTCTCTATTAGCGGAAATTGAGTCTCTTAAAAAGGCTCTTACCAAGAAGAAGACCTTAAAGGGAGACCCCCTATTGGGATTATTGAAAGGCGCCAAAATCTCTAACCAGGATATTAAGAAGGCAAAACATATCTTCAATTATTATTTTAAGGATGATAAGTGAAAAACTATATTATTGATACCCATACTCTAATCTGGCGTTTACTTAAAAGCCCTAAACTATCCGAGGGAGCCAACCAATCTTTTGATGAAGCCCTGGAAGGTAAAGCATTACTCGTTATACCTTCAATCGTTCTTTTGGAGTTATTTTTTGTTTTACAGAAGCACCGCTTGGCACATCAGTTTCCCGAAATAATTAGCCATATTGAAAACTCGCCATTTTATCAGGTCTATCCTCTGGATTTGTCGGTAATAAAAGAAGTTAGTAAAATTAAAGATATCCAAGAGGCTCATGACCGAGTTATTGTGGCAACGGCAAAAATGACAAATGGCTATATCGTAACGAAAGATGCCAAAATCAAAAGTCTTTACCCCAGAACTATTTGGTAATTTAATTCGCCGGAGGCGGATTTAATCTATTGGACAAAAGGCGAAAGGGAGAAAGCCCTTAATTATTTTAACCAAGCCCTTGAAATCTTCAACCAAATCGGCGCCAAAAGAGAAATTGAAGTTATAGAAGAAAATATTAAGATTCTAACCGAAGAGAATGATTGAAGAAATACTCCTAAAATATATAGAAGGAAAAACTCCCCGGGCAGGACTCGAACCTGCAACCTTGTGGTTAACAGCCACCTGCTCCACCGATTGAGCTACCGGGGAATGTCTGATTATAGTAAATTTTAATCACCCGTCAAGAAGGGGTAGATTAGCGCAA
>CAYRLZ010000019.1:0-60629 GCA_964425275.1 uncultured bacterium | reverse complement strand
GGTGCGGGCAAATGAGTTTACTGGGCACAGCAAGGGAGAATGCGGAGATTCTTTGCCCACTCATCATCACCATAGTGCGATAGTTGAGGCACTGAAGGACTGCGATGCGGTTATCTGTCGGGGAATGGGTCGGCGCGCCCTACTTGACCTAAACCAGGCAGGCATCAAACCACTTTTTATTATTAGAGAAACCGATGTGAATGGTGCGGTTGAGGATTACATTGCGGGCCGGTTAAGTGATGCTGCCGGAATTTGCCCGGGACATCAGGATTAACTTATGAGTCAATCCGGAACGGATGAACTGACAAAAAAGATTGATGAAAACCTTGCCCAGATTGGCAACCGGCTGATTGTGTTAAGTGGTAAAGGTGGGGTGGGTAAGACCACGGTGGCGGTAAACATTGCCTTATTCTTGAGACAGGCTGGACGCCGAGTCGGGATTTTAGATGCCGACATTCACGGCCCAAATGTGCCATTGATGCTGGGGATTCAGGGAGGCGAACCGACCATTACACCCGATGGCGGATTTCTGCCGTTTACCGGCCCACTCGGGACGAAGGTAATGTCAATGGCGCTACTGGTGAAAAATGGACCCATCATCTGGCGTGGTCCCCTGAAGGCGAAGGCGATAATGGAGTTTCTCGGTAATGTCAGCTGGGGGGAACTGGACTGGCTGGTGATTGATTCGCCGCCCGGAACCGGTGATGAGCCGCTTTCCATTGCCCAACTGGTCAGGGCAACCATCGCCATTATCGTAACCACACCGGAGGAGGTTTCGGCGCTTGATGCCCGGCGCGCACTGGAATTTGCCCGAATGGTCAACCTGCGGGTAATCGGGATTGTTGAAAATATGAGTGAATTTGTCTGCCCGCACTGCGGCAAAGCCAGTTCGCTTTTCCCTCTTGGCGGTGCAATCAGGATGGCACAGGAACTGGCCGTGCCGATTTTAGCCCGGTTGCCATTTATACCCAAGGCAGCAGCGGATGCGGACCAGGGTCAGGCAGTGGTTCTTTCCCAACCGGAAGGTCCGCTCGCACTCAAATTTCAGCACATAGTTCAGTGCCTCTTGGATGAGGAGGGTAAAAAGAGATAAAGCAAATTTTATCTTTCAGTTGCGATAAAAGGGAGGAGAAAATGAATAGAATACTGCTGGTTTGGGCAGAAAAGAGATATCTTAAAGGAGGTCTTCAATGATAGAAAAAAAGGAAGGTATAGGTCCGGGCGGATCTTGTATCTGCCCAAAATGTGGCTACAGAAAACCCCATGTTGCCGGGATACCTTGCCGGGAAGAGAAATGTCCCAGATGTGGAACAAAAATGGTAAGAGAAGGTTCTTACCATCACCAACAAATTAAAAAAAGATTAGGAGGTGATTAGTTATGTATGGAAGAAGGCATATGAGATGGATAGGCGGGCAACCGCCAGTAATAGCGCCAAAGGGCTATACCTATATTGGACCTTGTCGATGCGGAACAGGTCCTCATGCGTTTTACCAAACACCAAGTGGCAGGATTGTGCATGCTTGGCAACTTTACCGCTGGGGAGTTCCAACGGTATTTACCGAAGAGGATTTAAAGACGGAACTTGCGGCTCTAAAAGAGGAGAAAGCAGAATTGGAGAGGCGCATTGAGGAGTTAGAAAAGGAACGGAAAAAGAAAGAGGACGAGGAGAAAATATAAAAACACCTGCCTCAGATAAAAGGTGGAGAATATCTTTTTGCCTTTTTAAGATAACGAAAGGGCGGAGATACTACTCTGGGTCTGTTGCACGAGGAGTATAAAAAGATGAAGCGGATTTTGTTTGCCTGTGCTGGTAATTCCTGCCGGAGTCAGATGGCGGAGGCATTTTGTCGGCATTTCAGTAAAGATATTGAATGTGCCTCCGCTGGTTCTCATCCCGAAAACGCGGTATCACCGGAGGCGATTGCGGTGATGAAGGAGGTGGGCATTGATATAACCAATGCCAGACCCAAAGGGTTTAATGACCTGCCGGATTTAAAATTTGACTATCTCGTAACAATGGGCTGTGAGGTTGAATGTCCGTTTCTCCCTGGAGCCAGGCGAATTGAATGGCAGATACCCGACCCCAAGGGCAAGGGTATTGAGGAGTTCCGCCGGGTCAGGGAGATGATAAAGGAACGGGTTTTAGATTTACTGAAAAAAATTGAAGACTAGACAGAATAAAATACGCTATACGTTTTAGCCTATATACGTTTCCTCTCTCTTCTCATATTGACAAAACTAAAAAATCCTGTATAATATTAATAGTAGGTTATAAGTCAAGGAGAGGATTTATGAGCCCCTTAAACAAAATTAAGTTTTTTTTGCCAATTTTTTTTATTTTTAATTTTTATCTTTTCGCCCAGGATTTCTCGCTTAATCTTTCCTGCCAATCTTATCCGAGCCCTTTTGTCTCAGATTGGGAAAATAACCCCGGAATTGTTAATATCACAATCAATTATTCCGGCTCAACTCCGGAGTCCGTGCGTTTGGTGTCAAGGGTCGTATCCGCGGAACGGGGTGAGATTGCCACCGGCCAATCGGACAATATTATCTTTACCTCTCCCCAGACAATCTATCGGGATAACCGGGATTTTTTGAACTACCGAAATATCACTTATAATCCGGATTATCGGGATCAGATCGTCCGCACCGGAAGGCTTTTGGAAGGAACTTATACCCTTTATGTCCAATTGGTCCGAGTGGGAACCGGTGGGGTTTTGGCGGAGAGGGAAGCGGTATTTTATATCCTGAGTTTTAATCCGCCTTCGCTGGTTGCGCCGGCGAATTTTGATACGGTCCGGATTCAATTCCCGACCTTCCAGTGGACACCGGCGACATCTCATCCCGGTTTTGTTGTTCGTTACCACTTAAAGATTTGTGAGATTAGAGCGGGTCAGACACCGGAGGTGGCGATTAATAATATCCCGCATCACAGCGAGGTGATTGTTGACCGAATAAGTTTCACCTATCCCAATTCCGCCCAAGCCTTAGAGGAGAATAAGAGTTATTGCTGGCAGGTTCAAGCCAAGGACCGAAATGATGTGCCGATTGGTGATAACGAAGGGAAGAGTGAGATCTGGCAATTTACTTATAAGACGACAAGAGAACCGGAGTTCTCTCTTGATTCGGTCCGATTGTTCCTTGCCCGACAGATTCCAGTAAATGCGACGGTTCAGGCCAAGGTGAAGTTTTGGGGAAGGGGGAGTGGCGATGTCCGGGGAAGGTTCTTGATTGATAACTCACCTTGGCGGGTTTTCAGTCAACATACCTATGGCTTACCCGATTCCTTCTTTTCAATCTCTTTGCCAACTGGTGAGGGAAACATCGGCTCTCATAAGTTGAAGATTGAGATTACTGAGCCTAATGAATTAAAAGATAGTGTCAATTACGAGGTGGTTCGCGATACCGGATTGAGGGTTGACTCATTGCTTTTGGTTGATGGCGTTGCCTTAATTAAAGAGATTAGCAATCCCTTAATACCGGATGGTCCACCGGGAAGCAATCGTTATCGTTTTCCGGATGGGACAGTGGCAACGATGAAGTTGCTCTCTCTCGATAACAATTCGGTTTCATCCTGCACCTTGTCCAATTTCAAGATTGTCTTAAATCCTTCGGACCGATTCCGCTCAACGATTGATACTGGTGTTGTGCAGAGGAGCGCAGGAGCGGATACCAGTTTCTTTGGCTATAAGAATAACTTTTTGAAAGTGACCAAGTTAAGATTTGAGAAGCGGGGAGGAACGGTTGATTTTATCTCGGTGAATGCCAAGTTGAATATCCCGGTAATCAATGTCACTTTATACGAGTTGAACGATTTAATCGTTAGAAGGACCGGGATTGAGGGAAAGGGGTTTTCCACCACCCAAGAATTTAGCAAATGGGGTGTTACCTTTTCCTTGCACGATATCAGTCCTAATCGGGCGATTACGGTTGGTAAGACCGGTGATACCTTATGGGCGGAGTTTTGTGGCGATATAAAACTTTCCCGGCAGGGGACGCAAACCGTTTTGACGCAATTTACCAATTTCAAGGTTACCCATCAGGGTAAAATCACCGGTCGTTTTGCCTTCGCCGACCCATTTCGGTTTATCCCCAATAACCCCTATCTGAAATTAGATACGATAAATTTCTATGACAGTTTGAACCAATACTATCTGAGGTTTACCGGTAAGATTGAGAGTCTACCAAAACCGATTGATACGATTTTACCCCGGACCCGTTTCAGTTTTTTAATTGACAGGGATGGCAATACGGTTGGTAAGATTGTGCCTTTGAATGAATTATCTCCGGACCGGAGGGGAACAAATAATGACCTTTCGGAGTTTCGGATTCCGGTAGTTGACTGCACCCTGGATTTAACCTACTTAGGCATAACCTTAACCATCGTTAATAACGACTTGAAATTGAACCAGTCAAAGATTGAGATGGCGATGGATATCTACTTTCCGTTCAAGGATGATGCGGATCGACTTCTGCCCGTTGAGCAGAGGCGATTGGCGATTGGCGAATTAAATCGCTTAGGTCAGTTAGAAGGCGCGATTACGATTGATTTCAACGGCAATCTGAACTGGAACTTACCGCCATCCATACCGGTAATTCGGGATAAAAGGCTCAATTTGGGTGATGTCATCCGATTTAAGTTGGAAACGATGGCGATTGAGCCACTGCCCTTTGCCTTTGTCTTCAATTGCTCATTAGGGATTAATGTCTATGGGGTTGGTGGTGGGGCAAGGATTGAGGGTTTGAAGATTAGAACCAATGGTGATATTGAATATCCAACAGTTCGGGGTGGAGGCTTTAAGATCTTGGAGGTTTTTAATATCAGTATCGGTTTAATCCGATGGAGTGATAAGGATACGACCCTTTCTTTCAATTCTGACCAGACGACCGGTGAAGGGGAAAGGAGGAACTTTCAGAGTGGGACGCAGAGCATTAGTTGTCGTGGCTTTTTCTTAATGGAGGATGCGGCGATAAATATCGGGAGTGGTGGTAGTATTGCCTCCGGTGGCTTTGACCGACTTTTAGTCTATAAGCCGACCAGTGGTGGTTCCAAAAAGGTCACTTTAACCGGTGCGGACCTCTCGATTGCCGGAATGCAACTTCTGGCGGATTATGATTATTCTAATCCCACCGGAAATCTGAGGTTTGCCGGAACACTGAATATCACTTCGGGGATGGGGGTTACCTGTGTTGGTAAGATTGGGAATCGGGACGGACACCCATCATTTGGTCTATTCGTGGCGGTGCGGGGGCTTCAGGTTCCGGTTGGTCCGGGTATTACCTTGACTGATTTGGGTGGTGGTTTCTTCTGGTATCCGGAGGAGATTGATATAGCTACGGTTCGGACGCACTGCGGTTTCACCCGACCGGCGATGGAAAATAAGTTTCAAGCGAAGAGGCCGAGCGCCAGTGACCCGGGTGCCTTTGCCTTACTTCTTTACGGAGCGGTCGAATTCTTGGGAAGCGATGCCTTAGTGACCGGAAAGGCGCTTCTCACGCTATCGACCCGAAGGTTTGACCTGGATGCGGAGGCAAGGGTCTTAAAGATTGCGGAGCCGGGGATTGATGCGAAAGGGATGCTTTATCTTTCGGTTGGCTGGAATCCGGCTTATGCCGAAGGCCGGGTTGAGATTGATGTTGATGTCGTTGAATTGATCACCGGAAATGGTTATTTTGAATTTTATGTCTATTCTCCGGATGCCTGGGGGATTATGGGTGGGGCAGAACTTTCGGTCATCAGGATCGTTGATGCGGAAACCGATTTCTTTATTGGTAATCCGGGATTTTTACTTGAGGTCTCATTTGGTTTCGGGATTGATATTTACATCCTGAGCGGGAGTATCGATTTTGATGGTATGGTCTGGTATAAAAAGATTGACCCGAGGTCCTGGGGTGGTTATGCCGGTGTCCGGGCGGAGGGGGAGATCTTATGGGGATTGGCTGGTGTTAGTTTTGGTTTAGAAGGGGCTTTGATTGGTGAGCCGGAATATCTAATCTATTGCGTTGGTAGCTTACGGGTTGAGGCGTTATGGGTTGAGGTATTTAATGGTAGCATCTGGGTCGCAATGGGCAAGAATGGTTTTGATGGCGGAACCGGGAGAAATTCAAGGTATGACCAGTTGATTGCGGATGCGAGGAATATGGCGAATGAGATGGAGGCGGAAAAGGAGCGGGTGAAGGAGGCAATGGATGAGGCGAAGATGACAATGTTCGCCTTGAGCGAGGAACAGAGGCAAAGGGCCGGGATGGCATTGGTTGAGGTGAGTGGCTGGCAATATGAAAACTATCGCAGTTGGTATGACATAGAAGTGAATCGTTGGCTAATGATTTTTGGAACACTGCCGGCGATTTTTGCCTCCCAGAGGGATTCGGGAATCTTTGACCCGGTCTCCGCGGAGTTGAAAAGGATGAGGGATACCTTAAATGAGAAAGAGAGGTTGACTGGTTATTTCCTCCGGAGTGAGATTGATAGCACCCAGGCAAGGGTTAACCGAAGGCTTGAGGGTTATCGGGCAATCTTAGAAGAAAGGTTGCCAACGGTAAGGGAGGTTGGGTTGTTAGGCTCACCACTGAGAGGGAAAAATTCCCAAACAATTACGGTCCAAGGCACAGATACAGGGTTTACTGTTACCGCCCAGGTCGGTTATGATATTGATTATACTCAGGCCGATGAGCAGAAGGGAGCAATAAATAATGCCAAGAGCGATAATGAGCAATACCGCCAGGAACTTTTAAGGATTGCTGGGGTGATTGATGAGAAACTATTAAAATTAGATAGCCTCTTATATATTAGCACCCGGTATCAGAGAAATGATATGTCTACTCTTTGCAGTCTTTATTATCAGGGTTACCAGAAGGTGATTGACTACTACTGGCTCTTTGGTCAATATCTGGATAAGAACCAGAATAATGCCGCGCGCAAGATTAATTTCTTCTTTAACCGCCAGATTTATCGGGAGGACACCGTTGGGGGGAGAGTTGTCTGGCGGGGGAATTTGCCCTGTAGCACCGCCCTTCTTAGATTTTTGTGGAGTGCGGTTAACCGGATCGACTCATTGCCATTGGTGATTTGGACCAACAGCCGGCGAGAGATCATTTATCGTGTCTTGCTTCAGGAACCGGTTGAGAATTGGCCACCGATTCCTTCGGACCTTGAAGGTCTGCGGAATATGTGGGTGAGTTTCGGAATGGAGATCTGGTATAATATCCCCAAGGCCGGCTATCAGGAGATTTTAAGGCGAGCGCCGGAAAGGAGGGATACAGTGATTGCGGTTTATCAGAGGAGCACGGGTAATTTTTCCCGTTCCTGGGCGAACTGGACAAATTCCTTGGACCGGGTCTATGCTCGGAAGAGCGAATTTTATGAATTGCTCTATGACCTTTATGACCAGATTGAACTTTCTGGTGATGTGCCAACACCGGTTCCGAGAAGGACAGTAACGATTAGAGGAAGGACCTATCCGATGATTGCCCGAACATTAAACTTTAGTCCGGCATCAAGGAGAAAGTCGGAATTGGCACGACTTTTGACGCCGCCAAGAATCACATCTTTTCCGGGCGAATACATCTCCGATGCGACAATGCCCAGTGGCTTTGGTCGGCTTAACCTCTCTTGGTCGGCAACCCATCCGGTAAGGGTTGTTGACTATAGTTTCTGGTTGAGAAAGGAAGGGGAAAGGTTTAGAATACTCCCCTCTCCCAAGACCTTGGGATTAGCCCGAAGCCTCTGGCTACCATTCATATCAAAAATCACTGAGCCAGGTGACTACGGCATATTCTTACGCGCCAGGGGTGCGGGTGGCTATCCGATAACCAGAAAAGGGGTAGTTCGGGTCGATTATTATGGTCCGGATGTCCCACCGCAGCGAAACCGGATGAGTTCGCTTGATACCACGCCGCCAACAAGACCAGCAATAACTACGGACACGCTTATTGCCAGTTCCGGTCAGATTTATGCTCAATGGTCCGCCTTTGATGGTGAGTCCGGGATTGAGGAGTATCAATACCGATTGGGTAGTTATTTCTATAGTCCAGTTTTGAGGCGGTATGTTTATAATCCGGTTTTAGACTGGACATCTTCTGGTGGCCGGACCGAGGTGAATATCCGAAATCTGCGTCTTGCTTCGGGCGAAACCTATAAATTAGGGGTGAAGGCAAAGAATGGAGTTGGTTTGTGGGGTGCGGAAGGAGAGAAGGTAATAAAAATTGATACCTCGCCGCCAACTAAACCTCAAATCCTTGAATTCTTGCAGACCCTTTATCGCGGACCCCAGACCCTATTTGCCCGCTGGCAGAGGTCAGAGGACCGAGAATCAGGGATTTGGCGCTATGTCTATTCCATTGGCAAGAGACCGTTTGGGACTGATGTTGTTGATACCACGAGGCTTTCTCCGACCTTTGCCTATTTCTATGCGCTTCCCTCCTCTCCTTTGAAAAATGGGGATACATTATTTTTGACGGTTCGGGCTTTTAATCATTCAAGGTTGCCAACAATTGAGCCGATGACCTTAGAGAGTATGGATACCGCCTCCTTGATTGTTCAATTTTCGGATCAGACACCACCACCTTCTTTTGGTGTCCGTTACACAAAGAATTTATATTACACCTTTGCCTGGGATAGCACCTATGACCGAGAGTCGGGTATCTATGCCTATCGTTTCCGTTTTGAAGCGGAAAACGGCGACCCAATTACCAACTGGACCGATGCGCCCACTGGGATGAGAAGTATCGCCTTCACCCCCAGTCAACTCCGCACGATTGGGATAGCCAGCGGGAGGTTTTATATCTTTAAGGTTTCCGCGATCAATGGCGCGGGATTAAGCACATTCTCTTCGGTGCGATTTAGTTATTAGGGAGGAGATGATGAAAAGGTCGGCAAAGAATATCTTAAGCCTTTTTGCGCTCAGCGGCTTATTCTTTTTCACTTGGGCGCAAACCAAGGCCCCGCCATTTTTCCTAATTCCTGATGAAGTCAAGGTCTATTTAATCCTCGCCTCCCCACCAAAGGAGATGGTCGGATTTAATGTCTATCGCCAAAAGAGCGGCGAAAGAGAGTTTTTGCTTTTAACCCCGGAGCCGATAACGCCAATAAATGAGCCATTTCTTGCCCGGGATATCTTGGGTGAAGAGGAGTATCAATGGCTCAGTAATGCCTTAAAGACCGAAGACGAATTCTCCCTTCTGAGAAAACTGAAAGACCCGGGTATCGGCGGCGCATTATCATTAGTCAGTCGAAAAGTAGCATTAGTCTTGGGAAAGATTTATATTGATTCAATGGTAAATCCGGGCGAAGAATATACCTACCGCATCGCCTTCTTGAATTACAAAGGAGAAGAGTTCTTTAAGGGTGAAGAGAAGGCTTTGGTGCAGAAACACCGACCACCGGATAAAAGGGTAGAGAAGATTACTTTTACGGTTGGCAAGGACCAGCTGCGACTTAACTGGGAATATCCCAAATGGACGGGTGATAAAAGAGACCTGGTGGTCGGCTTTAATATCTATAAGAAGAGCGAAGATGAGAAGGATTTTAAGAAGGTCTTGCCCTTTCCTTATCTGAGAACCGGAGAGAAACTCTTCTATATTGATAAGAATGTTTTGGAAGGGAAGACTTACCAGTATTACATAACTCCGGTTGACCTCGTGGGCGCAGAGGGTTTGAAATCAGAGATTGTTCTGGTCAAGTTAAAGGATATAACCCCACCCGCACCCCCACCGGTCGTCAATGCTACTTCGGAAGAAGGGGCGATTGTTTTAGAATGGGAGCCTTCCCCGGATGAAGATGTTATCGGTTATAATATCTATCGGAGTTGGTCAATCCACGGTGAGTTTAAGAAGATTAACCCAAAACCGATACCAAAGGAGGAGCGGAGATTTGTTGACCGGGATGTGAGCGCGACCGGAATGTTGTATGTCTATCGGGTAGCGGCAATTGATGACGATGGCTTAGAGGGAAGGCAGTCAACCGCTGCCTTTGGTCTGCCCAAGGATACAACACCGCCACCACCCGTAACCAATCTCCAAGCCAAGGTAGAGAAGCACATCGTCGAATTGAATTGGCAACCACAGATGACACCGGATTTGGATGGTTATTATGTCTATCGGGCCGAAGAGAAGGATAACCCATTTCGTCTGGTTGGACCGCCAATAAAAAAGGAGATTACCAGTTTTGTTGACTCCGGCTTTGCCAAAAGAGGGTTGTATCCGGGTCGGACCTATTACTATTATGTCTCTCAGGTTGATGTTGCCCTGAATGAAAGTCCGAGGGAGTTAGTAGAAGTGAAGATTCCGGATGATGAGCCGCCCAGTCCGCCACCTTCAATCTATTGTAAAAATAATGATGATGGCAGTGTGGAGGTTATCTGGCCGGTGAGTCTGACACCGGATTTGGCAAAGTATCGGGTCTATCGTCAGGAAGAAGGGCAAGAGGTTTTACTCCGGAAAGAAGTTCCGCGGGATACTAATAATTACCTGGATAAAGAAGTGGCAAAAGGGAAGAGATACTTTTACTATGTCTCCGCGGTTGATAGCGTTGGTAATGAGAGCGAGAAGAAGAGTTTTGAGATAATACCGAGGGATATATCTCCACCACCACCAGTGAAAGAATTAAAGGTTATTTATAAAGAAGGGACAGTCCTTTTGACCTGGGAGGAGGTGAGGATTGATGACCTTTTGGGTTATAATGTCTATCGGGCTAATCTGCCAACCGGGATTCCGGAGAGATTGAATAAGGCGATACTAAAAGAGAATCGATTCTCTGACCCTACGGGTAATGAGAACTACTACTACTGGGTTACGGTCTTTGATACCTCGGGGAATGAGAGTGAGCGGTCCGAGGTTTTGCGACCGGAAAGATGACTCGGATTATTTTCCTCTTCCTCTTTTTCTTTTCTTGGCTTTGGGCGATAAGGATACCGAAGCCAACCCTTACGGGTGAGTTCTCCTCGGGTTTTGATTTTTATCACAATTCGGACACAACTAAGAAGCGAAAGCCTTCATCATCTTACCATCTCTCCCTGAACTCGGCGTTTGGTTTCCCTTTATTTAGTGTTGGGTTTGGTCTATTTTACACCTCCGAGGACAGATTCACGGCGCAAAGGGTGCATCAGT
Organism: uncultured bacterium; assembly: GCA_964425275.1. GTDB lineage: Bacteria > Hydrothermota > Tepidihabitantia > Tepidihabitantales > JBDRVQ01 > CAYRLZ01. The sequence continues at coordinate 49,522 of CAYRLZ010000019.1, read as the reverse complement.
TTAATCTCAACCCATCCTGGGGATGGGGGAGGATATATCTCGGTGATTTCTCGCCGGCCTTTTCCGAATATACCTTATCTAATGTCTCGCTCTATGGGGCCGGGATTGAACTATTTCCGAAAAGGTTTCGCTTCTCTCTGGTTGGCGGTCGGGCAAAAAGGGCGGATACGAGTGAATGGTCGTATAATCGTTATCTCTATGGTTTGAAATTGGGCGCGGATTTTCTATCTTTGACCATCCTGAAGGCGAAGGACGATACGAGTTCAATCAAGATGAAAGATACCCTACCCTTAGCCCCCCAGGAGAATTTAGTTCTCGGTTTTGGTTCCAATTTCTCTCTCTTCCGTTATCTTTTCTTTGACTTTGAGGTTACCGGTAGTGTCCATACCCGGGATTTAAGAAGCGATACCATCTACTTGAAAGAGGTTCCGCGCTTTGCCTATTCTTTCTACCAGCCCCGTTATTCCTCCCGAGTTGATTACGCCTTCCGGGGTGGATTGAAGTTTAATCATAAACTCTTCACCCTTGATTTCTCCTTAGGGCAAATTGGTCCTGGTTTTACCTCTCTGGGGCTTTCTTATCGGAAAAACGATTCCCGAAGATTTAAGATTGGGATTACAATGAAAATCATTCCGAAAACTGAGATGGGGGTAAGTTGGGAAAGAGAGGAGGATAACTTAATCAACGATAAATTAGCGACCACCCAAAATCGGGGCTTAGGTTTTTCTCTCCGCACCACACCACTAAAAGTGGTAAATATAAATCTCAATTATAATGGGAAGGCGACATTAAAAGAAAGAGAGGGGATAAGCGATAGTTTTAAGGTTAATACTTTAATCCAAAACTTAAATCTCACACCAAACTTTCGCTATTCGGCTTTTGGCTTCGATCAGAATCTCAATTTGATTTTGACCTATCAGGATTATAAGAATAAAATTCCAATCTCTTCCTCGCCTTCCCGCCGAACTTTAACCACAGGATTAAATTATTCCCTCAGCTTAAAAATCCCGATTACCTTCTCTACTTCTTTCAGTCGGGTATTCAATCTTTCACCTTCTGATACCCAACCGAAACCGAACTACCAGAGTTATAATTTGACCGCAAGTCCACCCCCTTTATTAAAAGGTCGGTTGAAAGGTAATCTCACCCTTTCCTATCAACCTTCCGCTTTAGGCAAAAACACTTCTTTCCGTTCGGGTCTTAATTATTCTCTGACGAAACAGGACATCTTAAATCTCAATGGCGATTTCAGTATCTTCTCTTCGGCAAAGGAGAAGAGTTTTTCTTCGGAGAAGATAAGTCTATCCTATAGCCGAAAGTTATTTTAAACTCATTCCAAACCCTTCTCAACTCATTCCGAAATGATATTTCTCTCTTTTGAAAATTAAAATTCCATGAAACACTTTGAGCGGATTTTTACTCTATATTTAGATATGAGAAAAAGGCTAATTTTATTAAGTGAAGTTAAATCAATAACTTATATTTTATACTGGGGAGGTAAAAATGAGATAAGATAATAACTAATTAAAAAGACCTAACTCCTTTTATCTGCGACTAAGCCACCCAGCACCGAAGGGGATTTTTCTTTTTGAAGGGGGGAGTGCTACAGGGGGTGCTATTTAGGATGGTATTAAATGCCCTATTCTATACCCTATTCTCCTGCCTATTCGGAATTCTATTTCCTACCCTATTCTCTTTCCTATTGATAATCCTATTCTCTTTTCTATTGAGAGGTCTATTCTCCTTCCTATACAGAAATCTATTCTCTCTCCTATTGGAGATGCTATTGGTGATGCTATTCTCCTTCCTATAAACTGTTCTATTCAGAGTGCTATTATTGGCTCTATGCCTCATCGTAGCAAAGGTTAATATCCAGTGATTCTAATGGATAGAAGTTTCCTGGGGGAAACCTTTTTATCAGGTTCCCCTAAATTTTAATCCCAAAAGCAGTTGACATTTAGTGAATTTCTCTTACCTTTAAGGGATGGCGAAAGTAAAAATTCTTGAACTAGGGAGTGGCTTAAAACCCTATCCGGGAAAAGAAGGAGAAGAGGTCTGCCATTTAGATAAATCTCCCTTCCCAGATGTAGAGGTTGTTTGGGATTTAGAAAAAACTCCCTATCCTTTTCCGGACAGTTCGTTTGATAAGGTAATTGCCATCCATTGCCTTGAGCATATCTCGGACACAGGGAAGGTTATGAATGAGATATGGCGAATCGGTAAGAGTGGCGCCCAAGTTCATATCCGGGTTCCTTATTACTCCTCTTATCTCGCCTTTAAGGATCCAACTCATCATCGGTTTTTTACCGAAGAGACATTTAACTACTATTCCGGTATATTTTCCTTAAATAAGGTAGGTTTTATCTATTTTCATCCCCATCTCTTCGGTTTCTTAGAGAAATATCTCCCCCGGTTTCTTAAACTCTTGAGAAATCATCTCTTAAATATTGTGAAGGAGATGGAAATAGAATTGGTCGTTAAAAAATAAGCGCTTAGTTTTTAACCCTTTTTACTTTGATTGAGATTGACGGTTCTTTTGGTGAAGGCGGCGGGCAGATTTTAAGAACCGCCCTGGCCCTCTCGGCGATTTTAAAGAGACCCTTTAAGATTTATAATATCCGTAAAGGGAGAAAGAAACCCGGCTTGTTAGCCCAACATCTAACCGGTGTCAAGGCGGTAGCCAAAATAACTAATGCCCAAGTGGAGGGTGATAAATTTAATTCTTTAGTCCTTACCTTTTCTCCTGGGGAAATTTCCTCTGGGGATTACGAATTTAATGTGGCAGAAGAAAGGGGAAGTGCCGGGGCGACCACATTAGTCGCCCAATCTATTCTACCGATTCTCTTTTTTGGCAAGGGCAAATCAACTGTCCGATTAAGCGGTGGCACCCATGTCCCCAAAAGCCCAATATTTGATTACCTAAATGAAGTCCTCTTACCCGTAATTAGAAATTTGGGTTATGATGCCGAGGCCCTAATAAGAAGGTATGGGTTTTATCCGGTTGGTGGCGGTGAGATAATTATTAAATCTTCCGCCCCAATTCGGAATCAATCTCCGTTTCCCATAAACAAATCTCTTAAACGAGGCGAGGCACGGGTTCTAAAAATTGTCTCCCGAGTGGCGAATCTTCCCCTAAGTATTGCCGAAAGACAGATGCGTCGGACCGAAGAACTTTTAAAAGACCTCTCGGCAAACTCTCCCTCTCTGCGAACCGAAAAAATCGTAGATCGGGTATCGGCAAATTGTCCGGGGACTTATCTATTCATTAAGGCAGAGTTTTCTAATATAATTGCTGGCTTCTCTTCACTCGGCGAGCGAGGGAAACCAGCGGAGAAAGTAGCCGAGGAAGCGGTCAAGGAGTTCTTATCCTACTATGAGAGTGATGCGGTATTTGACCCGCACCTCGCCGACCAGATTTTACTATTTCTGGCGCTCTCTGTTGGAAAGAAAAAAGAAAACGAGATTTCTTTTACCACCAGCCGGATTACCAATCACCTCATCACCAATATCTGGACGATTAAAAAATTCTTGGATATAAGTATTGATTTAGTCGGGGAATTAGGAAAAAGGGGGGAGATAAGAATTAAATTATAAGAACCCTATGAAAATCGGGATAGTAGACCCATTCCCCAGAAAGACGAGCACCGGCATCCAAACTTATACCCGGAAGGTTATAAAATATCTATCAAGACTAACCCCGCTTGTCGTCTACACATCAGTGGATGAAGATTTTAGGCAATTAGGGGTGGAAATAAGGAAAATCCATCCTTCAAAGATTGATACCCATCTTAAAAGGTTTTCCTGGGAACAGTTTTCTCTCCCCTGGTTGACAAAAGAGGATAAGATTAATCTCCTCTTTATGCCCCTCCCGGAAGTTCCAATATTCGTGGATATCCCGGTGGTTGCGGTGGTGCACGATTTAATTCCTCTGATGATGTCTAAGTACCATTCTCCTGAATATAAGTTGTTCTTCTTTTCTACCCTTCAGACCTTAAAGAGAGCAAAGGGGGTAATAACCGATTCGCATCACACGCTAAATAACCTAAAAGAACTGAAAATATTTACGGGAATTAAAAGAATAAAGGTTATCTATCCCGGTGTGGAGGTTGCCAAAAGTTTCCCACGCATCTTAAAGTATGAGGAATACATTCCTTATATCCTCTATGTTGGTGGGTTTGCCCCTTATAAGAATATTAAGACCCTTCTTTTGGCTTACAGCAAACTTCGGGAAGAACTCCCCCACCGATTACTCTTAGTTGGTTGGGGCACACCAAAGCAGATTCAAGATATTAGTTCCTTCATATCCTCACAACATCTAAAAGAAAGGGTTTTTATCTTTCAAGAATTACCAGAGAAAGAACTCCATTGGCTTTACTCAAATTGTGCCTGCTTTGTCTTCCCTTCTCTTTACGAAGGATTTGGCTTACCGGTCTTGGAGGCCTTGGCTTCCCGCGCGGTGGTGATATGTAGCAATCTCCCCAGTTTGGTGGAGATTGGGGGAGATGCGGTTATTTACTTTAATCCCAATTCTTTGGATGAGTTAACCACCTCTCTTTTAAGGGCTATTTTTGATAAAAAATTAAGGGAGGAATTAAAAGAGAAATCTTCTTTTCGGGCGAAATTATTTACCTGGGAAAAGACCGCCGCCGAGATATTTGATTTTATCCAAGAGACCCTCACAAGCCCGTAGCCCCTTCCCCGGAATCCGGTATTGGTTGCCGGTCAACGGAAAGGGTAGCACCCAATCCTAAGAGAAAACCGAGAAGGAGAAAAACCGGACTAAACCAAAGACAGGCGTCCCATAAACCATGCACCAAAATAGCGATTAAGGCATTAGCGGTCGCTAAGGCAATATAGGATGTCTCTCTCTTTTTTTTGAAAAGGATGCTCATCTTTCTAATCGTCGCAAAGATTGCCCCAAAGAATCCAATGAACCCAAGAAGACCAAAGGTGACCAGTATCTCTAAAAAGAGATTATGTGTGTTAAAGACTTTAAGTGGGTCAAAGGTCCGGAAAAACCCATAGGAGTATTTGAGGATATTGAAGTTATTAAACCCGATACCGGTGAAGAAGTTATCGGCAATTACTCTTAGGGTGGTTTGCCATAAGTAGAGCCTCATAAGCAGTGAAGGGTCATAAGGATTAGTCTGCAAGGTCCGGGCCGCCACGATATCTTTTAAGCCATAGATGCTAATCGCAAAGGCGATGATTACAAGATAAGGGAGAATGCGAAAGGATTTAGTCACAATAATTAAATAAAACAACCCAACCAAAAAGCCAATCCAGGCACCGCGCGATTTGGTCAAGACCAAAGCAATTATTAGAAGGCAGACGAGTAAGCTATAAAATATCCTCTTGCCCCCGCTCACTTGGGGGATGAGGGTTAAGGTGAAGATTGATAAGGGAGCGAGAAACATACCGATGGCATTAAGATTATACACTATCCCGGCGATGCTCACTAACCCCTTGCCCGTAGTCCGAAAGGCGGCCGGGATAAATAAGATGGTAGAAAGAAAAAGGCCCAAAAGAAAAAAGGATAAGACCTTTTTCAGTTGTCTTGAATTATTTAAGTACCGGGGCAGAAAGTAAATAATTAAAAGGAACTCTATCGTCCAGAGTGTCCCCTTAAAGAGATAAGGATAAGTCCACTCTCTTAGTAAGGCATAAAAAAATGAGACGAGAAGTGATAGAAAGATTATGAAGAGAAAAGGTTTAAGGGGATGGGTGAAATCTTTGTCGGACACGAGGGCGCCTGAGAGGAAAAAGAAAATGCCCGAGGTAGCGAATAAAAGATAAAGGAATACCTCACGGAAAGCCGGGGGTAAAAACCCGATACCGGCAATCGGGAGAAGGAGAGAAAAATAAATAGTTAGACGAATTGGGGTAAAGACGAAAGGAAGGGAAAGTAAAAAGAATAAGGAAAAGACAAAAAGAGTTGCCGCTAAAATATCTTTAAGAAAAAGTATTGTTAGAAAATAGATTAGATTAACTAATAGTAATATGATAACGAATAGGTGAGCTTTCTTTAACTGCATCTCTTCGTCTTGAACATTCCCCGAAGCATCTCATAATCACCCTTGGTGATTAACCGGCAAAAATAAGCCCAAAGGAGATAGATAATAAAAAGCGAAGAGATTTGGGCAAAAAAAGGCAAGCGGAACGCAAAAACGAGGTAGATAATAATCCCGAAAGGGAGGACCTTTATTAAGATAAAGAGATAATCCCGGAATTTATAAATAAATCCTCTCCGGAAGAGATTGATAAAAAGGTAAAGGAAACTCGCGGCCTCACCCAAAATAAGAGCAACCGCTACCCCCTTACTTGAAAGAAGGGGAATCAAAAAGAAGTTGGCTAAAAGGTTGATTAAAACCGCTATCCCGGCCTGTTTAGTAACGACAATTTGGGAGTTGATTGAATAAAGAAAGTGGACTAAAACCGTATTGAGGTAAATAAAAAAGACCCACCAGATTATTATCTGGAATACGGGCACCGAAGGCTGAAAGTTTGAGCCGTACAATATTAAAATTATCTTTTGGGCAAAGAGGGTAACAAAAATTGCCACCAAAAATCCCACAAAAAAGATAAACCTTATACTATTGAAGAGGATTTTTTTCATCTCGTCAATTTGGCCTTCCTTAAAATATCTTGATAATAACGGATAGAGGGCACCGGCAAAAGCTACCGGCACAAAGGTTAAACCCAGTGCCAAACGAAAAGGGGCATTGTAATAGCCGATAGCGGTATTGTCTTGATACAATGATAAAAGAATAATACCAAACCAATAATAGGAGGTGGCAAAGATTGTAGTAAGGGTAAAGGGCAAAATCTTTCTTAGAATTTGGACGAAAGCCTTTAGGTTAAAAACCGGCGTCAGGCGGGTATAATTTTTAGCAAGGATAATATAATTAAAACAAAAGGCAAGAAAAAAGGAGAGGGTATAAACAAAAGCAAAAGAAGTCCCCGCCCTAAAGACCTTATAACAAAGAAAGGCACCAATCGCCAGCATTGCCCCCAATAAAATTCTTGATAAGGCGATATATTCCATTTTTTCCAACGCCTGGAATAGGGAGTTCAACAATAGCAAATTAGCATTAAAGAGCAGTGTCGAAGAGACAATAATTATAATCTTCACATCCTCGCTTGGCCGGTTGAAAAGTCTTATTAATATCGCAATCATAATTATGGTAAGAAAGGCTAAAAGGATACGTAACCCAAAAAACTCTCTAACGTTCTCCTTGATTTGTTTGAAATCTCGGGCTACTTCTCTAACGATAAAAAAGCATGCACCTAAGTCAATAAATATTAGGCAAAAATTAACTAAGCCGGTGGCAAAAGAGATACTACCGAATCTCTCCACCCCCAAACTTCTGGCCGCTAAGGCGAAATAGAGGAAGAAGAAAAATTTACCGAAAATATCGGAGAGGGCTAAGAGAGATGTATTCTTCCCAATTTTCCCGGCAACTTCTTCTTTCACTAAAATTGGGTGTTGGTCTTTATTCAAGATAACTCAAAGTCTTTCGCGAGCAGAGCGAAATACCGCCACAATCCTTTTTGCCGCCTGCCCATCACCAAATGGACACCTCATAGGTGTTTTTAGTCTGTGTTTTTTTACAAGCATTTTATCAATATCCGGGAAGGCTCGCTCCCAATTTCCTTTAACCAACTTACCTATGCCATATTCTATCGCCTCCGGTCTCTCGGTCTTTTCGCGCAAGACAAGCACGGGTTTACCCAAAGCGGTCGCCTCTTCTTGAATGCCACCGGAGTCGGTCAGAATGAGTGAGGCCTTTTCTAAGAGTCCGATAAAAGAGGCATAATCCAGCGGTGGACTTAAAAAGACCCGAGGCTTGCCTTTAAGTCTTTGATAAATCGGTCTTTTGATATTAGGGTTAGGGTGGACCGGGAAAAAGACCCAAACATCCTTATATCTTCTCACGATTTCTTTTATTATCCGACAGATTGCCAAAACCGGTTTTCCGAAATTTTCTCTTCGGTGAAAAGTGACGACGATGATTTTACCGGACTGGATTTTATTCCACACTTTTAATTGCCGGGCAGTTAAAATACTCGTTTTTTCTTTTATCATAAATAAGGCGTCAATTACTGTGTTTCCCGTAACAAAAATTTTATCTTCGGCTATCCCCTCCTGTAAGAGGTTTCTCTTGGCGCCAGCGGTAGGAGCAAAGTGGAGGTCGGCGATAAGGCTAATAAACCTCCGGTTCATCTCTTCGGGAAAAGGGGTATATTTATCATAAGTTCTTAAACCGGCTTCAATATGGGCAACCTTTATCTTTTTGTAGAAGGCAGCCAGTGCCGAGGCGAAGGCGGTTGTTGTGTCACCCTGGACGATAAGGTAGCGAGGTTTACTCCTCTCTAAGATATCTTCAAATCCCCTTAATACCCGAGTATTAATATCAAAAAGGGTCTGGTCTTCCCGCATAATATTTAAGTCGTAGGTTGGTTTAAGCGAAAATATTGCTAGGACCTCATCAAGCATTTTGCGGTGTTGACCAGTAATACATATCTCCACCTCAAACTCTTTTTTATACTTTTCCATCTCCTTTATCACCGGGGCAAGTTTTATCGCCTCCGGTCTTGTGCCAAAGGCAAAGAGAACTTTCATCTAAGTTAGTTTTGAGTTTTGAGTTTTGAGTTTTTAAAGATTTTCAAAAGGGGCAGGGGAAATAATGTGTGGAGAGCCCACTTGATTAATCCTCTTTTTGCAATGAATCCAAAGGTAATGTTTCTCTCTAATTCCGGGATCCCCTTCAAGCCGTCCCGCACTCCTTTTGCCCATTCTCTAATATGGTTAGGCTTTCTAAGACCTTTTTTGAATATCCACATCAAAATTAGAGGAAAGGCGATAAAAGTAGGAAAATATTTCCAGAAGAGCCAAATCCCATTCCTCACATAATAGAATGTCTCTTGACCGCTCTCAAAATAACGACTCTTTTTGCGATGGAGAGTGATTAGGTCCGGTTTATAGACAATCCTTGCTTTCTTTGAGAGAAATTGCAAAGTAATATCCGCTTCTTCAAATCCCCAAAAGAAGTTTTTGGGATAACCAGAAATCCCTTCTAAGACCGATTGTCGGATGACCAGTCCCGAGCCGTGAACAAAGTGCCCTAAATATCCATCCTGAGAATTTCCGCCCCAAGCGAAGATTCGCCAATCTTCTGTCTCCGATACCGCGGTATAGGAATTTATCACATTTGTGCATAAGACATCAATATCCCTTCGTCTCTCTAAGAAGCGAACAATTTTCCAAATAGTATTTTTATCGTAGGGTTGAGAATCATCGTCGTATTGGAAGATATATTTCCCCCGGCCGCTAAAAAGGAATATATTCCGCGCCGCCACCCCAATATTCTCTTCTAACCTCACTACCTTAACCACCGGGAATTTGTTTTGGATAAACTCCCCGGTCCCATCCGCCGAACCGTTATCTACAACAATAACCTCCTTAAAAGGGTAGTTGCTCTCCAAGATTATTCTAAGGGTCTTCTCTAATTCTTCCTTCCGATTATAGGTCAATATCCCAATAGTAATCAGAGGCCAGTTTTGAGTTTTTAAAGACCACATCCCGCCACTATTTCCTCTTAAAAATCCTATGCCAATCCGAGACAATCGCCTCTCTTAGATTGATCAACTTCCCTTTTATATTATCATCTGCTTTGGTTTGGAGATATTCCTGAATAAAAGCAATAACTATGCTCACTGTAAGGGAAATAATAAAACTACCGAGCACAATTAAAGCCCGCTTCGGGTAAGATTTTTTCTCGGGGAGGCGGGCATAATCTAAGACCGTAATTGCCGGTGTATCTCGGGCCTCGGTAATCTTGGCCTGCTCATACTGCTGGGAAAGAAGGGCATAGACCTCTTGTTTAATCTTACACTCTAAGTAGCGTCGGGTATATTCTGCCATAAGTTCTGGTAGTCGCTTAAACGGAACCGCAAAACCGAGTCCATATCCTCCGCTATATCCGGTTTCCATCTCCTGCAACTTCTTTTTTAATTCCGTAACATCCCGCTGGGTATTCTCTAATAGTGGATTTCCCCCTTCGGAAAAATTCCGGATTACTCCTAAGGTGGCTTCTTTAACAATCAGTTGTGACTTTAACTTCGCATACGCTTCAACTACCGATTTCGTCTCTTCATCCAACACACCAACATTATGTCGTTTCTGAAATACCAGAAGCGATTCCTGGGCAACCTTCAATTCCCTTTCCGCTTCGGCAAGCCGGCCCTCAATAAAAAATCGCATATTCTTTCCGCGACTCATTACCGACTCCCTTAAAAATCTATCCACCTCCTTTATGTATTGGTTAGTAATCGCCGCGGCTAACTGAGGTGTTCGTGCCTCAACACTAACCCTTATTATCCCTTCATCCGATACCGAGACATCGGTCATCTTTTTTAAGAACCGAGTCGCCTTCTCCATACTCGGCTTCTTTAATTTAAAGACCTTCATTAAATCACACTCCCTAATTACCCCCTCCATCACGGTGCGGCTTTTAAACATCGCCCCAATAAGGTCCGAAGGTGTGGATTGAGAAAAGAGGAGACGCGTCCGACTTAATGTCCTTGCCTGGATATTATAGAGAGGCGAAGCGAAACTCAATAGGTCAGTCTCCTCAGTTGGTGGTAGGATTTGGGCGGTAGCGGTATAACGAACCGGCAAAAGGAGACTGATGATTAATGCGACGATGGTGCTGATAAAAGTGAGAGAAACAATCAATCGCCGCCACTTAAAAATAACAGCCAGATAATGTAAAAGTGTTTCCATCGGTATATTATCCCAGAAAAGTATAAAAAGTCAACCCTGTTAGAAATGGCCAGGAGTTAATTCGTATAAAAATCTTATGAATTAATTCCAAAGGCTCACGCCTTACCGCGAAGCAGGAACTAAGTCCAAGACCTTACTCCAAGGCATCGGGATTTCTAACAGGCTCAACTATCCATTGGGCGATACTGTTTTGAAATTTAGAGGTTGCGCCTGCTTGATTTTTGGGCTAATTTGATTTAATATATAGTTTATGTGGAAGTTAAAAGAAGTTAATGAAGAAAAATTGTCCGAATTAAAGAAGACCACCCAATTAAACGAAGCCATCCTCCGAACCCTTCTTTTAAGGGGCGCCGAGGATGAAGCGGCGATTGGTGTTTTCTTATACCCTAACTTAAAAAATCTTTTTCCAACGAATCGCCTTCCCCAAACAGAACTGGCCTTAGAAAGGATTAAATTAGCGATAAAGCAGAAAGAAAAGATTCTTATCTGGGGACACGATGATATGGATGGTATTACCGCTACCGCCATCTTAAAAGAGGTCATTAGCGACCTGCGGGGTGAGGTCTTTCACTATATCCCCAAAAAGCATGAATTCAAGCACGGAGTGTATCCACCAAAGGTCTTAGAATATCCCGGGATAAATTTATTGGTTGCGGTTGACTGTGGGACGACAAATTTTACCGAGGTGGCGGAGTTAAAAGAGAAGGGGATAGATACTTTAATCATTGACCACCATGAGGTAATTCAGAGATTGCCACCGGCCGTAGCAATTGTTAATCCAAAACTACCCGAAAGCAATTATCCCTTTCCCGAACTGGCCGCGGCCGGGGTTGCCTTTAAATTTACTGGTGCCCTAATTAAAGACCTCCTGGGAATTGAATTAGCCGAATTTGTCAACCTAAAACCCGAACTGGTAATTTTTAGTGCCCTGGGGACGATCTCCGACCGGGTGCCGCTCTTGGTAGAAAATCGGATAATCGTCAAAGAGGGGTTAAAGAGATTTAAAGAGTCAAAACGACCTGGGGTAGCACTGATTAGTAATTTTGAAGAAATCTCTACCCTCTTTTCTCTCTTCGGGGCGATTGCCGGCACCGAAGGGGTAAGGTTTCTTTTGACTGGCGATGAGAAAGAGGCAAAATCGCTATTTGACAAAATGCTCCTAAATTATGAGAGCCTCCGGCGGGAGTTCGATGAGTCTTACTCCCTGGCCGAAACAGTAAAAGACCTATCTCCGGGAATTGTCGTGGTAAAAAATATCTTCCTCTCCTTACGCTCACTGAGTTATATCGCCAATCGGTTCAAAGAGAAATATCAGCGACCGGTAATTGTCTTCGGGAAGAAAAATAGTATCTGGGTGGCGGAATGTCGGGGTATTGATGAGGTTAATCTCTTAGCGATGCTAAAAGAATTCTCTCACCTTTTGATCGATTGGGGGGGACACAAAAAGGCCTGCGGATTTTCTATTGAGGAAAAAAACTTAGAAGAGTTTATTAAAAAGGCAAAAGAATATGGCGAGAGAGAGTTTCGACCAAAGATAAATAAAGGGGAAGCAATTTTATATCTGGATGCCGTTCTGCCCATCTCGGAAATCCCCAAGGAGGTATTCCTCTTGCCCCCTTTTGGCGAAGGAAACCCCTTACCACTCTTCCTCTCACCAAATACTACCTTTAATCTTGGGGATAAACTTCTTCCGCACAACATAGAAGGAAAAGAGGTATCGGTTTTTGATGAAACCGGGAAGATTCACACCAGCGGTAAATATAATATCATTTATACCGTGTATCAAGAGAAAGTCTGGATTAAAGAGGTTGAGAAAGTTGAATGACCGAGAAGTCGGTTCACATTCAAAGGAAGCGCTCAAAGAAAAGACACATCTGGGTCTTTAAAGATGAGATTGTCCAAATCAATGGCCATTTGCTTCAGGGTGATATTGTAAAAGTTTATGAAGGAGGGAAATTTATTGGTCGTGGTTTTTATAATTCAAAATCTAATGTCCGGATAAGAATCTTTTCCTCCGAAGACGAAGACTTTGATTGCCCCTTAATAAAAAAGAGAATTGCAGATGCCTATCACTATCGGAAAAAACTCTTACCCGAGGAAGAGGACTTTCGCCTGATTTATGGCGAAAGCGATAACTTGACCGGGGTCGTGATTGATAAATATCAGGACCACTTTGCCTTACAGACCTATTCTTATGGGGCGGATCTGAGAAAAGATAAGATAATTGAGGCACTCCTTGCCCTTTTTCCGGTAAAATGTATCTTTGAGAAGAATGACTTTCCTGCCCGTAGTCTGGAAGGGTTGGAAAGAAAGGAAGGGGTTCTATACGGCAAACCAGAAGAGGTAATCATCAGTGAGAATGGCGCCAAGTTTTATGTCAATATCAAAGAAGGTCAGAAGACCGGCTATTATTTTGACCAACGGATTACCCGACGCAAGGTGCGCGAGATGAGCGAAGGGAAAGATGTCTTGGATGTCTTCACCTACACCGGAAGTTTTGCCATAAATGCCGCCCTGGGTGGGGCGAAAAAGGTGTTAGGTATTGATGGCTCAGCGTCGGCGATTGAACTGGCGAAACGAAATGCTGTATTGAATAATGTTGGCGACCGCTGCCAATTTCTCATTGGGAATGCCTTTCAGGTATTAAGGGAACTTTATTACCAAAGAAAGGTCTTTGACTTGATTGTCCTTGACCCGCCACCATTTATCAAAAGATTGAAGGAAAAAGAAAGTGGTTGGCGGGGGTATCGGGATATAAATCTCCAGGCGATGCGGCTCTTAAAAAGAAATGGCATCTTAGTTACCTCTACCTGCTCCCATTACTTCTTCTGGCAAGATTTTCTGGAGTGTTTAGTGAGTGCCGCCGAAGATGCGGAAAGGGATTTCAAGATTATCGGACGAACTACCCAGGGACCAGACCACCCAATAATCTTGAGTATGCCGGAATCGGAATACCTGCGATGTTTTATCCTACAAGTTTACTAACCCCACGCAAAGCGGGCGACACCGTCCATAAACCAATAAGTTTTTTTATTCATACCATTAGATGAAAGACGCACTGCGTAGCCGGGACGAAGTCCAATATATCTTTGTGAAAGGGGCGCGGGAGCATAATCTAAAAAATATTGATGTCAAGATTCCCCGCAACCGCTTAGTAGTCATCACGGGAATTTCCGGTTCAGGAAAATCATCCTTGGCCTTTGATACAATTTATGCCGAAGGGAAAAGGCGATACATTGAATCACTTTCCGCTTATGCCCGGCAGTTTCTGGGGATGATTGAAAAACCAAATGTTGATTACATTGAAGGATTATCACCGGCAATTGCGATTGAACAGCGAACCGCGGCCAAAAACCCCCGCTCGATTGTTGGCACAGTTACCGAAATTTACGATTATTTACGAGTTCTCTTTGCCCGGATTGGTAAACCATTCTGCCCCAATTGTCAAAAGGAGATTACCCGCCAGACGACCGACCAGATTGTTGACCTCGTAATGAACTGGAAACCGGGGACTAAAATTGAAATCCTAGCGCCGGTGGTTCGGGGAAGAAAGGGAGAATATAAGGATTTATTGGCAAAGATTAAAAAACGAGGATTTATCCGAGTGAGGATAAACGGTGAAGTATTTGAAGTCGAAAAAGCCCCCGAACTCCATAAATATCAAAGGCATAATATTGAAATCGTTATTGACCGCCTTATCTTAAAACCCGAAATAAGAAAAAGGCTGGCTGACTCTTTGGAACTGGCGTTGAAAGAGGGGCAGGGATTATGTATTGTTTTAACTGAGGGAAAAGAAAATATCTTCTCCTCAGAATTGGCTTGTGTCAACTGTGGTTTCAGTTACGAAGAAATCTCTCCCCGTCTCTTTTCCTTCAATTCCCCTTATGGTGCCTGTCCAGCCTGTCATGGTTTAGGGACAAAGATGGAGATTGACCCGGAAAGATTAATTACGAGTCCCGAATTGAGCATAATGGAGGGAGCGATTGAACCCTGGGGTCAACCGAAAGGTTCGTGGTTCACAGCCAACCTGAAGGCCCTTGCCAAATATTATGGTTTTAGTCTTAATAAGCCCTGGCGAGAAATCCCCGAGAAGGCAAAAGCGGTTATCCTCTATGGCACCAAAGAAGAGATGCTAATTGAATACGAGAGATGGGATGGAACAAAATATCGTAATTATGAAAAGTTTGAAGGGTTAGTTCCCCACCTAATGCGAATTTACCAGGAGACCGATTCGGACGCAACCCGAGAATGGGTTGAGCGATATATGTCAATCCTACCCTGTCCGGTGTGTAATAATGCCCGACTGCGAAAGGAGAGTCTATCGGTAAAGATTCAGGGCAAATCAATATCTGACCTCACAAGCCTTTCAATTCAAGAGCTCTATCAGTTTTTTGAAAACATTCTTCCAGATACCGGGCAACCGATGCTTTCGACCACAGAAATTTTGATTGCCGGCGAGATAATAAAAGAGATAAAGAAACGACTTAATTTTTTAATCGCGGTCGGCGTCGATTATTTAACCCTGGACCGAAGGACCGATACCTTAGGGGGTGGCGAAGAGCAGAGGGTAAGATTAGCGACCCAAATTGGGTCCGGATTGGTTGGTGTCACTTATATCTTAGATGAACCAAGTATTGGACTTCATGTTAGAGATAATCGAAAGTTAATTGACACCCTGGGTAAACTACGCGACTTAGGGAATACAGTGATTGTCGTGGAACACGACCGTGATATGATTCTCGCGGCCGACTATGTGATCGATTTAGGACCAGGGGCCGGGGAACAGGGAGGTCATTTAGTGGCCACCGGAACACCGTCGGAAATTATGAAAAACCCGGCCTCTTTGACTGGTGCCTATCTCTCCGGAGAAAAAAAAATCCCCATTCCGCAAAAACGACGACTCCCCAAAGATGCGGCAATTAAAATCATTGGGGCAAGAGAAAATAATCTCAAAGGGATTAATGTCACCATTCCCTTAGGAGTCTTGGTCTGTGTCACCGGTGTTTCGGGCTCGGGAAAGAGCACCTTAATCTTTGATATCTTATATAAGGCATTAGCCTCATTCTTTTATAATTCCAAGGAAAAACCAGGAAGCCATAAGACAATTTTACACATTGATAAGATTGATAAAGTGATAAATATTGACCAATCACCGATTGGCCGAACTCCCCGTTCCAATCCGGCGACTTATACCAACACCTTCACCCCAATTCGGGAACTTTTCGCCCAGACAAAAGAGGCAAGGATGCGAGGCTATAAACCAGGCCGTTTTTCCTTTAATGTTCGGGGCGGGAGATGTGAAGCCTGTGCCGGTGACGGAATAAAGAAAATCGAGATGCACTTCTTACCGGATGTTTATGTCCCCTGTGAAGTCTGCAAAGGGAAACGTTATAATCGGGAGACCTTAGAGGTGAGATATAAAGGAAAGAATATCTATGAGGTCTTGGAGATGTCGGTTGATGAGGCGTTGGTATTTTTTCAAAACATCCCTCCGATTAGGCGAAAGCTCTCCCTCCTGAGAAATGTTGGCCTGGGTTATATAAAACTCGGACAGCCAGCAACGACATTATCCGGCGGTGAGGCACAAAGGATAAAATTGGCAAAGGAGTTGTCAAAGGTCGCCACCGGTAGAACCCTTTATCTCTTAGACGAACCGACAACCGGTTTACACTTTGAGGATGTAAGACTACTCTTAGCGGTATTGAACCGATTAGTTGATAGCGGGAATACGGTTGTGGTGATTGAACATAATATGGAGGTGATAAAGTGTGCTGACTGGATTATTGATTTAGGACCCGAGGGCGGTGCGGCTGGTGGTTACATTGTGGCTGAAGGTCCACCGGAGACAATTATTAAGTGTGAAAGGTCTTACACCGGAAAGTTTCTGAAACCTGTATTGACTTCTTGAATTTCTACTCTTTGGTCTTGATTGGAGAATAGTAGAAAACCAAGTCCCCAACTTTAACCCCCAAGCGATTAGCGACCACTGGGCACTTTGCCTTTAAGATAAAAAACCCGTCCCGCTCACAATCAATTAGGGATTCAAAATTGGCATGACCCTTGGCAATTACCATATCCGCGGTCTCGTATTCCGACAAAAACCTTTCACTTGCCTCTTGGAAATTTATCCCCAAGAATCCAGAGCCAGTTGTTATCACCTCGCCCAAATCAAACAATCTGGTCTCTTTCACCTCTTTTAATGTGGCATCATTTAAGATTGGTCTCTCTTTTACGACCATTATCACCTTCAAGTCTGCCAATCTTAATAGCCTTTCAATTAGTAGTTCATCAAAGTAGATCTCCCCGGCATTATCTAAGATATATAGCAATTTTTCACTACCTTTCAATTTATTCTTAAAGATTTTGTAGTCGTCCCAAGCAAAGGTAATATCAGTTAATGTCCTCTCTAAATCAAAATTGTCTTGTGGTCCAATATCAATAATATTGCCGGCACCAGCGAATTTTATCGCGGTATGAATCGGGTCTCTTGAAGCATCAATTATCCTTTTTATCTTCGCCGCTGTCTTTTTCCCCAATTCCTGCATCTCTCGCTTTAGGTCAATAAAGGGGTCGGGTGAATTGAGGAGTTTATAGACCTCTCTAATTATCTGGGATGTAAAAAGACTGGGGGGTTCTTTTAGTGAAAACTGACTTACTAATTCCATTGCCAATTTGGTCACCTCATAAAAAACCGCCGCTTCCGACGATACCCTTTGGGCAATCCTTTGGCACTGCTTGACCACACAAGGAATACAGAGGGCTTCCGATTCCATTTTATTCTTTTTAAGTCTTTAATGGTTTCTTCTCCGCGGCCGGAAAGAGGACATTATTAAGGATTAAACGGTAGCCCGGAGAATTTTTATGCAATGCCAAATTAGTTGGTGGGTCGCCAATGCGGTGGGCATAATCTTCTGGGTCATGTCCTCCTAAAAAGGTAAAGGTCCCTTTGCCAAAATTTCCGTGAATATATTTTACCTCTTCCGTCCCAACAACCTCGCCTAAAATTAAAACCCGCTTTTTTATCTTATCCCTTCGGAAACCACAGTTCTGTCCCAAAAATTCTTTCACTAATGAAACATGGTTTTGCACTAACATACAGGGAACCGGGTCATATTTGGCGGAAAAGTCAAAGAGGGAAAAATAGACATCCGGTCCCCGAGCCTGTGCCTCATTATAGACATCAATATCCGAATGTTCATAAAGATAAGGGTCGGTGATTAGATTGAAGTTTTCAAAAGCCAGGCAATTACTATAATCCAACTTCGCCCGGTAATTGGGGTCAATCCCGTCACCATCAAATTCCTTCGGGCAAATATCCGTTGCCTCAGCGGCCAGGGCAATATCCGGGGTATCGGTTGAGGAACACATCGCAAAGACCATCCCCCCTCCCTCAATATACCGTTTAATCTCCTTAATTACTGCCAGTTTTAACTTTGAAACCTTATTAAACCCTAAGGTCTTGGCCATCAATTCGTTCGTCTTCACTTCTTCTTTATACCAGGCTTCGTTGGCATAACTGCCATAAAACTTTCCATACTGCCCGGTAAAATCTTCATGATGAAGATGAAGCCAGTCGTAATGGAAGATCTTCCCGGCCAAAACCTCTTTATCCCATAACGCGGTATAGGGAATCTCAGCATATTCCAATGCCAAACGGACGGCATCGTCCCAGGGTTCAGCATTGGGCGGCACATAAACCGCAACCTTTGGTGCCTTCTCTAAGAGAATAGCCTCCATATTATTATTAACAATTGTCTTTCTTATCTCCGCCTCTTCCCAAGCGGGTATAATTTCGTAGGAGACGCCTTTCAGTCGGCACTCCCTTTCTCCCCAATCGGTGCGGGCCATCATAAAGGAACCGCCGCGATAGTTAAGTAACCACTCAACCTTTATCCCCTTCTGTAAGGCACGATAAGCAACCCCATAAGCCCTAAGGTGGT
Organism: uncultured bacterium; assembly: GCA_964425275.1. Lineage (GTDB taxonomy): Bacteria > Hydrothermota > Tepidihabitantia > Tepidihabitantales > JBDRVQ01 > CAYRLZ01. The sequence goes on along the minus strand of CAYRLZ010000019.1, from coordinate 30,796 downwards.
CGGTCTGTTTGAAATCCATCGGGATTAAAAGCCGCTCCCCAGAACTGACCGCACTTGCTATGATTCCTAAAAGAATTAGATTAAAAATCAGAAATTTTTCTTGATTACTCTTCATCGGATAACCCTTGTCCCGGCCTTTCCCTTTAATGCCATCCCAATCTTCTCCGGGGATGTGATAATTACCTCTTCCCCGCCACTTTCCAAAAACCTTATCGCCGATTTTATCTTCGGCCCCATACTCCCTTCGGGAAATTGTCCTTCCTTTAAGTATCGCTTAGCCTCTTTTGTGGTCAAGACGAAAAGTGGCCGCTGGTTTGCTTGCCCATAATTCAAATAGACCCGATCCACCGCGGTCGAGATAATAAAGAGTGATGCCTGGATAAGGGTCGCCAAAAGACTTGAGGCTAAATCTTTATCAACAACACTGGCCACCCCCCGATAAGTAATGGCTTTTCTTTCAGTTGGCACGCCATCTTCTCTGACGACTGGGATTCCGCCACCGCCGCAGGCGATAACAACCGAGCCTTTATCTAAGAGGTCTTTTATCGCCTCTTTTTCCAAGATATCAAGTGGTTTTGGAGACGGAACAATCCGACGAAAACCTCTCCCGGCATCTTCCTTCATTACCCACTGATATTTTTTTTGTAGTTCCGCCGCCTCGGCCCGGGAATAGAAAGGACCAATTGGTTTTGTCGGTCTTTTGAAAGAGGGGTCAAAAGGGGAGACCAGGACCCGGGTGAGAACGGCCACTGCCTCCTTTTCTATATTCTTCTCCCTTAAAATATTAGTGAGGGTCTCGCTAATCATATAGCCGATTTCTCCTTGGGTCATCGCATTCCCTCCTTCTAAGGGAATTTCCGGAAGGAGATTCCGAGAGAAATGGGAGCGGAGAAGAAGAAACCCAATCTGAGGTCCGTTACCGTGGGTGATAACCAATTCGTAACCTTCTTTAATTATCGGAAGCAAATGGCGACAGGTCTCCTTAACTGTTTCATACTGGTCATAAAAGGAAAAACTATTTGGGCTTTGGATTAAGGAGTTTCCACCAATCGCACAAACGCAAATCTTTCTCACGATAAATTTTACTAAATTCTCCCCAATTAGTCAAGACGACCACCCTGTCGGTTGACTTTTTAGTAATCTACCTTATCCTATTAGAAATAAGTTCGCTGGTTGATTAAATACCGTCGTTATGCGCCGGTTAATTGCCTTAATTTTCCTTTCCTCCTCGCTTCTTCTGGTTGCGATTTTTCTTATAAAAAACACCCGCCCTTTTCGCCGTGAACCACAAGAAACTGATTATCAGAGTGATTTAGGGGAGGTCTTTAACATACTAATCATTGGCAATGATGCCCGACTGCTTTTTAAAAAATTACCGGATGGAAGAGTTGTCAAAGAATTAGAACCGAGGGGAAGGAGTGATATCATTAATATTGCCCATATCAACCTAAAAAAAGGAATTGTCAACTTAATAAATATCCCCCGGGATATGCTCGTCCATATCCCGGGCTACACCAAGGCGGAAAGTGATACCGATTTTTGCCATATGGATAAAATAAATCACAGTTATTTCTTTGGTCAAGAAAAACTCTTAATCGCTGTCCTTCAACGGAATTTCAATATTCCAATCCATCGCTACCTAACAATCAACCTGTCCTCTTTCCAAGAGATATTTTCCTTTCTTTTGCCTTATCTCAAAAACCTCACCCTCCGCAACCGACCGATAAGAAATGCTCAGGAGGCCCGGTATCTCCTTCGGAGCCGAAAGATTTGGAAAAGGGATGATATTGACCGGGGAAGAAACTCCTTGATTTTTATTAAACTCGCCACGGAGAATTTATGGGGTCTATTATCTAAGCCAATCTTTCGGGCAAATTTAGTAAAAGGGGTAATGAAAATCATTGGGAAAGATACCGATTTAACCTTTGACGATATTATGTATATCCTAAGCCACCTAAAACAAAATGGTTTCAAGCCCTCTTCTCTCCAAATGGCCACCTTAATCGGTTTTGCCGCACCGGTTTATCTCCATCGTTATCAGGAGGTTTTATCCTGTTATCTACCCGTTTATCCAGAGATAAAAAAACAGATTGCCCACTTCATCTTTGAAAGTGAAGAAAAGGCAAAATCCTACCTGGAAGACGAACCATTTCATCTCCCCTCTTATCTATTAAGGACCTATTATCCAATTGATTCCCCCTTAGATTCAGTAAAGACCAATTTAGAAAACCCTCCTTTCCGTTCCCAGACCCAAGAATTTTAAGCCGATTGTGCCTTATATCTTTGGTGGCCGGAATTTCGGCTGGCAACCATATACATCCTTATAGACCTCATGATATTTATCCTTTCCGGATAATAAAAAGAAAAGGAGGGGCAGGTCTCTTTGAACGATTTTAACAATCGCATCGGAAATCTTCCTGATTTCCCACTGAGCGGTGGCATCCGAACGCAAACGGCTGAGATGATATAATTCCCGAGCATTCAAGCCCAAAAGAACCCTTCGCTTATGGGCATTGGTGAGGATATATTCTTTTATCGCCGGATGAGACTTTTCTAAGGAGTAAAAAAATTGATTTGTCTTCGCAATGAGGTCCTTAAATCTCTCACCCTCCCCAATTTTTGCGATTGATGGTGGAAGGACAAAACCGAGTTCGGGTGAATAAGGTCTCTTGATTAGAGTTGCCATCCGATGCCGTTTCAATTGAGCAAAGGCCGAGGCGGAAAGGGTAATCTCAAATATAAAATGAGCGAGTTCAAATTCTCGGGGAAGGGCATCGTAAAACTCTAAATAGCGACAGGCGGTTTTTAGAATCTCCCTCTCTTTCCCCAAGACAATTTTCTTTAGTTCCCCAAAGGGTAAAGAGGCATAAGGATAAAGAAGGGCCGCGGCGATTAAAGGCTCGGAATCTGGGTTATAGTAGATAAGCCTAACATCTCCTTCCGAAGTGCTGTTAACTGTGCCTGGCGTCGCCTTACTTATATTTTGGCCAAGATTTTTCTGGATTAATTCCCTTAAATCCTCACCTCTCTTTTCTTCATAGGCCGTTGATTGATAGAAAAGTAAGAGGGAAGGGGCGATTTCCTTTACCGCGGAGAAGAGTCTTTTCCCCAACTCTCTTATTTCTCTCAAAGGTGCGGCGGCTGAGTTTCTTAAAAGATATTCTAAATTTCGGGCGTTGATTGTCATCCCTAATTGAGTGGTTGTGGCCAAAGGGAGGCAGTAGCGGGCATCTTCTTTTGCCCGGTTTTCCGCGTCCTTCTCTTTAATCCCCTTATTTTCCTGCAAAATATACGCCTTTATTTTTTCAATCAGGTAGTGATAAAATTCAAATTGCTCGGCAATGAGTGCTGAATAGTTCTTTTCATAAGAAGTTGACCTAATCTCCGGCGGGATGAAATAGCCTTTTTCAAAGATAACATACCTCTGCGATTTTTCTGTATAAGAACCTAAACGAAATCGCTCAACTTCTTCTACCGCCAAACGCGAGATACCGATAATGTCAAAATTAAATACCGCATGTTCAGCAATTGAATGGTGCCCCATATCAAAGATTATCCTCTTCGCCGATTTCCTGGCCTTTTCTACTTCCTCCCGTGCCTTTTTTCTTAATTCGGTTACTGACAAGTTACTTCTACTGATTCGGGCATAAGCCGCGGCAATCGTCTCTGGGGTGAGGGCTATCTTCTTTTTCCTCGTTAGACTCAATAAGTGCGCTGTATCCACATTAAAACCAGCCAGGATGACCTTCATAGGATAGACTATAATTTAACAATCTAATTTTGTCAATTGAACACACAAATCAAAATGAGACGAAGGGGGAGGTTCAGAGAAAGAGAGAGAAGGAGGCACAGGGAAGGGATTAGAGAGCCTATCAGGGAGCGTATCAGAAGGAGATAGAGAAGAGGAGAGAAAGGGTAAGAGAAGGAGGTAGGGAGAGGGGTTAGGTAAGGGATAGAGTAAAGGACAGACTAAAAGACCCAGTAAGGCATTAAGTAAGAGGTAGGGTAAGGCATAGGGGGAGCGATACCCTAAAATCAAGCAAAAATCCGATAAGTCCTGTAAAATCAAGATGTTAGGGTTAAAATAGTGTATTAAAAAAGTTTAGTATTACTAAACTTTACTCATTTGAATCAAAAATAAATAGTCGCTACTAAAATCTTTTTAAGAAAATAAAAAATTAGAGGAGCCCCTTAAAAGGGGCTCCTCTCTCCTGATGGGTTGGGCAGGGGTATGGTGTTATTTAACTTCCTTCACTCTGATTTCTTCCCGGTTATGGTTTTCTTCAATATTCTTTACCTTAAGTTCTTCTTCGCCTCTTGGTATCAAGGCAAAGTCAATATCCGGTGTATTCTGAGCTTCTCGCACAATCACTAACTCAGGATAAGGCTCGGGCTTATAACCACGGGCACCGGCGACTACCCGGTATCCGCCAGGTAAAAGATTCTCAATCTTATAGGTTCCATCTGGTCCGGTTAATGCCCGACCAAATCCACCTCTTCTCCTCATTCCCATCGCGGTAACCATTGCTCCGACGATTGGTTTGTTGGTCGTCTTATCAATTACCTTTCCGGAAATAGAACCTCTCGTCGGTGGCGGCGGTGGAGGGCAAGAAGGAGCAAGGGCGAAGTTGATATTCGGGGTTATCAGATTGGCTTTCACAAAAACTAATTCCGGATAAGGTTTGCCCCGATAGCCTCGGGCACAGGCGCCGACACGATACTCACCCGGAGCCAGATTTTGAATCAGATACTCACCATTCGGATTGGTTATCGCTTTGCCACAGGTTGGTCCGCAGGCATGAACTTCCGCACCGGCGATTGGCTTTCCGGTAATCGAATCGGTCACCACGCCAGAAATTCCTCCTCCTTGGGGTGGTGGCGGTGGTGGAGAACAAGGAACAAGGGCAAAGTTGATATTCGGAGTCGTCTGACCGCATTGCACCGGCACCGGTTCCGAATAGGGTTTCGGAAGATAATTCATAGCGGAGGCCTTGACTTCGTAATACCCGGGTCTTAGGTTTTCAATTATATATTCACCATTTTGGTTAGTCACCGCCCTTCCGCCACACTGGTTTCTTGACATCGCATGGACACAGGCACCGGCAATCGGCTTTCCGGTAACGGAATCAGTAACAACACCAGCGATAGCCCCTCCACACTCTTGGGCAAAGGCTATTGTCAAGCCTAAACCAAGGATGAAAGTTAGAATGTATTTCATAACTCACCTCCAATTCTCTTTTTCATCATCAATATATAGAGCATAAACTATGCCAATTTGATTAAGAGCGCTTAAAAATTCTTTCCCAAGGTAATCTAAACCCAATGCCTCTGGACCTAGAGAGTTAATCAGTCCTAATAAATTCGTCATAAAAGGCTTATATATATGAAGTCACTCTAACCCCAATTTTTAATCTCCCGGTGTGCAAATTGTTGCAAGAAAAGAAAAAGATTGCCCAGCGCAAAAATTCTGACTTAGGCATCGGCTTATTTAATCTTTCTCACCAAACAGGAGATATCTTTCACCCGGATGAAATAGACTCCCGGTGCCATCTCCAAGCCTTTCTGGTCCCGACCGTCCCAGACTGCCTCTGGTCCTATTAGACAGCGGACGCAACGACCGGTGACATCATAGACCGAAATCTCCGGTTTATCTGCTGGGCTAATCTCAGATAAGCGGATAGATAACTGGTTGCAGAATGGATTGGGTTGCACGGTGATAACGGACCGAACCGAACCGGTTGGTTCCTGCAATGCCACCTGCTGCATTCCGGTCATCTGAATCAGGTTATAACTGAAGATATCGGCAAGGCGCATCCAGATAAGCATACGGGCATAGGCTCGGGCAGTGACTATGGTTGAATCCTTGACCCGCCAGAGCGAATCTTTATACCACTCGTAGTGACGGACATAGCCTGTCTCCCGCACCGGCATCCCCTGGTAGGTCATACGGAGCGCCTGGCGGAGCACGAGTAGTAATTTGTAACAGTTGCGGACCGTGCCGTAGGGAACAGTCACATCCTCAGTGCTTAAAACCCGAACGGTATCACCCCAGACAGTTAAAGTATCAATCAAACTGTCGCCGTTTATATCTATGTAATAGGTACCCTCCGCACCGGTGCGCCACCAAGAGCCAACCCAGAACGGCACGCGATAGAGGTTTAACCAAAGGGTAATGCCGCCATAGTTCATCCGTTGACGCATCAGGGTCTCGCCCGATTCGCATACAGTGTCAATCATCTCGTACCGCCCGGTGTCCGCCATCACCGCCCGAAGCAGGTAGGCTGGGGCACCCTGGCGAACAATTTCGGCAAGGACTGTCGTCGTGTCGGTGAAATTGCGATAAATTATTGAATCGGAAGGGGTTGGTAAGTAGAAATGGATTGAATCCCGACCGAAGCCGGTGTCGGTAACGGTCTTGCCTACCTTAAAGCCGAGATACCGCCCGACCGGACCAGCCGCCACCACGACCCAGATAAGCAATATCCCACAGAATGCCTGCCTTGCCTTCTTAAAAATAAAGTCGTTCATATTCACCTCCTTGTCTAATTATAACTTATAAATATAAATTCCCATTGGTCAACTCGCCAATATCCTTTAACGGGGCCCGGCGAATTTAAGGTCTAAAATATGTAGCCCATAAGAGAACGCTAAGCCAATCCCGAATACCTGCCTTGTAATATATATCAGTTTATACCGATTATAGGCCGATTCAATCTCCGCGGGAACTCTCTTATCTAAATATCTCTTGTGATAAATTGGTGTGAGAACCGCGGTGGTGAAAAAACCAATCGCTGAGACCGTGGTTAGGGAGGTTAAGAAATATCCCTTAAATCTATCGCCATTTTTTAACTGGGAAAGACCGGGATAGAAGTAGATTAAAGGATGAAAACCGACCGCCAATTTCTCTTTCTTTCCCTTCTCAAATCCACTCCGCGCCGCCAGAAATACCTCCATAATCTTTGGTGAGGTATTCAGCGGGTCAAGAGAGAATTTTGGCGAAAGATAAAGGAGATGTAAGAAATAACTCTCGGCCTCTTCGCGCCGGGTAAGGGCCACCGAGGAAAAGGCCAGGAGTCTTAAAATCTCAACCTTCGCCTCTCTTTTTGTCTCCTGAGCCAGAAGTTCTTCTCCCTCCCTAATGATACGCTCGTAGTCGCCGATTTTATAGAGGGAATCTAAGTAAGGGACCGGGCTTCGTTCTTCACCTTTTGCTGGTGAATTTAAAAAAATTATTAGCCAAAAATAGAGCGCGCTACCTAAGGCAAAACGTAAATCCGGTAAAATAACTCTTAATCGCGATTTACTGGTCGTCACAAGGCAACTAGTAGACGATTAACTTCTTCACCCGATTTTCTCTTTTTAAGTGGATAAAGTATAGTCCGCTTCTTAAATTTCCGGAGTTAATCTTATTCCCCAGGGCGTCAAATATTGAATGAGGCTCATTAATCATAAGTCTTTTTTCGGCTCGGAAATAAGTCGGAAACTCTTTGCCTCTGATTTTTTCGCTCCTCTCCTCCCTTTTAATCCCCACACCTAAAACCTGACTCTTTTCTACCCGTTTAACACACCGCCCGGCGCTATCTACGCCACCGATGGCATAGAGCTCGTCTCTAAGGAGGCAAGCACCAAGCGAATGCCTTCCATAATTAAGATTGGGGTATCTCTGCCAGGTATCCCGTTCCGGTATATAATAATCAACCCTTTTTCTAATTTCGTTGGGATGCATCCCGCTTCCGCCAATTACGAAAACAATCTCGCCATAGGCACAGGCCGCCGTGGAATGGCGAGCCGAAGGTAGTGGTCTTATTGCCCGCCAGTTATTCGTGCTTTCATTAAATACTTCACATTGGGCAATCGGTCCATAATAAAGCCCGCCCAGGGCATAAATTCGGGATGAAGTTGCTACCACCGAAAAATTGGAACGAGGGGTAATCATTGACCTCTTTATTAGCCAGCGATTTTCCCTCACATCATAGACCTCAACCGTATCAGTAATGTTTCCTCTCCTTTGGCAACCGCCAATCACAAAAATTAAATGAGCAAGGCGACTGCCCCCGGCCCCGGAACGAGGGGTGGGTAGAAAAGTGTTCGCCCTCATCCAGGTGTCGCGCCCCGGGTCATATATCTCTATAATATTAACCGGAGAGGGTGAGGAGATACTGGTATCACCACCAATCACATAAATCTTATTCTCCCAGACAGCCGAAACCGCCCCGTAGCGGGGAGTGGGCATCGGTCTTTTAATCACCCAGGTATCCTGCTGTGGGTTATATTCCTCACAGACCCCAAGAACCCGCCTCTCATCTCGGCCACCAATCGCATATATCTTACCGTTAACCGCCTCACAGACAAGACCAGCCCGCGGCACATTTAATGACCGACAAGAGACCCAATGCTCGGCCCAAAGAGAATTAAAGGCAAAGAAAATTAAAGGGATAACTAAAAAGAATAATTCTCTATATTTTGTTTTCATCTCTCAATAAATGAAAGCAAAATCCGTGCCAAAGTGCTAATTTTATCATCGCCACTTAACATATCGCTCTTTCGTCTCCCCGGGCTTAAATTCAACCGTCTCCACCAATGGCGAAAATTTGGGATTTTTAAAGCTTAACTCATGCCGACCCGGTGAAAGATAGATAACGCCCATCGGAGTCATCCCCTTATATTCGCCATCAATATATACCTCGGCCCAAGGTTCGGCAAAGACTTTTAAGCCAGAAAAACACCTCCGGAGGTAAAAAGAGATTTCTGTGGTCTCTTTCGGGGCAATTGCGATTGTGGTCTCGGCTATCCCGATAACCGGGTGGCGGAATCTTATATTGATTGCCCCGGATTTTAGCCTTATCGGCTTGGCAATTGGGGTCTGCCCAATATACCTCATATTCCCCCCTTCCCCAGCATATACATCGGCCCAGGGCTCTACCTTTACCCTTAAATATCCGCTCTCAACTAACAAAGGGGGGATAGATTCTAATCTCCTGAGCGGAATTTCTTTACCCCTCACTTCTATCTTACCTTTCTCCCCAATTTCACTTCTCACTTTATTGGCAAGGGATTCCTGTCTAAGAAAGCCAGTTGTCTCTTTACTGGTCATCATCTCCTCTTGGGAAAGGGTAATCTTTTGCTTATGGGGAATAACCTTCTCCCGAAAGATGAAAATAAATAGAAAGATAAGGATAAAACCAAAGAGAAAAATAAGTGGTTTCAAAGAAGCCCTCTTTTTCCCCACTACTTCTTCGCTTCCCAAAAAGATTTGCCCGATATAAACACTTATCTCCTCCCCGGATTGGAAACGTCCCTTGGGATTTTTTGCTAACATCTTTTCTAAGAGTTTCGCTACGGCTGGCGGAAGGTCTTTAATCTTTTCTGGCTTCTGGTTGAGAACCTTATGCAAAACCCCAGTAAAGGTCTCCGCGACAAAGGGATTTTCTCCGGTCAAAAGTTCATAGGCCACTACCCCTAAGGAGAATATATCACTCCGTTGATCAATCGGTCTTCCGGAAATCTGTTCCGGTGACATATAAGCCGGTGTCCCAATTATCTCGCCATCAATTGTTAAACGGTCAAGGGCAACGGTCTGGGCCAGTCCGAAATCGGTCAGTTTTAATCTCCCATCTTCTTTTAATATAATATTAGAAGGTTTTATATCCCGATGCAAAACCCCTTTTCTGTGGATTCGGGATATAATCTCCGCGACCTCTTTGATAATCCTTAAAGCCTCGTTTATCTCTAATCTTTTTCGTTCGGTCAAGACCTCCTTTAAGGTCTTCCCCTCAATAAATTCGGAGATAATAAATGCCGTCCCTTTTTCCTGACCGAAGTCATAAACCTTAACCACACCTGGGTCATCAAGGGCGGCGAGGATTTTTGCTTCCCTTTCAAAGCGCCGCCGTAAGGTTTCATTCTCGGCAATGTGCGGGGCAAGGATTTTTATCAAAACCTTTCTCCCTAATGGCCTCTGAATTCCCAAATAGACCGTAGAAAAATGGGAACGGGCAAGCAAGTTTAATACCTCATATTTCGGTCCAAGGATCTCAGGTAGCATCGCTTTCAATTCCTAACTCTTTCATCTTATAATATAAACTGCGGCGGGAAATTCCTAAGAGTTTTGCCGCCTCGGTTTTATTCCCCCCACAGTGTTTCAAGGCGGAGATAATCTTATCTCTCTCTAATTTTTTCACACTCTTTTTTAAAGATTGCGGGCTCAATTCCAGACCTACCCCGACGAGACCGAGGTCTTCGGGAGTAATGAACTTCCCCTCAGCCAAAGAGACCGCCCGGGCAACTGAATTCTCCAATTCCCGCACATTACCGGGCCAGGGATAAGTGCGAATAAGTCTCACCGCCGCCGGAGTAAATCCCTTTATCTCTTTATTGTATTTCTGGGAAAATTTATCCAGAAAATATTTTGCTAAAAGAACCGCATCATCTTCTCTCTCCCGTAATGGCGGTAGATTAATCTCCAAGACATTTAACCGATAATAGAGGTCTTCCCGAAAATTTCCCTTCTTCACCTCATCCTTTAAGTTCCGATTCGTCGCGGCAATTACCCGGACATCAACCTTCCTGGGCTCAGTCTCACCAACCCTCCTTATCTCCCCCTCCTGCAAAAACCGCAGGAGTTTTGCCTGAATGGCCAGTGAGATGTCCACCACTTCGTCTAAGAAAAGCGTTCCCCCATCCGCCTCCTCAATCAATCCCTTCTTATCATAAAGCGCCCCGGTAAAACTCCCTTTCTTATAACCAAAGAGTTCCGATTCCAAAAGCGTCTCGGGAAGCGAACCACAATATATTGGGACAATCTTTTTCTCGCGCCTTCTGCTCTGATAATGAATCGCCTTGGCAATCAGTTCTTTGCCGGTTCCGGATTCCCCTTGGATTAAGATATTGACATCGGTATTGCTTACCTTTTTTAAGAGGGAAAAGAGTTCTAACATCTTTTCACTTTGACCGATAATATTGGCAAAACTTTGGAGGTCTTTCTTTGGAATTTCCCCGACCACCTTTTTGAGATAGATATTTTCGTCAATCAACATCTCGCGCAAACGGGCATTCTCAATAGCGATGGCCGCCAGATGGGAGAAGGCAACAAGAAAATTGGCATCCTCCTCGGTAAAGACCCCCTTTTCTGATAGGGAATCGCAATAAATCGCCCCGATTAAATTCCCCCGACTGAAAAGGGGACAGGCTAAAACCGACTTAATCTGAGAGATTATTATACTCTCTTGGGCGGAAAAAGGTGATTGGTCTATCGCACTGTGCAGGAGTATTGGTTTTTTGGTTCTTATCACCTCCTCAATCACACTCCGAGAAATCCTCTTCACCTCCTCTTGGCTATCCGCCCGGGGACGGAGGTCTCGCTCGGTAACCGGAATAAAATCTTCTCTCTCCTTAAGGACAATTACCCCCCTTTCCGCCTTTAAGGTCTCCAAACCGATGTCCATTATCTTCTCCAAAAGTTCCTTATAATTCAGAATAGAATTTATGACGACGCTTATCTGATGCAAAATTTTCAAACGCTCGGGCGTAAGTGAAACCTTCTCTTCTCCGTTCATTGGATTGGCCGGGATGCGGTTTTTGCCGCTACCTTGAAAACCGCCTCCGCTGATTTTGCGCAATTATGATAATCATCCCTCACCCCAATCTGCCAGTAATAAAAACCAGTATCCAGTGGAACGGAGAGGGTAAGAGAGGTATCCCCGGCCAAGATATTTTCATAGCGGCGAAAAAGAATCGGTGGTAAATTAGGTGAGATACGATAAACCTCACAGAAGAGAGAATGAGAAAAGAGATATGGCGGTGAACGCCAGACAAGAACGACCGGCGGTGAGACATTACTCCCACCAACCGGCGCGACCGGCTCCGGTGGCTGTCTTATCACCCGAACCAGCCGTAAAGCCGAAGACTTCACTTCATTACCAAACCTGTCCTGGGCTACGATGTGAATATCCCGCCCAGTAATCTCATCAAGTCCTTTTGATAAACTCTCCTCGGGAAATGTGTTCTCATAAGAAAAGCCGGACTTAAAAAATAAGGGCAGGGTATCAGAAAGCCCTTCAATTATCCCAAAGACATCACTTATATCACCCGGTCCTTCCTCATCTTTTATTTTACATTCCAAGGAGAGGGCTATAGAGTCATAAGGGATATGGCGCTGGCCATAATAAGAAAAGACCGCGGCGGACAAAAATTTAGGCAACCCTTCTAAGACGAAATCCAGAGTTTCCGCCTTATAGGCCAATAGGAACAAATCGGTTGATTCAGCGGCAAAGCCCTCTTTTTCGGCAATTACCCGAACACTCTCCACCGGGCAATTTCTCAATTCATATCTCCCCTGCTCATCGGTAAAGGTGAAGAGGTGAGTGCTACCCTTTAAGGAACGCAATGAAATCTTGGCCGAAGGAAGTAAGACCAAAATCCGGTTCCGACAGGTTCCTTGCAGGAAAGTCTTACCTTGATAAGAAGGAGAATTTGGGTCATAGGGATTATCCCTTTCTGGGGAACAGGTAATAAGCCATAAGATACACATAATCACAAACCTTCTCATCTCTTTTATTATAAACTTATCCGACAATAAGTCAACAGCCACGCAAAAGAATAAACAAACTATTGATTTTTGGGGAAAATTGGCTAAACTTAAATTATGGAACGAGGAACCATAAGGAGACTTTTGGATTATTATTTTTCTCAGCCCCAGTTTCAAAAGGATATCAAGCGCGCCTTAAGCGAGTTTTTTGATTTAGCCCCTCAATCAAAAATTGATGAAAGCAAAATTGATTTGGCAGAAGAGACCGGATTATTTAACGAATGGTTTGTCTATGACTTTAAGTTGAGCAATGGGCGGACCCCCCTTGGGGACTTTTATTTAACCAATCCGGATAATTTAGACGCTACCCGACTTCAGGTTTATAAAGACCTCCAAGATAACTGCTATGGTTTCTATAAAGTTAAAGAAGTGAGATTGGGCGAAGGGCTCTTACTGGAAAACCTCCAAACGGGCCGGGTCTATTGGGTTAAAGAATGCCTCCTTACCTTTTCGGTTTCCGCGGAACAGGTATTCCCGGGTCGGGTGGCCAAAGTCGGCGGGCATTACGAATTGGTTAGTGCTAACCCGCCATTATTGCCAATCAAAATGAGCCAATCACTGGAAAGAACCTACCGTCGGTCCAAAGAAGATTGGAATCCCAAGGTGATATGGGATTATTTTTTCCGAGAGGAAAGAGAGACAATTCCTCCCAAGAAATTCTCTACCCTAAAAGATGCCGAAGAGAACCTACAAAATGTCCTAACAAAATTTGGTCTTAATAAATTTGTTGATAGCGCAACGATTAAAGAATGGATTGATAACGAATTGGTTGGTGAACTCTCTACTTCATTGCATCTGTTACTCAGTTTAATACCCCTAAAACGAAAGGATTATAATGACGCCTGGGTGGAGATAACCGAAAGCCTTATTCAATTTTACAATCTCTGCCCGCAAAAGAGATTAGGTGGTAAATCCCCCTCCGAGAAGGCACGGGAGGCAAGTGAAAAAGGGCTCTTGCCTGATATAAAGATGAGCGTCTCCGGAAACCCGATTCCCACGATGTATGAAAAATATCATCAGGTAGTTGAATCTCTGAACGAAAGAGATTTTGACCGTGCCTTAAAGAAAATAAACCGGTTTTTTGCTTACCTTTTGGAGAATAGAATTACCTATCCGGAAATCTTTCGGGTTTATGCCAATAAGGCAGTCTGTCACCTGGTTCGGGGTGAATTGGCGGCTGGTAAATTATTCTTAGAGATTGCCTTAGAACTGAACCCCTTTTACCGACTGGCCAAGAGACATTTGAAAAGAGTCTCTCGTCAATTCCCTGACCTTAGTCGGGAGAGTGAGACAAAAGTTATCCGGGATATTGGTTATCAATACTACCAGTTTTTAAAGCCATTAAAGATTAACTTCGCTCAGAAATAACCGACAAGCCTTTCTGAGCATTTTCCCGAAAAAGCAAAATTTAGCCCAGGGAGTTGAGTGAGATAAATTCTTAAATTTAGAGAAACACTTTGAGCGGATTTTTACTCTATATTTAGATATGAGAAAAAGGCTAATTTTATTAAGAGCGTAAACCGTAAAGCGTATTTACTAATTCGCACGGAAGGGGATTTTTCTTTTTTAAGGGGGGAGTGCTACAGGGGGTGCTATTAGGTATGGTATTAAATGCCCTATTATTCTACCTATTCTCGGCTCTAATCTCTATCCTATTCGGTATTCTATTCTCTTGCCTATCGGTAATCCTATTCTCTTTTCTATTGAGAGTTCTATTCCCTATCCTATTGGGGGTTCTATTCTCCGCCCTATTCAGAGTGCTATTCGGGATGCTATTCTCTTTTCTATAAAGAGCCCTATTGGGAATCTTATTATTGGCTCTATGCCTCATCGTAGCGAAGGTTATAGAGATATATCCAGGGTATAAGCACCGCCCTCACTATCCGCTAAACCAAAGGAAAAGATAAAAAAGATTTTTTTCTACTTTTCTCTCCTGAGAGGGTTAAAAAGCCTCAGTCAATTAGATATTAAATTACCAACGGAAGTGGGCAAAGGCACGGTTTGCCTCAGCCATCTTATGGGTATCCTCCCGTTTTTTAACCGCTATCCCTTGACCTTTTGCCGCATCAATCAGTTCATTACATAATTTTTCTATCATCCGATGTTCACTACGCGACCGCGCCGCCTGGATTAGCCATTTTATCGCTAAAGACTCCTTCCGTCGTGCCGGAACCTCTACGGGAATCTGGTAGGTAGCACCACCTACCCGGCGCGGTCTAACCTCTAATAACGGCTTCACATTGTTAATCGCCTTCTGAAAGACGGCAAAACCATCTTCTTTTGTCTTCTTTTCAATTAACTTCAGTGCTGAGTAGAAAATCTTCTGGGCCACGGTTCGTTTTCCTTCCCACATCAGGTTATTAATAAATTTAGCCACTAATGTTGAGTTATAAATTGGATCCGGGGGGATACTCCTCACCGCTGCTCTTTTTCTCCTTGACATATTATCGCTCCTTCTGGTTAATTAAACATTGATTTCTCGCTCCTCTCTTCATTTTGTCTCTTTTGGTCTCTTGGCACCATAGAGCGAGCGACCCCTTCTTCTTCCTTCCACACCGGCACAATCGTAAATACCTCTTACCACATGATAACGGACACCAGGGAGGTCTTTCACTCTTCCTCCCCGGCATAGAACGATTGAGTGTTCCTGAAGATTGTGTCCTTCTCCTGGGATATAGGCAATTACCTCATAGCCACTTGTCAATCTAACTTTGCAGACCTTGCGGAGTGCCGAATTCGGTTTTTTGGGAGTAGTGGTATAGACCCGGGTGCAAACCCCCCGGCGCTGCGGACAGGAGGATAGAGCCGGTGTCTTAGAACGTTTTTTTACCTTCTCTCTTCTCTTTCTTACTAATTGATTTAAGGTTGGCATAAATTAACCTGCCTCTCGTTTTCTCTCATCTTCTTCTCTTTCCTTGGCTTCTTTTGTTAGGAATTCACGGAATCCAGTGCCGGCGGGAATCAACCGCCCAACAATCACATTTTCCTTTAAGCCGTGGAGATAATCAACCCGCTGGCTAATTGCCGCATCCGAAAGAATCCGGGTTGTCTCCTGGAAGGAAGCCGCGGAAAGGAAACTCTCGGTTAAGAGAGCGGCCCGGGTAATACCCAGAAGGATTGGTCGATGGCTTATCGGTCTTCGCGCCTCTTTGATTAATTGTCGGTTTTCATCCAAGACCCTTTTCCGTTCAACAATCTCACCCTCCAGGAAATTAGAATCGCCCGGGTCTTCAATCTTCACCTTCCGCAGCATCTGCCGAACAATTATTGAGATGTGCTTATCATCAATCTTCACATTTTGAATGCGATAGACGGCTAATATCTGGTTGGTAAGAAATTCTTGAACGACGAGCCAGCCCTTAACTTTCAGGACATCATGAGGGTCAACCTCACCCTCGCAGAGTTTATCACCCGCCTTCACTTTATCGCCCCGACGGACCAAGAGGTATTTACCATAAGGGATACGATAGACCTTTTCGCTACCTTCATCCGAGATTACCTTTATCGTCCTCATACCCAGATGAGGCTCTTCTACCTCCACCGTTCCATCAATCTCGGAGATGACCGCCGGGTCTTTAACTCTTTTTGCCTCAAAGAGTTCCGCCACCTTTGGCAGACCACCGGTTATATCTTTAATCTTAGCCACTTCCTTTAAAAAACGGGCGATGGTATCACCAGCTAAGACTCTTTGTCCATCTTCCACAATCAGATAGGCACCGCTCGGGAGGTGAAGTCGCTCTAAGATATTATTGTGGTCGCCGACGATTTCAATTTGGGGGTGCCTTTTCTTCTCCCGGTCTTCGGTGATAATCTTTACCCGCCGGTCGGTTCTTTCGTCAACATCCTCGCGTAAGGTGATGTCGGGTTCAATGTCAACATATCTTACTCTACCCGACCGTTTGGCAATAATCAGCACAGAATATGGTTCCCATTCAAAGAGAATATCTCCCTCTTTCACTTTTTCCTTATCGGTCACTTTTAAGATTGCCCCCTCTGGAACATTGTAAGGAATGACCCGATGGTCGGAAGAGATGAGAAGGCGACCTTGGGCCATAGCGACCATTTCATTATCGGAACGGCGGGCGACCGGTAGATTTTCCAGATGGACCTCACCGTCAAATTTTGCCAACGCCTTATTCTCTTCGGAGATACCGGTGGTCGCACCTCCCAGATGGAAGGTCTTTAGGGTAAGTTGCGTGCCTGGCTCACCGATTGATTGGGCGGCAATAATGCCAACCGCCTCACCCACCTCAACCAATTTGCCCGTAGCCGGATTTCGGCCATAGCATTTCACACATAATCCGTTGGGTGCCTCACAGGTTAAGACGGAACGGACCTTTACCTTTTCAATGCCGGAATTTTCTATCTCCTCGGCTAATTCTTCGGTAATCTCTTCATCGGCCTTGACAATTACTTCCCCGGTAATTGGATTTATAATATCTTCTACCGGAATTCTACCAACAATCCGTTCAGCGAGAGGTTCAATAATATCTCCACCCTCTCGTAAGGCGGAGACCTCCTGACCTAAGATCGTGCCACAGTCGTCCATTGTGATGACGACATCCTGAGCAACATCAACCAATCTTCGGGTAAGATAACCCGCCTCCGCGGTCTTCAGGGCGGTATCAGTCAGTCCCTTGCGGGCGCCGTGGGTCGATATGAAATATTCCCAGACCGAAAGTCCCTCCTTGAAGGAACTTTTAATCGGTGTCTCAATAATTTCTTCGCTCACCATCCGCCGCTGGGGCTTAGACATTAGACCACGCATCCCACCAATCTGGACGGCTTGACTCTTAGAACCCCGGGCCCCGGAGTCGAGAAGTAAAAATAGGGGATTAAAACCATCCTGGTCTTTCTCCAAGGCCTTCATTAGGGCCTCTTCAACCTTGGCCGCGGCTTGCGTCCAAGTGGTGACAACAAAATTATATTTTTCGCTTTCTGAAATCAACCCGCGCTGATAATTGGTGTAATGCCTTCGTAATTCATCTTCGCTCTCTTTTAGGATCTTCGGTTTCTCCTTGGGAACAACAATGTCATCTAAGCCGATTGATAAACCAGCCATGGTGGCAATTTCAAAACCGAGGTCTTTTATCGCATCCAAAAGGTTTGCGGTCTGGTTACTGCCCAATTTGCGATGGCAGTAGTCAAGAAGGGCTACCAGTTTCTCCTTAGTGAATTCATCGTTAGCAAATCTTAACGAATCAGGCAATATCTCATTAAAAATAACCCGACCAACGGTTGTCTCATAGGTAGTGCCTTTATACCGAAATTTTATCATATCGTGGAGACTCATTTCTCTCAATTGATAAGCGGAATGAATCTCACGGAAATCGTCATAAACCCGATTAATTTTTTTCGCCGATGGGTTAACTTTTGTTAGATAGTAGATACCGGCCACAATGTCTTGGGTTGGAACCATAAGTGGTTTGCCGTGAGCCGGGGAAAGGATATTGAATGGGGCGAGGATTAATGAGATTGATTCTAATATTGCCTCGGGTATTAGTGGTAGGTGGACGGCCATCGTATCACCATCAAAGTCGGCATTAAAGGGTGGGCAGACACAAGGGTGAATACCAATCGCGCGGTGTTCCACCAGAACCGGAAAGAAGGCCTCAATGGAAAGGCGATGCAAAGTCGGGGCGCGATTTAAGAGAACCGGATGACTTTTGGTAATCTCCTCTAATATCTCCCAGACCTCGGGTGGGCACTTCTTGTGGAGTAGTTTTGCCGCGGTCTCCCCTTCGGTCAATTTCTTCTCTTCAAACTTTTGCATAATAAACGGTTTGAATAGTTCATAGGCAATTTCCTTAGGTAGGGCGCACTGGTGTAATCGGAGTGTTGGGTCAACGACAATAACCGACCGCCCGGAATAATCCACCCTTTTCCCTAAAAGGTTGCGGCGGAAGCGGCCCTGTTTGCCGCGCAGGGTCTCGCAGAGGGATTTGAGAATGCGGTTGCCAACGCCGCGCGCTGGCTTCGGGCGCGTCTCATTGCTAAATAGGGCATCGACCGCATCCTGTAACATCCGCTTTTCATTTTTCAAAATGATGTCCGGTGTCTTAATACTGAGAAGATGCTTCAGGCGATTATTGCGGACGATTACCCTTTTATAGAGGTCATTTAAATCGGAGGTAGCAAATCTCCCACCTTCTAATGGAACTAGCGGTCTTAAATCAGGGGGAATAACCGGAATCGCCTCTAAGATCATCCATTCTGGTTTTACCCCAGAGGCACGAAATGCCTCAACAACCTTTAAGCGCCGGAGCAAGGAAAATCTTTCCGAGGTCTCCCTTTTTATCTTCACCTTCAACTCGGCGGCTAAATCCTCCAGGTCTAATTTCGCCAGGAGGTATTTTAAGGCTGGGGCTCCGGTATCGGCGACAAACTTCTCGTATTTATTTTTGATTGCTAAATAATCCTCCTCGCTTAAGAGTTCTCCCCGATTATAAGGTGAAGAACCCGGATCCAAAATAATATAGGTCTCGTAATTCAATATACTTTCCAGTTCGTTGATTGTTAAATCCAAAAGCAGTCCAATCTTGGAAGGAGGAACTTGATAGAATAAGATATGGGCGACGGGAACCACGAGTTTGATGTGTCCCATTCTTTCTCTCCGCACTTTGGAAAGAGTTACTTCAACACCACAACGGTCACAGACGATTCCCTTATATCTTATTTTCTTATATTTGCCACAGTTACATTCATAGTCGCGCACCGGACCAAAAATCTTTTCGCAGAACAATCCGTCTCGTTCCGGCTTTTGGGTTCGGTAATTGATGGTCTCGGCTCGGGTCACTTCACCCCAGGACCAGCCTCCTTCTTTGACTGACTTTTGGATTATCTCGGGTGAGACCAGAGTGATTCTTAATGCATCAAAATCCTTAAATATCTCAAATTCCTTAGATTTCTCTTCCATCATCATCGTTAAATCTCCTTTAAGATTGTGGTTTCATTCGGTCATTTTTTTTATCTTTTTTCCCAGTCTTTTCCGGGATTAAATCCAGACACAAGCCGCGCAATTCCTTAGTTAATACCGAGAAAGAAGCCGGGATGCGGGGTTCGGGAGGCAATTTCCCTTTGAAAAGCGATTCAAATAGTTCACTTCTTCCTTCCACATCATCAGATTTTATGGTTAACATCTCTTGTAGTGTATAGGCGGCACCGTAAGCCTCTAATGCCCAGACCTCCATCTCGCCAAACCTCTGGCCACCGAATTGCGCCTTTCCCCCGAGGGGCTGTTGGGTAATTAATGAATAACGACCAACCGCCCGGGCATGGATTTTATCATCAACCATATGATTAAGTTTCATCATATAGATATAACCAACTACCACCTTATCCTTAAATGGTAGGCCGGTCCTTCCGTCATAGAGAGTCACTTTACCATCCCGGGGTAATCCGGCTTTTTCCAGTTCATCTTTTATCTCTTCTACGCTCGGACCTTCAAAAGGCGGTGAGATTGCTTGATAGCCAAGTTTTTTGGCCGCCCAACCCAAAAGGGTCTCTAAGATCTGTCCGATATTCATCCGGGAGGGGATGCCGATGGGATTTAAGACCATATCCACTGGTGTGCCATCAGCAAGAAACGGCATATCTTCCACCGGTAGTATCTTACCGACCACCCCTTTACTGCCGTGCCGACCGGCTAATTTATCACCAACCGACAATCGTCGTTTCTGGGCGATATAGACCCGAATCCATTTTAAGACACCATGGGGAATTTCATCTCCCCGATTCAATTTTTCCATATTCCCTTTATACTCAGTCTCACATAAATTTCGTTCCTTTTCATAGTCTTTTAAGATTTCTTGAATGGCGGCTAATTTCCTTTCCGAGTCAACCAGACCTTCAAAATCTTTGACCTTACCGATTTTGCCGCTGGTGAAAAATTCTTCGTCAAGCCTCTCACCCTCTTTGATTAAAATATGACCTTTACTGTCCCGAATAGTCTTTCTCGCCTTTTCCCCGAGAAGCAGATTTCGCAATCGGTCATCTCTTCTCTGTTGGGCAAAGAGTTTCCGTTCTTCATATTTTTTGGTAATCATTGACTCCCGCCTTCGGAAGACATCTTTTGCCAAATCACTTCCATCCCAGCGGGTAATTATCTTCACATCAATCACCGTTCCATAGACACCGGCTTCTACCCGAAGAGAGGTGTCGCGAACATTTTCTGCCTTTTCGCCAAATATGGCGCGCAGCAACCGTTCCTCCGGCGTAAATTCCGTCTCCCCTTTGGGGGTAATCCGCCCGACTAAGATATCGCCCGGAGCAACCTCGGCGCCAATCCGAATAATACCGAAGGCATCCAGATTCGCTAACTCCTCTTCCCGGGCCCCAGGGATATCACGAGTAATCTCTTCTGGTCCTAATTTTGTCATTCGGGCCTGGATTTCAAACTCCAAAATCTGAATTGAGGTAAAGGCGTCTTCCTTTAAGAGATTTTCGGAAATAAGAATGGCGTCTTCATAGTTATAACCGCGCCAGGGTAAAAAGGCAACCAAGACATTTCGCCCCAGAGCCAGTTCTCCTTGATCGGTGTTTGGTCCATCAGCTAAAAGTCCGTTTTTTTTCACCACCACCCCTTCCTTAACCACCGGTTTTTGGTTGTGGCAGGTATATTGATTGCTCTTAAAGAATTTCTGCAGGCGGTATTCCAAAAGACCTTGGGCGGTTCGTAATATAATACGGGAAGAGTCAACTTTTACGACCTCGCCCTCCTCTTGGGCCAGAAGGCAGGCGCCTGATTCTTCCGCCCATTTCTTTTCTATGCCCGTAGCCACCAGTGGTCTTTCCGGCTGGAGGATGGGAACGGCTTGACGCTGCATATTGGCACCCATCAGGGCCCGGTCGGCATCATCGTGCTCTAAAAATGGTATGAGAATTGTAGAGGGAGAGAATAACTGCTTCGGTGAGATGTCCATATGGGTAACCTCTTCGGGCGGGACCGTTATCACATCGCCTCTTCTTCGGACAATAACCTCGCGGGCAATAATCCGTCGCTCTTCATCAATTGGGGTATCGGGTTGGGCGATTGTCAAATTCTCTTCTTCATCCGGACTCACATACACAACCTCTTTGGTGACCACGCCGTTTTTTACCCGCCAGTAGGGAGTGGTGATAAACCCGTATTCGTCAACATTGGCATAGGTGGCGATGGTGTTTATTAAACCAATGTTTGGTCCCTCTGGAGTCTCAATCGGACAGATTCTTCCGTAATGAGAGTAATGGACATCCCTTATTTCAAATCCGGCGGTCTCTTTGGTTAAGCCACCCGGACCCAGGGCGGAGATTCTTCGTTTGTGGATAAGACTGGCCAAGGGGTTGGTCTGTTCCATAAACTGACAGAGCGGGCTTTGGGTGAAAAACTTCATAACCATCGTCGCGACCGCTCGGGTGTTGATTAATTCGTTAGGGGTTAAGCGGCTATCCTCAACTAAGGCGGCGCGTTCTCTAATATTCTGGACTAATTGCATAAGAGCCATCCGGAAGTGATTGGCCAAGAGTTCGCCCACGGCGCGCACCCGACGCGCCATCAGGTGGTCAACATCATCGGGCGGTAGACTGCGGAGGTGAAAGGCGATAAGCCGTTTGGTCATTTTTAAGATATCCTCTTTTAAGAGACCAACCTCAGAAAGGGGGATTTTTTCTTCAAAGATTCGGTTCAATCGGTAGCGACCACAAAGACCGAGTTCAAATCGCCGCCGGTCAAAGAGGATGCCCATAATGGTGGTCTCGGCGACTTCAACAGAATGGGCAGCAACCCCACGCAGTCGCTGGAAGATTTTTTTCACCGCCTCCTCTTTGGAGGTCGTCGGGTCATTTTTTAAACTCTGGATAATGAGCGAAAGACCAGGGGTTCCTTCTTTGATGCACCTGGTCTTTTTGATCCCCTTGGAAATAAGAAAATCGTAAATTCCTGGGGTAATCTCTTCACCAATCTCACAATAGACCTTTCCGTCTTCACCGATAATCTTTTCGCAAACGACATCGCCCACTTTTATCTCCTTCTCTTCAATGGGAAATAGACTTTCCAGTATCTCTTTTGGGGAGTAGCCAAGCGCCCGAAAGAAAGTAAAGATTGGGATGTGACGGTGCCGGTCGAGAAGAACGGTTAGGTTATCCTTAGAGTCAACGCGCATCTCAAACCAGGCCCCCCGGAGTGGTACCAGAAGTAAGGAAGATTCGGCTCCTTCTCTTTGCAAATAAATCCCAGGGGCTCGATGCAACTGGCTAACCACGACCCGCTCAATACCATTAATAATAAATGTGCCCTGCTCAGTCATATAGGGGAGGTCCATTATGAAAATTCTTTGCTCCACCACATTCTTTATCTTATATTCTTCTTTTGTTGGCACCCTTTTCGTCAGGCGGAATGTGGCATAGAGGGGGATGGAATAATTTAACCCCTTTTCGATTGCCTCCTCAATTGAATATTGTGGTTCAGCAAAATCGTAAGCGACATATTCCAGAAGGAAATGGCGATGGGTATCTTCAATGGGAAAGACCTCACGAAAGAGCGCCTCTAAACCTTCTTCTTTTCTTTTATCCGGCGGTGTATCAATCTGAAGAAACGAGCGATAAGAATCTAACTGGATGGAAAGGAGTGCCGGGATTTCCCAGGAATGTTTCAATTTAGAGAAATATTTTTTCATTTTATTTTCCCTTTGGCAAGTAGCCAAGGATGTCTCTGAGATTAAATATTCGGCGCCGGTGGCGGAGAATCATTTTATCTCTACCTTGGCCCCGACCTCCTCTAATTTCGCCTTGATTTTCTCCGCTTCTTCTTTGGTTACTCCTTGCTTGATAAGACTCGGCACATTATCAATGAGGTCTTTCGCCTCCTTTAAGCCAAGACCGGTAAGGGCGCGCAGTTCTTTCAAAACTTGAATCTTCTTATCGCCAATAGCGACCAGTGAGACGGTAAATTCGGTCTTTTCCTCTTTTACCTCGGTTGGCGCTTGGGTCGTCGCCGGTCCGGCGGCTTGTGGAGCGAAAACCGGTCCACTGATACCGAATTTTTCTTTTAACGCCTGCACCAAACTATGCAGTTCGGTTACGGTTAGTGTCTCAATCATGCTTATTAATTCTTCGACCTTAGTCGGCATTTTATCCTCCGTTTAAGTTTTTAATTATACTTCTTTTTTTCCAAGCATTTAATTCTCTGTATTTTTAGAAATTGTGTATATTATAATGAAAAAACTCATCCCGTCAAGTGCCCAAATTGTATTCCGTCTATCACCTTGGCACTTTTTATCCTGCGGCATATTTATTGCTTTTTGTTAGCTATTGCCTCCAGGGTAAAGAGAAACTCATTGAGTATCCCTTCTAATTGCCAAGTAAATTCGGTCAAAGGTGCCAAAAGGGAATTTAAGATTTGACCAATCAATTCTGGTTTTGGTGGGATGGAGGCTAAAAGGTCAAAATCCCGGGATAAAAAAGCGGTATCTTCAACCAATGCCCCCTTAAATTTAATCGGATAATCCTTCGCCAATTCTTTTAGGAGACGGGCGGGTGCCGTAACATCTTCTTGACTGATGATGAGCGAAGTTGGTCCTTTTAAGAATCCCTGCACTTTATCAAAGATTCCGAATTCCCGGAAGGCAATCGCCGCCAGCCGATTTTTGACGACTAAAAATTGAAGACCATTGGTCTTCATCTTTTTCCGGACGGCATTCAATTCGGCAGTTGGCATCCCAATAAAATTGGTGAAATAGATTCCCTTGGCGTCTTTAATTATCTCCCTTATTTTTGTCACCATCTTGGACTTTTCCATTTTAACACTCCTTTCGGACCAGTTCCTGTAATTCCTTAACATCCAAGCGGAAGGAAGGACCCATCGTTGATGCGATATAGCCGGCGCGGATATACTGACCTTTTACCGTTGGGGGTCTTAGTCTTATTAACTCGGCAATCAAGGCTAAAAGATTTTTTTCTAATTTCTCGGGTTCAAAAGATACCTTACCAATCAGGGCGTGGACATTTCCGGTCTTATCCATCTTGAATTGAATCTTACCGGCCTTCAAACTTTTCACCGCCGCTCCGACATCAAAGGTAACGGTGCCGGTTTTGGGTGAGGGCATTAAACCCTTCGGTCCTAATATCTTACCCATCTTACTTACTTCGGGCATCGCATCCGGCGTGGCAACCAAGACATCAAAATCCAGCCAACCGCCCTTTATCTTTTCAATATATTCTTCAAAGCCAACATAGTCAGCACCGGCTTCCTTGGCTTCTTTTTCCTTTTCCCCCTTGGTCAAGACCAAGACCTTGACTTCCTTTCCCGTGCCGTAAGGCAGGGCGACTGTTCCTCGGACCATCTGCTCTTGTTTCTTTGGGTCACAGCCCAAGCGGATGGCGACATCTACTGATTCATTAAATTTGGCATTGGCCAATTCCTTCACCTTTTTGATTGCCTCGGCTAAGGGGTAAATATCTTTCTCTTTCACCTTGCTTAATAATGCCCGATAACGTTTGCTTCTTTTCATCTTTACTCCTCTTCTACGGTTATTCCCATCTGGCGGGCGGTTCCTTCAATAATCCGCATCGCTGCCTCTAAATCTTCGGTATTCAAATCAGCCATCTTCTTTTTTGCAATCTCCCGCAGTTGGGTTCGGGTAATCTTTCCGACCTTTACTCGGTGTGGTTCCGGTGAACCCTTAGCCAGACCAGCGGCCTGTTTCAAGAGGACGGACGCTGGTGGACTTTTGGTAATAAAGGTGAAACTTCGGTCTTGATAAATAGTAACGACCGCCGGAATAATAATTCCCGGGGTTTCTTTCTGCGTCGCGGCATTAAATTGCTTACAGAATTCTACGATGTTGACGCCATATTGTCCCAGGGCTGGACCAACTGGTGGCGCGGGTGTTGCCTGTCCCGCGGGAATCTGTAACTTAACTAAGGCAATCGGTTTCTTAGCCATCTTAACTCCTATCTTTCATCATTTGGTTTCAAATTGGCTGCACCTCAATAAAATCCAAATCAATCGGCGTTGGCCGACCGAATATGGTTACCGTTACTTTTACCCTTCTTCGCTCGGGAAAGATTTCCTCCACAGTTCCGGTAAAACCGCTAAAAGGTCCGGATATAACCTTTACCGCTTCCCCCTTGGTAAAGGGGGTTTCCGGTTTTACCCGTTGCTGACTGGACTCAATCTGGTTTAATATCTCTTTCACCTCTTCTTCATCCAAGGGGATTGGTTTATTCCGGGTTCCCAGAAAATGGGTAACGCCATAGACGGAGTTTACCAGTTTGAATGCCTCTTCGTCTTCTTCCATCTCCACAATAATATAGCCGGGATATAACTTACGTTCTTGGGCGATAAGGTCAGCCTTCTTCACTTTCAAAACCCTTTCTGAGGGAACGAGAACCCGTTTGATAATATTCTCTAAGCCCAATTCGGCAATCTTTTTTTCCAAGACTTCTTTTACCTTTCTCTCCTTTCCGGTATAAGTATGAACAATATAAAAACCCATGATTAACGTAAGAGAAGATGAAGAATGCGGGAAAAGATTAGGTCCCAGAAGCCGATAAAAATAGAGAGTATGGCGGAGAGGATGATGACCATCAGGGTAGCGATGAATAATTCGCGCCGCGAGGTCCAGGTCACCTTCTTCATTTCCGCAATAACTTCTTTGATGTAATTTCGGATGTCTTTAATAATTTTCGGGATACTCATTTTACCCTTAATTGAAGATGCTAATATCTTCAATCCAACACCGGTCTTTGACAGGCCAGGAGGGATTCGAACCCCCACCCCCCGGATTTGGAGTCCGGTGCTCTAACCGTTCGAGCTACTGGCCTATTTAACCTCTTTATGAATCGTATGCTTCCGACAAAATTTACAATATTTCCTCACCTCTAATCTTTCCTGTTTACTCTTATTTTTAGTGGAGGTATAGTTCCTTCTTTTGCATTCATTACAAGCCAGTTGGATAAAAAGTCTCATCGGTAATTATAATCTGACTCGGCCACTAATTTCCATTTTCTCCTCTTGGGGAAATTGGCCTCTCTTTACACCCTGGGTTTTTGTTTTATTCAATAATCTTACTCACCACACCAGCGCCGACGGTCTTACCACCTTCCCGAATGGCAAATCTTGACCCTTCTTCTAATGCCACTTCGGATATTAGTTCAACCTGTAAGGTAACATTATCCCCGGGCATAACCATCTCTACCCCCTGTGGTAGATGAACGGTTCCGGTAACATCAGTGGTTCGGATATAGAATTGGGGGCGATAGCCATTAAAGAACGGCGTGTGTCTTCCACCCTCTTCCTTTTTTAAGACATAGACCGATGCCTCAAATTTCTTATGTGGTTTAATTGAACCGACCTGGGCAACAACCATACCGCGTAGCGCCTGGTCTTTTTCTACACCCCTTAATAGGATTCCGACATTATCTCCTGCTACTCCTTCGTCTAAAATCTTGCGGAACATTTCCACGCTGGTTGCTACGGTCTTAATATGCGTTCCAAATCCGATAAGTTCTACCTCACTGCCCGGGGTAATCCGACCTCTTTCTACCTTTCCGGTGACAACGGTTCCACGACCGGTGATTGAAAAGACATCTTCTACCGGCATCAAAAATGGTTTATCAAGGTCCCGCGTCGGTATTGGGATGTAGTCATCAACCGCCTTAACTAATTGCAGGATTGGTCCGCACCATTGACATTCCTCTTTTCCACAACCACATTCTAATGCCTTAAGGGCACTTCCCCGAACGAAAGGAATCTCATCACCTGGGAAGTTGTATTTATTCAAAATATCTCGCACTTCTAACTCGGCGACTTCAATCAATTCGGGGTCAGACATCATATCGGTCTTATTCAGAAATACGACGATGGCCGGGACATTAACCTGTCGGGCCAGAAGCACATGCTCTCGGGTTTGGGGCATTGGTCCATCCGGAGCCGAGACGACCAAGATTGCCCCATCCATCTGGGCAGCACCGGTAATCATATTTTTAATGTAGTCAACATGACCCGGGCAGTCAATATGAGCGTAATGACGGTTTTCACTCTCGTATTCAATATGGGCTAACTGAATGGTTAAACCGCGTGCCTTTTCTTCGGGTGCCTTATCAATCTGGTCATAAGGGGTATATTTTGCTAACCCCTTTTTCTCCAGACAGAGCGTTATTGCTGCGGTCAAGGTCGTCTTTCCGTGGTCGACATGACCAATTGTCCCAATATTTATATGAGGCTTTTTTCTCTCAAATTTCGCCTTAGCCATATATCATTCCTCCCTTTTCCTTTTTCTCCTTAATCGGCCACTGGCCGATTAAGCCCACGGCCGGAATCGAACCGGCGACCACATCCTTACCAAGGATGTGCTCTACCGACTGAGCTACATGGGCAAAAGACTATTATATTACAAATTCTGGAAAAGTCAATTATAACTCAATTAAATATATTATATAAATTTTCTGGAAAAGTCAATGGCTAATTACTAACAACTGACGCTAAGCGGGCGACGGGATTCGAACCCGCAACCCACAGCTTGGAAGGCTGTTGCGCTACCGTTGCGCTACACCCGCGATGGGCAGGGAAGGATTTGAACCTCCGAAGGCATACGCCAGCAGATTTACAGTCTGCCCCCTTTGGCCGCTTGGGTACCTGCCCAATATTATTGGTTAGTGATTATTGAACCCTATTCACCAACCGCTATTCTTAGCCGACAGAGGGATTCGAACCCCCGACCTGAGGTTTACAAAACCCCTGCTCTACCTCTGAGCTATGTCGGCAATGAGGATAATATGATAAAAGAATTTTTTAATCTGTCAAGAGACCTAAATGATAGCGAAGTAAGGGGTTAAAAATTTTCCCTATCCTTAACTCTTTTTTTCTTACTTCTTGCCTCCTACTGATTTAATCCATCTTCACCATCTTCTTCGTCGCGGTGAATTCACTTGCTTCAAGATGATAAAAAATAGATACCCTTGGGAAGTTGGTATTAGGAAACGACCCTTATACCTTTATTCGGTATAGAAATATTTCCGTAATTGGTCTTCCGGAATATATCGGCATGCTTGTCGAAATATAGCGTGAAGAGTACCGACATCAAGTTCTTTGTGGGTCACGATAGTCAAAGTCTCTTTTTTAGCCGTGAGACTAATCCGTTGTAACTTAATATGACTGCCCTTTTGGGAATGAACCTTAAATCCAAATCCTACAAGAATTTTAATGACCTCCGGGCCTTTAAGTCTTTTTAGTTTAGACGGCACTCGAGATTGGCTCTAATTCCATTGTAATTATTAAAGAAGGATTAGGGGCAAGTCTCAATTCAGTAAGGTCTTCATTTTCTAAATGTAATGCCACTGCTTCTCTGAGGTTAGCGATAGTTTCATCAACCGTTTTGCCTTGAGTAACCACCCCAATTTCAACACACTCTGCAACATAAAACTCCTCTCCTTTTCGAATAATGGCGTTGATGGTATGATAAAGAGGTAATTTCTGCTTCATAGATTAATGATAATCAAAAAAAGAGAAAAGTCAATCTTTTCAAGATAAATAGGCGGAGATTTCTCCCCGCTTTCGCTTATTCTTCAACAGTCAACGGTTAAATCACTCCATCTTTACCATCTTCTTCGTTGTGGTGAATTACCGTCTTAAAGGAATAGAACGAACCTTTTTCTCTGATGTGACAGTAAAATAACCTTCTAACGGTAATCCGCTTTTTAGAATCTTGACAAGATTGGTATAAATGTAACCCGGTGATTTGGGGGGAATCCGTAAAAAGATAACTCCTGGTGGCATTTATTTTTGCCGAAAGATAAGATAACCATAATCCTTATCAAAAGTTAAAATTATCCGATTTTCCTTCACCCCCCTCCCTCAATATCTCTTTATCGCCTACCCCGCCATACACCCGGCTTGCTGATATTATATCAAAACCTTCGTCTTTTAATTGTTCCACAACGATTAAGGGGATATTTTCGTTAGCCAGAAACCGCAAAAGTCTAAGGTAGGATATAAACCTTTTCTTCTTTTAATAGTTCAGTAGTATATTGGAGGGCCGCCAAAATATCTTCGTGGGTTAATTGGGGATAGTTTTCAAGGATTTGGGCTTCCGTCCAACCGTTAGCGAGTAACTCCAGAACAAACTCCACAGCGATGCGCGTGCCTTTAATTACCGGTTTCCCGGCTAAAATCTCCGGGTCAATTACAATTCTATCTCGCCAGTTCATAACCTATTATAACCAAATCGGAAAATAAGTCAAGCAAAAAAGGACGGGAACTTCTCCCCGTCCATCATCTTTTTTCTAACTCTCTCCTCTCTCTATTCCATCTTCACCATCTTCTTCGTTGCTTTTAATTCACCGGCTTTTAAGGAATTGAAATAGAAACCTTCCGCAACAAAAATGCCCGCACTCAAAAAGCCACTTAGGTTATGGTCTAAAATTAACGAATTCTGATTTTGGTATGAAGAGAATCTTTTTACTCCACTCCTGGAACAAAACCGCAAAGCGGTCAAATATATCCCTTCTCCCCAAAAGCGGCGGAACTTCTTCAATCAGCGCCCAGGCAATTCGGCAACCAAATGTCTCTTCGCCAATTGTCATTCTTACCACCTTCGGTATTACCGCAACCTTTCCTTCGCCGATGCCGGAAAGTTCTTTGATTTTACCTTTTTCTAATTCAAAACCCAATACTTCACCTGCTGATTTTGGGATTAAGGTAATATCAGCTCCGCTGTCAATATAAGGTGAAAGCCGAATTTCTTTATCCCGGTAAACTATCGTAATTTCCGCGACTGGCCGCCAGATTATCTCTCCTCGGATTATTGCCGGGCGATATTTAAATTCAACCACCATTATAAAATAAGAATCTCGTCTTTGGGCACTTTTGCCAACAAAGGCAGTCGGTCAGGGAATTTTCTTTTCGCTTCCTCAAAAACCACCTTGGCATTATCACCGCTGGCGACTACCTCTTCGCCAACAATTGCCACCCATTTTCCGGCATATTCCGAAAGGTCATTATTTACATAAAAATCATAAGACTTATCGTTCATAATGGTTCAACATCACTTTTTGGGGAAGTTTTATAAGGGGCTTCCCCGTTCTTTCTTCTTCTACTTTCAAAGTCCATAACTTAATTAAATTATACTATAAAACTCAAAAAATCAAGTGTTGCTTTCATCCCTTCTTTCCTAAAATCATAGTCAAAGATTTCAAAAGGTCAACACCGCGCTTTTCTTTTACCATATCCCCATT